>CAZCRA010000100.1:0-13478 GCA_964500945.1 uncultured Verrucomicrobiales bacterium | reverse complement strand
CGCCGCCGCTACGTAGCACCCGCCGCCGCTTCCTGCGCGGTCTCGGTGTGACCCTGAGCCTGCCCATTCTCGACCGGTTCGCCGCTACCGCCTTCGGCCGCTCCCCGGCGGAACCGCCGCGCCGGATGCTGCTGATCTCGAACAACCTCGGCGTCTTGCCCTGGCATTTCTTTCCCGAAGACCGCGGCCCGGACTACACGCTTTCGCCCTACCTCACGGAACTGCGCGATTTTCGCGAGAAGTTCTCCGTCTGCAGCGGTCTTTCCCATCCGGCCGTGGTGGGCGGGCATTCCACCGAGAACTGCTTTCTCACCGCGGCGAAGGACCCGACGGGCAGCGGCTTCCGCAATACGATCTCGCTCGACCAGTTCGCCTTCGAGCACCTCGGGCAGCAGACCCGCTTTCCGACGCTCAATCTTGGGGTCAACATCGACAAGGCGAACCGCAGCCTCTCCTGGACCCGCGACGGGGTGCTCCTGCCCGCCGAGGACAAGCCTTCCGAGTTGTTTCGCCGCATGTTCGTCCAGGGCAGCCCGAAAGAAGTGCAGCACCAGCTCCGACGCCTCGAGGAGCGGGGCAGCATCCTCGATACCGTTTCCGACGACCTCCGCCGGTTCCAGCGCGATCTCGGGAGCGATGACCGGGAGCGAATCGACCAGTATTTCACCTCGGTGCGGGAACTGGAGGAACGACTTCACGTCGCGGGCGAGTGGGAGCAGAAACCCAAGCCCACCACCGAAGTGGAAGCCCCTGAGGACATTCTCGACAAGGCGAAGTTTTTCGAAAAGTTCGACCTCATGCTGCGAATGGCGCAACTCGCTTTCGAGAGCGACTCGACCCGCATCGTCACGCTCATGGTGGACGGCTTCGCCACTCCGGTCTTCGAGATCAGCGAGGAGGAGAAATCGCTCAACGGCTACCACAACCTCAGCCACCATGGGCAGGCCAGGGACAAGATCGCCCAGCTCGAACGGGTCGATCGCCGCCAGATGCACGTTTTGCGCGACTTCTTCCGCCGGCTCGCGGAGAAATCGGAAGCGGGATCGAATCTCTTCGACCGTACCATGACCCTTTTCGGCAGCAACCTCGGCGACGCCAACATCCACAACGCGACCAACCTGCCCATCCTCCTCGCAGGTGGCGGGTTGAAACACGGGGGCCATCTCGCCTTCGACCGCGACGACAACACGCCGCTCTGCAATCTCTTCGTGACCATGCTCCAGGCCATGGGGGTGGAGGCCGACGCCTTTGCCTCGAGCGACGGAAATTTGAACGAACTCTTGGGGGCGTGATCGGCAGAAGCTCCTTAGCCGCCGGCCTCCCGGGAACGCTGTGCGGCGCCGGGAAACGACGGTTTCCGGGAACCCGAACGGGAGATTCGTGTCCAGAGTTTCTCCGCGACCCGAATGCTTCTCAATGAAGCCCTCGCTTTCCGGATCGACCTTCTGTCTCTTTCTTGCTTTTGCGGCTGGTCACGCCACCGCTGCGCCGGTCGACTACGCCCGCGACATCGAGCCGATCCTGTCCGAGAACTGCCTCGACTGCCATGGGCCGGACAAGCAGAAGTCCGGCCTGCGCGTGGACCAGCGCGCCTCGCTGATGCGGGGTGGAGACTATGGACTGCCGGCGCTCGTGCCGGGGAAACCGGCGGAAAGCTTTCTCCTCGAAACGGTGCGGGGTGACGATCCCGACATGGCGATGCCTCCCAAAGGCGACCCGCTCACGGCGGAACAGATCGATCTTCTGACTCGCTGGATCGAGGACGGGGCCGAGTGGCCGGGACAGATGGCCGAAAAGCCGTCTAGGGAAATTTCCAGCGATCACTGGTCGCTCCAGCCGGTCGTGAAGCCGGAGGTCCCCACGGTCACCGGCAGGGAGAGCGGCAATCCGATCGATGCCTTCGTCGCGGAGACGCTCGCGGCGAGCGGGCTCGAGCCATCGCCCGAAGCCGATCGGGCCACCCTCATCCGGCGCGCCTCGCTCGCGGTTACCGGGCTTCCGCCGGCACCGGAAGAAGTAATCGCCTTCGTCGAGGACGAACGCCCCACCGACGAGATCTATCGCAAGCTCGTCGATGAGCTGCTCGCCTCGGATCGATATGGCGAACGCTGGGCCCAGCACTGGCTCGACGTGATCCGCTACGCCGACACGCGTGGCTACGAATACAATTCGATCCGGCCCAACGCCTGGCCCTATCGGGATTACGTCATCGCATCGCTCAATGCGGACAAGCCGTGGGACCAGTTTCTCGAGGAACAGATCGCGGGCGATCATTTCGGCGTCGATCCCGCAACCGGTTTTCTCGTGACCGCTCCGCTCGCGACCCCGGCGGAGGTCGGTCAGGAACCGGTCCAGATCAAGTTGGCGCGCTACAACAGCCTCGACGAGATCGTGCAGAATGTCGGGGTGTCCATGTTAGGACTGACGATCAGTTGCGCACGCTGTCACCATCACAAGTTCGATCCCGTCAGCATGGACGACTACTACGGACTGGTCGCCACCTTCGAAGGCGTGCAATACGGTGATCGTCTCTGGCGCAAGGAGGGCGACGACGATCGCCTCGACCAGATCCAGGCGACCGAGCGAGAGATCCAGGAAACGAGGCAGCAACTCGGCCGGTTTCCCTCGTGGCGTCATTCGGCAGGCGACCGCACTCACGAACACTTCCCGCCGGTGAAGGCGAAGTATGTCCGCATCACGGTGTTTGAAACGGATGCAAAGCGCAACGGCGCCGCTTTCGACGAGGTCGAGGTCTACCACACCCCGGAAGGTGGTCGCCCGCAGAACGTGGGCCTCGTGCGCCGTGGAGCAAAGGCGACTTCCTCCGGAGCCTGGCCCCAGAGCGGAGCCGACGAGGTGCTGAACGACGGCAAGTTCGGCAAGAAGTCCGAATGGATCTCGGTGAAGCGCCCCACGCCCGACAACTGGGTGCAGATCGAACTCGCCACTCCCGTCAAGGTGAATCAGGTCACCTGGAGCCGCAATCGGGATCTCGCGAAGAGAAATGCCAAGGCACATGCGGTTCGCCTCGCAACCGATTACAGGATCGACGTCGCGATGGAGCCGGGTGAGTGGACCACGGTGGTGAGCCGCACCCGCGAGGAAGGACTTACCATGGCCGAGATCGACCAGCGCCGTTACCTCGAAGAAGACCTGGAGAAGCTGGAGAAACAACTGCCCGTCCTCAAGAAGGGGCCGCAGGTCTTTGCCGGGAGTTTCGAGCAACCCGGTCCCACCTTCTTCTTCCACCGCGGAGATCCCCAGCAGCCGAGGCACCAGGTTCCGCCAAGCAGTCTCTCCGTCATCGCCAGCTACGAACTCGACCCGGACAGCCCGGAGAAGGAGCGGCGCCTCGCCCTCGCCGAGTGGATTGCGAGCGAGGAAAACCCACTCACCGCCCGCGTCGCGGTGAACCGGATCTGGCATCACCACTTCGGAATCGGACTCGTCTCGACGCCCGGCGACTTCGGCACCCAGGGCGAGCGTCCCAGCCATCCCGCACTGCTCGACTGGCTCGCGGCCGAGTTCATGGAAAACGGCTGGTCGGTCAAGCAACTCCACCGTCTCATCCTGACTTCCGCGACCTACCGGCAGTCCAGTGCTCCGAACGAAGCCGCGATGAAGGAGGATCCGAACACCCGCCTCCTCTGGCGCTTTCCCCCGCGGCGACTCGAAGCCGAAGCCATTCGCGACAGTCTCCTCGCGACGGCGGGCAAGCTCGACTTCACCATGGGCGGTCCCGGCTTCAACGTGTATCAGAAGAAACCCAACTTCGGGGAATGGAAACCGAAGGCGGAACTCGGTGATGAAGCCAACCGCCGCATGATTTACATGCAGAAGATGCGGGCCGCCGACGACGGGATGTTCAAGGTCTTCGACGTGCCTGATTGTGGTCAGGTCAGGGCGAAACGAAGTGATTCGACCACGCCACTGCAGGCGCTCAATCTCTTCAACGGCGCCTTCACCCACGAGCAATCCGTCGCCCTCGCCGAGCGGGTCAAATCCGAGACCGGGGAAACCGCAGGCCCGGGTGAACTGGCCGACCGACTCGTGCTCACCGCCTTCTCCCGCTTCCCGACGCCGGAGGAGCGCGAACTGATCGCTAACGTGATTCGGGACGACTCCCTCGCCACTGCCGCCCGCGCCTTGCTCAACACGAACGAGTTTCTGTTTCTGCAGTGAGGCATGATCCGCCGCTCGTTGGAAATCATGGATCGAACCCGGTTGAATCGCCAACCCAACCCTGTTCGGTCTTCTGCTTGACCCTGTTCTACAGGTGACAAGCTCTGCCCCGGTCAGCAAAAGCGAGTTCAGGACTCCAAGAGACGCAACGAAAGCCCCGGATACCGCTGGAAACCTCGATCGAAAGTGACCAATTCCAATGCGGCCGTATTCGCGAAGGCGGCAAGAAATGCATCGTTCCAAATCTTCGGCGAAGACGACTCTTCGCGAGTGAGTTGCCGCCACGCTGCCTCGACGGCGGGAGGTTCGTTTTCGAAGGTGACTCGCTCATCACTCATCAGCGTGTCGAACGCATTCCACGCGTCCGGGAGCGAAAGCGCGTCGGATTCGAAGGCCTTGGGATTCGACGCGAGGCGGAGAAACCCCTGCTGCGTCATCCGGCAAAAACCGCAGGTCACACCGGAATCCAACCCATCGAACCAGGCAACCGCAGCGGAGTGGTGGGGGTGGGCCGAGAAGGTCAACCCAAGCCACACGTTAATGTCCGGCAAGCAGTTCAAGATCTTCCTTCTCCAGGATTTCGGTCACCCGTTTCGGGGAAAGGTCGTAGGACTCCTCCTTCGACTCGACGAGCGGGAGCTTGATCCGTCGCGCTCCGTCGTGCGACGAGACGCCATCGCCCTCTCCGTCACCCCGCAGCTCGGCGCGGACAGCTCGCAGTAGACATTCCTTGAGCGTTTCCCCACGCAAGGCGGCCCTGGCCTTCAGTTGCCGAAACAAGGCGTCTGGGATATCAATTGTCGTCCGCATATTTGCACTAAAACATAAATATGTGTATTTTCAATGCGGCGTCGGGTTGATTCCAAAGAAAGAGTTCTTTCTTAACCTATGAAGCTGTGCAGAGAATCTGATGCGGGTGGCTTTCGACGGATAGATTCCCAAATTCCAGTCCAGTTTTCCCCGCTCATCCGAATGCGCTGCATGAGCCCTCCACTTTCCCGCCACGGCCAACGCCTTCTCCACCGCCGCGATTTTCTTCGCGGTGGCATCACGACGTTGGGAGGGCTGTCTCTTCCGATGCTTTTGGCAAAGAACGGAGCCCTCGCGAGCACCCTCCCGGGAGATCCCTGGCGACCGGTCATCGATCCAGCCCGGCCCTTCGACCCACGTGGTGGTCATCACGGCGCGAAGGCGGAGCAGCTATTGATCATCTTTTGCGCGGGGGCGGTGAGCCACCTCGATTCCTTCGACTACAAGCCGGAGCTCTACAAGCACCACGGCAAGACACCGCCGAATGCGCCCAAGGTGACTTTCCAGGGCCCGATCGGTGATTTGGCGAAACCCTTCTGGGAATTCAAGCCGCGCGGGGAAAGCGGGAAAATGGTGTCCGATCTCTTTCCGAACCTGGCCGGGATGGCGGACGACATGTGCTTCCTGCATTCGCTTCACGCACCGAACGCGGCCCACACCCAGGCGGAGAATTTCCTCTCCACCGGCCACACCTTAGAGGGCTACCCCAGCCTTGGTGCCTGGACGACCTACGCCCTCGGCAGCGAGAACGAGCAGCTTCCCAGCTTCGTCGCCATGGCCGACCCGCGCGGGCGTCCCCAGGCGGGCTACAACAACTGGGGTGCCGGGTTTCTCCCCGCTTCCTTCCAGGGCACGGCCTTCACCGCCGACCAGCCGCCGGGCAACCTGACACCTCCTCCGGGCGTGAATGGAAAAAGCAATGCCAGGGCCCGCGACCTGCTGGAGCAACTCAACGAGAAACACGCCTCCCGTTTCCCCGCCGACACCGATCTCGCCGCGCGCATCGCGAGCTTCGAACTCGCCGGGCGGATGCAGCTTTCCATTCCCGAGCTGTGCGACCTTTCCGGGGAACCGGAGTTCATTCACGAGGCCTACGGCACGAAGAGCAGCAACACGGTGAAAGCCGAGTATGCGCGCAACTGCCTCCTGGGACGTCGGCTTCTCGAAAAGGGCGTCCGCGTCGTGCAGCTCTTCAACGGCGGCTCCGGCGACGGCGGTCGTACGAACTGGGACAGCCACGCCGAGATCGTGAAGAATCACGGCAACCACGCCGAGATTTTCGATCAACCCACCGCCGCGATGCTGCAGGACATGAAACAGCGCGGCATGCTCGAGAAGACTCTCGTCGTCTGGTGCACCGAGTTCGGACGCCTGCCCTTCATGCAGGCCAACGGCACGGGTCGCGACCACAATATCGAAGGCTTCACCGCCTGGTTCATGGGGGCCGGAGTGAAGCCCGGTTTCAGCTACGGCAGCACCGACGAGCTGGGCTGGAAGGCGGCCGAGAAGCCCGCCACGGTTTACGACTTCAACGCCACGATTCTGCACCTCTTGGGCCTCGATCACACGCGGCTGACCTACTACCACAACGGCTTCGAACAGCGCCTCACCAATGTGCATGGGCATGTGCTCAAGGAGATGCTGGCGTAGGTGGGGAGCAAGATTGCCGCTGATGGACGGGTCTGTAGCAGAGGTCTGTGACCTCGGAATGGACGTTCCCCTGTCCTCGCGTGCGCTTTCCGGGGGTCGAAGACCCCGGCATCAGATCGGATCCCATGTCTTCCCCTCACTGTTGACGTTTGTGGTAAATTGCCACAGATTGTCAGCATGAGTAAATCGATCCGTATCAGCGACGAATTGGCCGAGTTTGCGGAAGCCGCGGCGGTGGAATCTCATCGGTCACCGCCCCAACAGATCGAGCACTGGGCGCAGATCGGGCGGGTTCTTGAGCCGACGCTGTCCTATCGGGCGGAATCCGCTATCAAGCAGGTCGGTCGGGCGGATCTAGATGCCGCGCTGGCAGGGGTGGGGACACCGGAAGCGGTGCGGCGCACGCAGGAGATCATTCGGAACACCTCGGGCGAAATCGCATCCACCGATCCATAGACGACGATGGAGGCGCCCCTGCTCGTCATGCTCGCCGGGCCGAACGGCGCGGGAAAGTCGACCTTCTACGAGGCCAACCTGAAGTCTCTCGGCCTTCCCTTTCTGAACGCCGACATCCTCGCTCGCGAGACCGGGATCGATGCCTACGAAGCGGCGCGCACGATCGCAGCGATTCGGGATGGATGCATCGAGCGAGGCGAGAGTTTCATCACCGAGACCGTCTTTTCGGATCCGGTTGGCGAGAAGGTCGGGGTTCTCGCGAGCGCGGTCGATCGGGGATTCGATGTGACCTTGCTCTACATCGGCATCGAGAGCAGCGACCTGTCGCGCAAAAGGGTTCGCACCCGGGTATCAGCGGGGGGACACGATGTGCCTCCCGAGAAGCTGGAAGCGCGCTATCGTCGTTCCCTCGACAATCTCGAACGTGCTATTGAGAAGCGATTGCCGAGGGTTCTGCTTTACGACAACAGCTCCTTTGCCCGGCCCCATCGCTTCCTCGCCGAGTTCCGAGGCGGAAACTGCGTGCGTCGCGGCGAGGAAGGCTGCGCCGGGTGGGCGGAACGGTTTCTTTTGTGAGTTTCAAGGAGCGGCGGTATGATACCGTCGTCGAAGCCTCTGCGGGCGGTAGCCTATCGCCGCCCCTCCTTGGAGGCGAAAGCTTGGTTCTCAGTCGTTCCGGCAGTTTTTTGTCCAATTCCGGACTCGGAGCCGAATGCCCCGCGCAGGCATTGCACTGCCTGGTCAGCCCGCATTCCCCCCATGATTTCACTCCAACCGCTTTCGACCGGCTTTTTCGCCTTTCTGTCCCTGCTCCTCTTTTCCGTCGCTCTCCCGGCTCAGGAGACCCGTTCCGCCTCCGACGAAAAACCACCCAACATCGTCTTTCTCCTCACCGACGATCACCCCTGGAACGAGTATGGCTACATGGGCAGCGCCGTCGCCCACACGCCGAACATCGATGCTCTCGCGGCGCAGTCGGCGCGCTTTGTGAACGGGTATGTCCCCAGCAGCGTCTGCCGTCCTTCCCTCGGGATTCTTCTCACCGGGCTCTATCCTCACAAGAGCGGGATCTGGTTCAATGCCTCGCCCAATCGGCCGAACGATCGCAATGCCGCCCACCTCATTGCCGATTTGCCGAGCTTGCCGCGCCTCCTTGCCGAGCGCGGCTATGCGAGCCTCCAGACCGGCAAGCACTGGGAGGGCGACTACCTCGCAGCCGGATTCACCGAGGGCACCACCGTTTATCGAGGCGGAAAGACCAGCTTCAACGGCACCGCGCCGGATGGACAGAAGATCGGGCGCAGCACCCTTGAACCGATCACCGACTTCGTCGATCGCCAGGTCGCCTCGGACACGCCTTTCTTTCTCTGGTATGGCGTCTACCTCCCGCATGCTCCCGCCAACGCCCCGGAGAAATACCGGCGGATTTTCGCCGGCAAGGGGCTGACGGAGGCCGAGGTGGCTTACCATGCCAATATCGCCTGGCTGGACGACACCATCGGTCAGCTCATGACCTACTTTGCGAGCAAGGGCATCGTCGAAGACACGCTCTTCATTCTCCTCAGCGACAACGGCATGACCATCCACGAGGACCCTTGGTGGGGCGGTGCCGGCGGCAAGACCTCGACGGGCGAGATGGGATTGCGTTCGCCCATTCTCGTACGGTGGGACGGCCGGGTCGAACCGGGCACGCACGAGCAGCTCGTCAGCAGCATTGATTTCATGCCCACCGTCCTCGACGCCACCGGTGTGCCGCACGGCGATTACGAATTCCCCGGCGAGAATCTCATCGAGCTGGCGAAGGAGGATCGCTCGACGGAGGAACGCCCCGTCTTTGGAGCGATCTACAATCCCAATCCCCGCAAACCCGTCGGCATGGAAGCCGCGCAGGCCGTCGCCTATCGTTGGGTTCGCAAGGGCGACTGGAAACTGATCACTCCCGAGAATCTCGATCGCCGCGAAGAGATCCTCCTCGGCTGGCCCAAGATCAAGGAGGTCAAGGCGAGCGATCACTTCACCGAGGTCCGCCTCTTCGATCTTTCGGAAGACCCTGCCGAAACCACCAATCTCGCCGAAGCCAAGCCCGAGAAAGTGGCGGAGCTGCGCAAACTGCTCGATGAATGGTGGAATCCGAACGCTGAATCCCTGTAGCGGCGGCGTCCCGCTGCCGTGCTGAGACCATTTTGCCCGTGAACAAACGAACTTCGATCGGCGGCGAGACGCCGCGGCTACGACTCATGAAACGATTGTTCTTTTTCTCTCTCCTTCTCTGTCCCTTTATCCCGCGTTCCGCGGGGTCTGCGGTTTGGCTTCGCCTTCTTGTCATCGTTATCGCGACTGGCAGTGCGACTCTGCGCGAGACCATCGCCGCTCAACCCGAGAAGCCCAACATCCTCTTCATCGCCATCGACGACATGAACGACTGGGTCGGTTGTCTCAGGGGGCACCCGGACGCCTGGACGCCGAACATCGACCGACTCGCGAAACGCGGCACCCTTTTTACCAACGGCCATACCGCCGCCCCGGTCTGCAATCCGTCCCGCGCCGCCTTCCTCAGCGGGATCGGGCCCTGGCGTTCCGGGGTCTATCACAACGACGACAACTGGTCGGGGTCCGAGGCCCTTGCCGCCGCGAAACTCTTGCCGCATCATTTCCGCGAGAACGGTTACCTCACCATGATGGCCGGCAAGATCTTTCACGGACGAACCGGGATGGAGAACGACTCCGCGGATGAGCAGGGCGGAAGCATGGGCGGACAGGCGATGCGCGTGAAAGCCGATGACTACCCGGAACCGTTCGAAGATCTGAAGGGAATCCACAACTACGCCGTCCACTGGGGCGGACTCGAGGGTGAGAAGGCCGACGAACTATCCGATCCGAAGCTGGCCGAATGGGCTTCGGAACGCTTGCGGCAGGAGCACGACCGGCCTTTTCTCCTCATGCTGGGCTTTCATCGGCCCCACACCCCTCTGACCTCGCCGAAGGAGTTCTGGGACATGTTTGACCGGGAGAAGATTCAGATCCCGCCATTGAAGCCCAGCGACCTGCTCGACATGCCCTGGCCCGGCAAGCAGGTCGCCGTGGCTGGCTACCAGGCCATGGAAAACGGCCACTTCCGGGAGATCACCGAGAGGGGCCACCATCGCGACGTGCTGCGCGGCTACCTCGCCGCCTGTGCCTTCGTCGACGCGCAGATCGGCAAGGTTCTGCACGCCCTCGACCGGGGGCCGCATCGCGACAACACCATCGTCGTACTCTTCTCCGATCACGGTTGGGGCGTGGGCGAGCGCTATCATTTCAAGAAATGGGGACTCTGGGACGACACCACCCGCGTGCCCTACATCGTGCACGTGCCCGGCCTAACCGAACCCGGCAGCCGCAGCGATGCCGGAGTGACCCTGCTCGATCTCTTCCCGACCCTCGTCGAACTCGCCGGGATCCAGGCTCCGCCTCAATCCTTCGACGGGCGCAGCCTGCGACCGCTCCTCGAGAACCCGGACGCCAGTTGGGATCGTCCTGCGCTCACCACCTTCGGCCAGGAGAACTACTCCCTGCGCACCCCTGACTGGCGTTACATCCGCTGGTCGAACGGCGAGGAAGAGTTCTACGACCACACGAACGATCCGCACGAGTGGCACAACGTCGCCGATGAAGCGAGAAACGAATCCGTGAAGGCGGAACTGGCGCGCTGGTTTCCGGAAGGGAGCGTCCCGTCCATCGACAGCGATCACGCCTCGCCTGTGACCCTCACGCCGAAGGACCGGGTGCGACATTTTCGCAGTGTCCGTCCAACCTTCGTTGATCAGCCCATCTCCGTGAAGGCCTTCATTGGTCCGAAGATCACCGATGGCGTCATCCTCCAGCACGGAGGCCAGTTCTGCGGCTACGCCCTCTACGTGAAGGACGGCAAACTCACGATGGCGATCATGGACGTGCCGCGTCCGCTCTACTGGAATCGCCTGACGCCGAAGCGGACGGTTATTTTCGCCAAAGCGCCGCTGCCCGATGGCGAAGCGCTTGAGGTCGAGGGACGACTCGCCAAGGACGGCACCGTCACCCTTTGGGCCAACGGCGAGGAGATCGGAAACGGAAAGGCCAAGACTCTCTCCATCCACCCCGCCGGAATCATGCAACTCGGCAAGGCAGCGCCAAACTACGCGCCCGTCGGCGACTACGAGGAGCCCTTCCCGTTTGGCGGCAAGATCGAGTCGGTGACGGTGGCCTACGGGGAGTAGCAGAGAGCGGAACGGACCCGGAACGGTCTTGTCGCTTCCGGTCGCGCGATCTTCGCTTGATTCTCAAGCCGGTCCTTATTGATATACAAATAGTGAGGACGATCCCGCGAGTGGCGATGGCCATCCTCGTGTGACTGAACTGGTCGAGCCTTTGGGGTCATGGGAAACTCGGGGTGGGTATGTATGGGTGAAGGGGACCTCCAAGAACCCCGCGGTCGCGCCGGGATTGGAAGGGAAGTGGGAAGCCAGCGTCTGGCGACGGAGGGCACGTTATCGAGTTGTGCGTGGAGACGCTGACGTTTAGCGGCCCAGCCGACTTGATCCACATAGGCAATGGGCGTTCCGGGCAAGAGGTGTTCGAGCCCACTCGTTTCGAAAACGATCTCGTTGCGTTGGAGGTTTTTTCCTAAGCGAATTTGCCCATTTTCGACGATGTGAACAACTGGTGAAGAAACGGGCGAGTCAGCCCGTTGGAAGAGGGGCGCGAGTGCGCGGCATTTTGTGACGAATTCGACAAACGATGCGAAGAGTCGCGAGGCCGGCGCATTTTTGTGTCGGAACTGGCACTGAAGATGCTTCCGACGGCATGGGAATTGGCGTGCCTTGTAGGCTTTAAGTTCCTGGGTGAGAGCCGGTTAACGAGCCCGCTCCTCCGGTTTTGAGGGGGGCGAGATTTGCTTAGTTGAATCCGCTTGGATTACGTCCTTTGGGGATTGCGCGAGCATTGCGGATTCCCTTTAAGCTGAGAATGCCGGGCTGTGAACAAATCGACAACCGGACTGAAATCAACGCTTCTCAACCCGCTCACGAAAGCCAGGTCCGCGTCAGGAAAGGCAGGGCGGCCACGCTGGCGGCGATGAGCAACCCGGCGAGCAGGGCGGCACTGAGGAGGGTGAATCCCGCCTCGAAGGCGAGCAGAAACCGGACGCTGCCCGGGCTGGCCCCGAGGTCGCGCAGGTGCACGAACTCCTGATGCCTGAGCCGGTTCGACAAAGAAAAGACGAGGATGGCGATGGCGGCCGCGGCGGCGCCGATGAGGAGGAGGGCGGCCAGGACGAGGTTCCGGACGCGGAAGACCGTGTCGAAGAGTTCCTTCATGACTGCGGAGGGGCGAATCAACTGGAGGCCGTCGTCGCGTTCCAGGTAGCGGCCGAGGAGGATGGTCTCGGAGCGTTGATCGAAGGGGATGACGATGGCCGAGGTGAGGGGCAACTCATCGGGGGTGCCGTGAACGTGGAAGCTGTCGATGTTTTCGTCGGTGATTTCCTGATACTCCCGGACGGAGGCGTTCATGGTCACGTGCTGATCGGTGCGTTCCAGAACGCGTTCGGACCCTGCGGCGTCTTCATGACCATGAGAAATGCCGGCGATGACCCAGGCGGTCTTGACGTCGCAAAAGACCGCCCTGTCGTCGGCGCTTCCCGAGGGGGCCAAAACGCCGGTGATCCGCATTTTCAGCGGGTAGACTCCGGCGAGGTCAAAGAGTTGGGACGGCGTGGAAACGATCGAATCACCCGTTCTCAGGCCCAGTTCACGGGCGACCTCGTGGCCGAGGACGCAGTCGCCGAGGCGCGTCATGAGGCGTCCGTCCGCGGTCTCGAGGCCGTGGTGGCGGAAATAGTCGAGGGAGGTGCCGGCGATCCGGAAGCCGCGGGCCTGAAAGTGGACGTGAAGGGGGATGACGCGGGCGAAACCGGACTCGCGGATGGTATCGAGGTCGGCCCGGGAGAGCTGGGCGATGTCAGGTTTCGAGAAGTAGAGCGCGTTGAAGACGAGTTCGAGTGGGCTGCCGGCAGCGCCGAGGATGAGCGGGGTGGAACCGGCGCGGGCCAGCAGGGTACGATTTGCCTCGCGAACACCGAGGTAGATGGCCGAGGGCAGGGCGAGGGAGAGGGCGAAGACGGCGACGAGCAGGGCGGCCCGCCCGCGATTCCGGCTGACGTAGCGCCAGCCGAGGAAAATGAGTCCTCGAAGGTTCACGATTTCAGCAGGGCGAGGAGGTCGATGGAGCGGTCGAACCGGTGGAGGAGCTCGGGTTGATGGGTGACCATGACGAAGGTGGCGCCGAGTTCTTTGGCTTGACCGCTGAGGAGTGAGACGGCGGCGTCTTCGTTTTCGGGATCGAGGCTGGCGGTGGGTTCGTCG
>CAZCRA010000099.1:0-13651 GCA_964500945.1 uncultured Verrucomicrobiales bacterium | reverse complement strand
GCGCAAAGGGCGTCGGCCCGGCGATACCTGCAGCTGGCGTCGGCGTCGGCGGCTGGAGCGAGGCGGCGGTGGGTGATGGCCTGTGGCCTGCCGGGCACGGGCAAATCGAGTTTGATGGAGACGCTGGGCGCGCGATTCGGATGGCCGGTCGTGGCGAGCGACGCGGTGCGGAAAGCGCTGGCTGGTGTGGCCGAGGGCGAGCAACTGCCGGACGAATGTTATAACGCGGCGTTTTCGGACCGGACCTACGAGGCGATGGCGGAGCGCGCGGTGGAGTTGGGACGTGATGCCTCGACGGTGGTGCTCGATGCGAATTTCCGGTCCCGCATGCGACGTGCGGCGGTGAGGGAGGCGGCGGAACGTGCCGGGGCGGCCTTGCTCGTGGTTCACGTGGCGACCGGCGAGGGAACGGTGCGTGAGCGGCTCGAGGAGCGGCCGGTCGGGGAAGGATCGCTCAGCGATGCCGACTGGGCGGTCTACCAGAAGCTGAAGGAAACGTTCGAGGAGCCGAGCGTCGTAGAAGGCATCGCGGTGGTGACGGTGGATGGGGGGAGCGGGATCGAGGAGCAGGTGGAAACGGTGCTGATGGGGGCGATCGAGGAGGAGGCGTAGCAGGGTGTTGGGAAAGGCCGTAACGCTGCGAAGGAGTGCGAATTCGCGGTTTTGAGTTTGGCTTCGCCAGTCTGTGGGAAACGCTTTCCCTTCGAGCGTTTGTTTCGGGCGGCGAGCGTGGAACCGGCGCGCTCGGAGATCGCGCCCTACCTGAGGGCGACAGCGGTCGTGGATGGGCGAAGCCCAAGCTGTAGGTTCCGGCCCGGGGCGGGACAGAGCGGGCCCTGCCGGGAGGGGATGGGTCGCTGGAGGTTGCGTTGTGTTTGGCAGGAACTACGCTTTTGCCATGAGGAGGTTCGCAGCCGTTTGGGGTGTCGTCGTGACAGGCGTCTTCGGTTCTGCCGGGCAGGCTGGGGAATCGCCAGTGATCGAGGCGCCGGAGGTGCCGAGGTATGTGGCGGCGACGTTGCTTTGGGAGAACGATTCGCTTGGCGGGACGGACAAGCACTACACGAACGGCACGCGGTTCGAGTTCACGCTGGGGGCGACGGTGGATTTGGCCAGCACCTATTGGGAGCCGGTTTTGAGCGTGTTTGATAAGGACGACGAGATTTACGCGACGGTCTTCCTGGGACAGAACCTTTACACGCCCCGGGACATCACCGCCGTGGGGTTGATCGAAGACGACCGGCCGTATGCGGGCTGGCTGTATTCAGGGGTGCGTTTCGGGGCGCTGACGGACCGGGAGTCTGGCGAACGGTCCCTTTTCGGGAAACGGGCGGTGGATTACCGGGGACTGGAACTGAGTTTGGGGGTCGTCGGGCCGTGGGCGCAGGGCGGCGAGGTGCAGACTTGGTTTCACGACTTGATCAACGCGACCGAACCGCTGGGTTGGGACAACCAGATTCACAACGAAGTTGTGTTCGACACCCATTTCCTGCGCAGCGCGAGTTTCCGGTTGTGGGAAACCCCGGGCGGGCCACTGAGTTTTGATGTCGATACGTTCTACAGCGTGCGGGCCGGGATGGTGCAGGTCTCCGGCGGGGCGGGAATGGCCGCCGTGTTGGGGCTGAACCACAAGCTAGGCGCCACGCCCCGACGGATGTCGTATCCGGGGCCCTTGGCACGGGCACAAGCCGGATCGGACTGGGAAGTGTCGCTTTTTGCGTCGATGGAGGGCCGGGGTGTGGCGTGGAACACGTTCCTGGACGGCAACGTGTTCGATGACGGGAGCCACACGGTGGACCGGAGACCGTTGATCTGGCACGGGGAAGCCGGTCTACAGATTCGTTATGGTCACTTCGTCGGCTCCTACATTCAGGTGTTCCGCTCGGAGGAATTCGACGGTCAGGACGGGATCCACGAGTATGGATCCGGGCGGATCGGGTTCGAGTTTCCCTGGTGAGTGGTTTGCGGGCGTGGTTCGCTGCTCACGCGCGGCATCGGCGCCGGCGGAAGAGGAGAACGAGGCCTCCAGCCGAGAGGAGGGCCAGTGAGCCCGGTTCGGGGATGGCCGCAGCGGTTTCTATGGTCAGGACCGGCCGATTGCCGGCCGTGCTGTTGTTGGCAGATCCGAAGAAGGCCCCGTTGTCGGCCTCGTCATCGAGGTTCAGCCGGAAGAAAACGTAATCTCCGGCCACGGCCCCACCATTGTATTCGGAGGCGAGCCAGGACGCGAGGGCGGCATCCGCGGTCGCGTCGGTTTCCACGGGTGCGGCTCCGGGAAACGCCACATTGGAGGTGAAGACAAGGAGATCGTCCTGGATCAGTGTCCCATTTCCCGGGGCGGCTCCAAATCCGTAGTCGGTGGTCAGGACGGTCGAGGACGAATCGGAGCGAAGGGCGTAGAGATCGACTCCTTTCGGCAAGCCGGAACCCCCAGCGTTGAGGAAGGCCCCGCCGGTCCACACGAAGTCGAGATTGGCACCGACGATGGTCTCTCCGTTAAGATCGGGGAGCTGGAAAACGGCAATGCCAGCCTGATCGTCTTTGCCGAAAGACGCATTGTCATCAGCGGTCCCGAGGGAACCATCTCCGATGAATCCGAGGACAGGATTGCCCAAATCGTCCAGGCCGATGGTCCGGTCGTTGTCGTCTCCGTTTACGATCAGGGTAGCGGCATGCGAGGAAACGCACGCCAAGGAGCAGGCGAGAGCGTTGATAAGGAAGGGTGCGACGTGTGATTTCATGATTTCATGATTTCATTTGGTGTTGCGAGGCCGAACCAGGGAGCGACTCCTACCAGGCCTAGACGAGAGACTGACCGGGATCAAGTGATTTCGCGCTCGATGCCGGAGGCGCTTCGGCCTTCGTTCCTGACAGAGGGGGCTTGACCGGACCGTGTAAGGAAGCGAGATGGGCATCGTGGGCAAATGGTATTCCCGGTTCAAGACCCGGATGGGGGGGCAGGCGGCAGTGACCGTCCTCGGACTCGTGGGCGCTTCGGGTGCCGTCGCGCTCTCGGCACCCATTCCAGAATCGATTTTCACGTTCCTGGACCGGCACTGCATCGAGTGCCATGACGATTTGGAGTCCAGCGGCGATCTCGATTTCTATGAGTTGGACTTCGATCTGAAGGATAAAGAGACGACGCGCCTATGGACGCTGGTGCACGACCGGATCGTGAGCGGGGAGATGCCACCCCCCGAAAAGCCCCGGCCGAACAAGAAAGACGCGGACCGGATGTTGGGCGCCCTGGCGAAGGAGATCACGGCTGCGGACCGGGAGCGGGCTTCCGTGGTCCTGCGTCGGCTGAACCGGCAGGAGTATCAGAACACGGTTCGGGATTTGTTTGGGATTGACGTGAGCATCGAAGGTCTTCCGGACGACACGTCGACGGACGGGTTCGACACGGTGGGCGAGGGCCTCGCCGTTTCGGCCGAAGCGATGCAGGCCTACCTTCTGGCTGCTGAACAGGTCCTGGACGCGGTGATTGGTCCGCCGGATAAACCGAATTTCATTCGCCACGAGACCAATCTTCTGGATCAGGTCGACTGGCGTGGCCGACCGCAGCTGCAGCAGGTCGGCAAGATGTTCCGGCGGACCGACGAGGGTCTGGTCATCTTCCAATCCGGCTACAGCCCGACGAACCTGGTGAATTTCGCCCGGCTACGGGCTCCGGCGGGCACTTACCGCGGAAGCTTTCGAGTGCGTGCGATCCAGAGCGACCAACCGGTGACGCTGCGGATTTACGGTGGGGACACGATTGTGAACCGCCGGGAGCGGCATCTCGTGGGTTACTGGGACGTGCCACCCGGGGAATGGACGACGATCGAGTTCGAAGACCGGTTGGTCGAGCCCGGTGGGACGTTCCAGCCGAAGCTTTATAACACCTCGGACATCCGGAAGGGCGCCAACACCTACGAGGGCCCCGGGGTCGAGATTGGCGACATCGTGATCGAGGGCCCGATCGACGAGTGGCCGCCGCCGAGCCGAAAGCGACTGCTCGGGGACGTGGATCCGGCCACGGGAACGGCAGAGCAGGGCGAAGCGATCATTCGGCGGATCCTACCGTGGGCTTTCCGGCGTCCCGTGGTCGAGGAAGAGGTCAGCCCCTACCTGGGGATCCTGCGCGCGGGTTTGGATGAGGGGCGTTCCTTCGAAGAAGCGCTGCGCCTGAGTCTGAAGGCGGTGCTTTGCTCGCCGCAATTTCTCTTCCTCGACGAGCCTGGAGAGGAAGCCATCCCCGGGATGGCGTTTGCGTCGAGGCTCTCCTATTTCCTCTGGAGTTCGATGCCGGACGCGGAGCTTCTAAGGCTGGGCCGGTCGGGGGAACTGAACCAATCCGAGGTGCTTCGGGCGCAGGTCGAGCGGATGCTGAAGGATCCGAAGGCGAAGGCGTTCACGCAGAATTTCACGGGCCAATGGCTGGACCTGCGAGATATCGATTTCACGGAGCCGGACCCTCAACTGTTCCCGGAGTATGACGAGCTGCTGCGGCTGTCGATCGTGGAGGAGACCACGCGGTTTTTCCAGGAGGTGCTCGATGAAGACCTGAGCCTGCTGAATTTCATCGACTCCGATTTCATCTTCGTGAACGAGCGTTTGGCGAGCCATTACGGCATCGAGGGTGTCGAAGGCCAGGCGTTTAGGAGGGTGTCGCTTCCGGCGGAGAGCCGGCGTGGCGGTGTGCTGACGCAAGCGAGCATTCTGAAGGTAACGGCGAACGGGACGAACACCTCGCCGGTGCTGCGCGGGAACTGGGTTCTCGAAAACATCTTGGGAACGCCGACGTCCACGCCGCCGGATGACGTGGGTTCAGTGGAGCCCGACATTCGGGGGGCAACGACGTTGCGGGAGCAGTTGGCGAAGCACAGCGCCATGGAGTCGTGCGCCTCCTGTCACGACAAGATCGATCCACCCGGGTTTGCGCTCGAGAGCTTCGATCCCATTGGCGGATTCCGTGAGCGCTACCGGACAACGGGTGAGGAGGGCGACCACCCCGGGCTCAAGCGAGCGCCGTTCACCTGGGCATGGGTCAAATATCGACTCGGGCTCCCGGTGGATTCCACTGGGCACCTGGCGGATGGGGAGACCTTCACCGATGTGCGGGAGTTCAAAGAGCTGATCGCCCGCGATCCGGACCAACTCACGCGGAATCTGACCCGCAAGCTCCTGACGTATGGCATGGGACGAAAGGTGGCATTCGCTGATCGTCCCGCCGTGGAAGAGATCGTCGGCACCGTCCGTGAACAAGGTTACGGTTTCCGCTCCCTGGTTCATGCCGTCGTGCAGCACGAGATTTTTACCGAGCCCTGATCACCCAAACCCAACTCCCCCTCCCCCAACCATCACGTTATGACGACTCGACGAACTTTTCTGCGCGGTGCCGGTGTCGCCGTGGGACTTCCCTTCCTCGAAGCCCTGGCCCCTCGCGGAGCGGCGGCAGCCTCGAGTTCCGCCCGGCGGCGAATGGTGGCCGTCAACATTGGGCTGGGCCTGCACGCTCCGAACATCATTCCCGCCGAGACAGGTCGTGGTTACGAATTGACGGAATATCTGAAGCTCATCGGGGACTATCGGGACGAATTCACCGTCATCTCCGGGACGTCCCACCCCGAGGTTGGCGGCGGTCACCTGTCTTCGAAGTCGTTCCTGACCTGCGCGCCGCATCCGAACAGTGCCGGATTCAGGAACACGATCTCGCTGGACCAGTATGCGGCGGCTGAGATTGGAACTGAGACGAGGTATGGGTCGCTTTCGCTGAGCAGCAGCGGGCCCGGGCTTTCGTGGTCGCGATCCGGCGTGGAGATTCCGACGGAAACCCGCCCCTCACGCGTGTTCGCTAAACTCTTCCTGGCCGGCAAACCGGAGGAGCAGGCCCGGCAAATGCAACGGCTTCAGGACGGGCAGAGCGTCCTGGACGTGGTAATGGACCAGACGAGCCTCATGAATCGCCGCCTTAGCGGGCGGGATCGCGAGAAGCTGGATCAGTATTTCGAAGCAGTCCGGGAAGCTGAGAGGCGTCTGGTCAAAGCCGAGGACTGGCAGCATAAGCCGAAGCCGGTGGTGGACGCCAAACCACCGGTCGACGAGCCGGATGGGAAGAAAATCGTGGAGCAGATGCGCCTGATTTACGACGTCATGCACCTGGCGCTGGAAACGGATTCAACCCGGTTGATCACCTATCATTTCACCGGCATGAACTCCATTCCGGTGATCCCCGGAGTCGACATTGATTATCATAATCTGTCGCACCACGGCTTGGACCCGGAGAAAATCTCGCAGCTGACCCTGATCGAAAATGCGGTCATGCGTGAGTTTGGGACTTTTCTCGGGAAGCTTCGCGCCAGCGAGGAATCGGACGGTTCGCTCCTCGACTCGACGATGGTGCTCTTCGGTTCGAACCTGGGCAACGCCAGCAGTCACAGCACGAAGAACATGCCCATCATCCTTGCGGGTGGCGGCTTCGATCACGGTCAGCACCTGGCCTTCGATCAACACGACAACTATCCGCTGCCAAATCTCTACGTGACGATGCTTCAGCGTCTGGGGCTGGAGACGGAGTCGTTCGCGACCGCAACCGGCCCGATGAGCGGGCTGGAGATGAAAGGGTGAGTGGAGGCCGAGGACTTGACAGCATGTGGAACGTGGTGAGGAGCGAGCCTAACCCGTGCCTTCGCCTGGCGCTTGGAGCTTGTGTTCGTGGTCCGTCCTGGTTTCAGGAGATTCCCTTGAAGACTGCGAGGGCTCTCTTTATCGCCATCGCCGCGTGCGGCTTGGTTGGGGCGCCGGCGAAGGCTTCGGCGGCGCCGCGACCGAACTTCGTGATCGTAATGGTGGATGATATGGGTTATGCGGGGCTGAGTTGCTTCGGGAATCCCCACTTCGAGACACCCGAACTCGACCGTTTGGCCGCCGAGGGGATGCGCCTAACGGATTTTCACTCGTCCGGGACCGTCTGTTCACCTACTCGGGCGGGGCTGTTGACGGGCCGCTACCAGCAGCGGACGGGCATCGAGGCCGTGATTCATCCCGATCCGGAGCATCCGGAGCACCAGAAAGGGCTTCCGCTGGACGAGTGGACGTTTGCGGAGGCTCTGGGAGAGGCAGGCTACGCCACGGGGTTGATTGGGAAATGGCATCTGGGCTATCCGGTGAACTCGGACGATTTCCATCCGGACCGGCATGGATTCAAAGAGTTCATCGGCTATCACAGCGGGAACATCGATTTCGTGAGCCACGTGGGGGATCACGGGAAGCACGACTGGTGGCACGGGCGGGAGGAGACCCGTGAAGAAGGGTATGTCACCCATCTCATCAACCGCTATGCCGTGGAATTCATCCGGCGGCATCGCGAGGAGCCATTCTGCCTCTACGTGGCGCACGAGGCGATCCACAACCCGGTTCAAGTGCCTGGTGATCCGGTCCGGCGCACGGAAGAGGAGGGCTGGAAGCGCTGGGAACCGGCAGACGAAGCGGAACGCATCGAGAAGTATCACGGCATGACGCTGCCGGTCGACGAGGGGATGGGCCAGATCCGGGCGGTCCTTCACGAACTCGGCCTGGCGGAGAACACGTTCGTGTTTTTCTTTTCCGACAATGGTGCTGCCAACGATTTCCCGAGCGGGAGCCCGAGGTTTCGAGGGGGAAAGGGGTCGGTCTACGAGGGTGGGCACCGGGTGCCGGCCATCGCCTGGTGGCCGGGGCGAATTGCGGCTGGAACCGAATCGGTCGCCACGGCGATCAGTCTGGATTTGATGCCGACGATGCTATCGCTGGCGGGCGTGGAGGTGCCGGAGAAGCACCACTTCGACGGGGTGGACCTGAGCGGGTTGTTTCTGCGAGGCGAATCGCTCGAGCCGCGGTCGCTTTTCTGGGCCAGCATGAGCAATCGCGGAACGCGTTCGGAAGCAATGCGGGACGGGCCGTGGAAGCTGGTGGTGGCGCATCCCGGTGCCGCGCCCCGGACGTTTGAGAATCCAAAATTGGCGCTCTATCGTTTGGATGAGGACCCTGGCGAGCGCCGGAACCTGGTGGAGCAGGAGCCGGCCCGCGCGGAGGCGATGTGGCGCGCGGTTCAGGGGTTTTTGAGGGAGACGCGGGGCGAGTAGGACGGGGAAGGAGTGCCGGTCTGGAAGCGGTCGAAGGCGGGGGCGTCTCTTGTAGCGACGCCGCTCTTCGGCGTCGGGCGGGTTGGGCTGGGTTTGGCGTGGGCACTGCCCGAAGACCGGAGGGCCTTTGGTACCTTGGAGCTTCCGTTCTTTAGCCGAAGAGGCCTTTGAGGGGGGCGTCGCTGTCGGCGAAGCGCTCGGTTTCGTAGCCGGCTTGGTTGAGCATGGAAAGCCAGAGGTTGGCCAGGGGCGTTTGGTTGGACTCGTAGCGATAGTGTTGCCCTTGGTTGAGGCCTCCACCACCGTGACCGGCGACCATCGTGGGGGTGTCCCGGACGTCGTGATTGATGGTGATTCCACCGCCGTAGGCGATCAGGGAATTGTGGAAGACGGAGGTGCCGTCGATGTCCTTGATGGCCTTGAGCTTATCGATAAGGTAAGCGACCAGCTCCAGCTGTTTTTGATCGCGGGCGAGAGCGGCACGGTAAGGCTCGGCACCCTTCCGGGTGTGGGTGGTCTTGTGACCGTCGATCTTGAAACCGAGTTCGGGGAAGAGGCCGGCGGTGGGCTGACGGTAGGTGATGACCCGCGTCATGTCGGACTGAATGGCGGCCACCATCAGGTCGTAGGTGAGCTTGATCTGCTCGGAAGCGGAAAGCTTGCCCTCGGGCCGGGGGAAAGGGGCCTTGGGCTTGGGTTTCTCCAACCACTCCTCGGACTTGTCGAGGCGCACCTCGATCTCGCGAACCGACTGGAAGTATTCCTCGACCTTCTCGCGATCGGTTGACGAGAGCTTTGGATGCATGGATTTGGCGTTGTGCATCACGGCGTCGAGCACACTCCGTCGTTTTGAGAGGAGGTATCGCCGCTCTTCCAGTGAGACTTCGCCGGCGCCGAAAAGGCGATCGAAGAGCCCGACGGCACTGGTTTCGCCCGCGATGGGATTGCCTGCGTCGGACCAGGAAAGCGACAGGCCAGGACCGTAGCCCCCATCGTTGCCACCTTCTTGGGGCGCCGCCAACGGGAGGCTGGTGAAACGGGTTTCGCGTCCGAGGACGCGAGCGGCCAGTTGATCGACGGAGACGGTATTTTGGAATTTCTTTCCGGGGGTGGCGGTGACGTCGGCGCTGGTGAGCCAGGTCGTGCAGCCCCAGTGACCCTGGGTGGCGTTCTTGTTCGAGAGGTTGCCCAGGATGGAGAAATCGTTCCGGTGCCGCTCCATGTGTTTGAAGGAGGCTGGCAGCTCGTAGCCCGGCCCTGTGGCCGTTGGGAACCAATCGTTCTTGGCCACGCCCCAGGCGTAGCTCAGGAAGATGAGGCGCTTTGGAACGGTGGAGGTGGCCGCGGTAGCGACGGCTTTTGGGGCCGCCATGGATTCGAGCGCGGGCAGGCAGATGGTGGCGCCGACGCCGCGGAGGACGGTGCGGCGGCTGATGGGATCGGTGTGGGTCATGGAGGTGACGGGTAGGTGGTTACTTGGTGAGGAAGGGTTCGGAAAGGATGATGCGGGTGAGCAGATGGCGTAGACCGTAGCCTTGCGCGCGGCATTCGGCGACGATTTCCTCAACGAGTGCCTGGTCGGAGAATCCGACGGAACGGCCGTAGCCATAGGTCATCAAGGCTTCGGTCAGTCCGGTGACGAAGGCGTCCCGGTCGTCGACGAGATAGGCTTTGAGTTCCTCGAAGCCCGAGAAATGGCGTTTGCCGTCGGGCATCAGTCCGGCCGTCTCCACGGGGAAAGTGGTGCTGCCATCGGAGGAGGCCACTTCAGTACGCCAGAGGCCGACGGGGTCGAAGTTCTCCATGGCGTAGCCGAGGGGATCGATGCGGCGATGGCAGGAACTGCACTGCGGGGAATCCATGTGCAGGGAGAGGGTCTCGCGGATGGAGCGAACGCCGACGGCGCTCTCATCGAGCATGGGGACATTGGCTGGAGCCGGTGGCGGAGGCCGGTTGAGGATTTTGCGAAGGACGTAGGTGCCGCGCTCGACTGGAGACGTTCGTTCGCCGGTTCCAGTGAGGGCCAGGATGGCGGACTGTCCGAGTAGGCCGCCGCGCAGGGAGTCTTTTGGCAGCGAGACCGGCTGGAAGGCGTCGCCCGGTGCCGCCGGGATCCCATAGAAGTTGGCCATGATTTGGTTCACGACGACGAAATCGGCATCGACCAGCGCCGTAGCGGGTTTGTCGTGGCGGAGCAGGTGGTGAAATGAAGCCAGAACCTCCTCGCGGGAAGCGCGGCGGACGGCGTCGTCGTAGGCCGGCTGTGCTCCTTTGGCCGGCTCGACATGGCTCAGGCGGTCGAGTTCGAGCCATTGGCCGAGAAAAGCATCGACGAAGGCGGCTGACTTTTCGGACTGGATCATCCGGTTCACCTCAGCGGCGAGCACGGAAGGCTGGAGAAGTTCGCCGGTGGCGGCTAGTTCGTAGAGATGGTCATCGGGCGGAGCGCTCCAAAGGAAGTAGGAGAGGCGCGATGCGAGTTCGAGGCCGGTCAGCGGCCGGGGTTCGTCGCCCTGGCGGGGTTCAAAGAGAAAAAGGAAGCCGGGCGACGCGAGGATCGGGTTCACGGCGTCGAAAAAGGCCTGATGTTTGGGCAAACCGAACGCCAGCGCTTCGTCATAGATGGCCATCAGCCGGTCCAGGTATCCGGGCTGGGGTGCTTGATGGCGAAAGGCGTGGAAGGCAATCGTGCGAACGAATTCGAGGATCTCTTCCCGGGAGACTTCGCCAAAGTTCTTGTCCGCAAAGAGTTGGGATGGAGCGAGCGGGGCGTCGTTGGGCAGAGGTCCCTCCGCTTCGACCCAATCCACCCAGATTTGCGGGCCGTCATCGAGGTATTCGTAGGCGACGCGGTCGTAGCTCCAGTGGTAGCCCTCCGTGTTTTCGAACGGTTCCTTTTTGTAGTCCTCGTAGGAGCGGCGGCGGATGTAGAAGTGATTAGACATCACTCCGTCGGCGGCGAACTCGAAGGTCGCTTCCTGGGGTTCGTCCATGGTTCCGGTGACGTGGAAGTAGCGGACTTCGTCGGGCGAGGTGCTGCCAGGCTGGCCCCGGACGACGGCGAGAAAGACATCATCGTGGTGTTTGTCCTCCGCCAAGCCGAACCGGATGGTCATCCGATAGCGACCGTTTGGAGCGCTTCCCCAGGGAGCCAAGGGGAAGGAGATCTGACCCGGAGCCCCTCTAAAGGGGAGGAGCACGCCGGTCTCGATTTCGGGGCGGGTGAGGTATTCCTCGGCGATCGGGATCTCCTCTTCCTTCGTCAGGACACCGATTTCGCGCCATTTTTTGCCGTTGGCGACGTCTTTTCGAAGCTGGGCGAGCTTTGACTTCATCTTCGGCAAACCCTTGCGCATGCCTTCGTTGATTTTCTTCTCGGGCTCGACCCGGCCGATCCGGCCGTGGCGATGGCTCTTGCCGGTGATCGGGAAATAGACCTCCTCGAGGGCGCGGCGGCCGACGGAGAGGTAGCGCTCGATGTGGAGGGAGGAAAGGCTGTGGGCCTGGCCAAGGGTATCGAAGCCGTCCAAGCTGCCGTCTTGCGGTAGCATTTCGACGTCGAGATCAATGCCAAAGATTTCTCTGATGGTGTTTTGATACTCGCGGTTGTTGAGGCGCCGGATGACGATGGCTCCACCGGTGTCGGTGAGCCGGTCGCGGGCGTCTTGGAGCGTGGCCGTAAGGGTTTCGAGGGCGTCCTGGAGCTCGTGCTTCGAGGGCTGCTTGTCCTCCTCGGGTGGAGGCATTTCGCTGAGATTGAGGACGTCCAGGAGGTCCTGCCACTGCTGGGCGATGGCCTCGTCGGCGATCGTGCTGGAAATGGTGTCGATGCGGAGGTTAGCCTTCTGGCGGTCGGGACCGTGGCAGCGGACGCAGTGTTCCTGGAAGAAGCCCCGCAGTTCACTGGGAACGATGGCCGGTTCCGACGCGGCCGTCAGGAAAACGGGAGAAAGGCTGAGGAGGATGAGAGACTTGAGGAGGGTGATGCGCATGTCGACTTGCTTTTATCAACACCTGTGGTGGACCGGAGATGTTTCACCGGGTCGTCCTTGTGCCCCGAACGGAACGGGATGCCATCCCTGTCCGGGGCTCCAGAGAAGGAGAGTCCGGGCCTGGCCGGTTTTAGGTGGTGCGACGGCGCCGGAAGAACAAGACAAGAAAGCCCGACAGGGCAAAGAAGCAAAAGGGGGAAGGTTCAGGGATAGCGAGTCCGGTGAACGTGATCGTGGTGTCGTCGATGACGCCGTTCGAGCCGCACGAAATGGAGTATTGCTTGGGGATCGAGCGTGGATCCTGATTGGAAGAGGACGCTGGCTCGATTCGTCGAATTGGAACGGTAGTTTTTGCGTGCCGATCAGCGCCCCACCATCGATAGCCATCGATCAACGCGATGCTCCCGTCGCCACCAGGTGAAAGGATCGCATTCGCTTGAATGATGAGGTCGTTGTATTGCATGACCCGGAGTTCTGGAACGAGGCCGCCAAGACTTTGGCCGGAGTTCACGGTGGGATCCTCATTCTGCTCGCCAAGCTGGACGTAGGTCGTGCCGTTGGTAAAGTCTCCGTTCACGACCAGTTTCCCCGTGCCAACGGTGAGGGGTGATGGCTCGCCCAAAGGAGGGGAGGGCGAAAGAGACACATCTCTCCGCTACGGGGGAGTGGGATTCAGATGTAGCGGAAGCCGCGGAGGCTTTCGGTGGGGGCTTGGCTAGGCGGGAGATCTGGAGAGGGTCTCGCACGAAGGCACAAAGCCCCAAAGGAGGGGAGGGCGAAAGAGACACATCTTCCGCTACGGATGGGTGGGAGGTGTCGCGGGCGCGGTGGATTCGGTTCGGTGACCGCTGCCGTTGGAGCTGGTGATCGAACTGCTACTGGTGGGCTCAGGGACTGAGGTGGCGGAAAGCGCGACGGGTTCGGCCTCCGATTCGCTTTCGGTGGCGCCGGACTGGCTGCGTTCACCGGTTCGTCCGGCGGCGTGGACGTTTAGGCGGCAGGCGCGATAGCCAGCCACGAATTCGGGATAATCGAGTTCGAGAAGTTTTGCCAGGTTGTCCATCCGGTCGAGGTGGGTGTCGGCCTGATCGAATAAGTCGGCCAGGGATTCGGTCGCGACCCGGCGCTTGGCGATGATCAACCGCGGCTGACCGATGGCGGCGGAGAACCGTTCAATCAATCCGCCGAACTGGTTCAGCCGATCGGCGTCAATGCCATAGTCGGCCAGCTCCTCGAGATGAGCGCGGGCGGTGGCCAGGACGCGCTCGGCGTAGTCGGCGGATTCGATGTGGCGGCGGTGCTGGAAATCCGAGTAGGTGACACCGGCTTCGGCGAGGAGCGCGTCGTTTCCGGTGACGTCGGCGAAGGCGCGAATGCCAGCCACGATGCGGTTGCCGAGATCGCCCATGGCCTCGCGCAGGCTGTCCTTGGCCTCGGTGACGCCGGAGCTTTCGACGAGTTGATGTTGGGCTCGTTCGCGGATGCGAGGGAGGAGATCCCTGAAGGCATCGTATTCGCGTTGGAACGCGGCGATGTGCTGAAGGGCATGAGCGT
>CAZCRA010000098.1:12591-13772 GCA_964500945.1 uncultured Verrucomicrobiales bacterium | reverse complement strand
CGGGCGAAGAGTTGGCCCGTGGCAGCTGGGGCGACCATCAGGCCGAGGGAAAGGATGCAACCGACGGCCTGAAGTGAGGTCACCAAGGCGAGGACGGTCAGGCCCATGAGGGCGTAGTCGACGGCCCGGACGGGGATTCCCTGTGAGGCGGCCAGGTCGGGCTCGAAGAGGGTCGGTACGGAGTCGAGATCGTGATGCGAGGCAATGACCAGGTGCCGAGCTTCGACGAGTTCGCGAAGGAGGTCGCCCAAACTGGAGACTGCATTCTGGTCGAGGCCGGCGAAGGGTTCATCGAGCAAGAGGACGTGGGGTTCCTGCGCGAGGGCCCGGGCGATGAAGGTCCGCTGCTGCTGGCCGCCCGAGAGTTGGCGGATTTGACGGTTTCGGAGGTCATCCAGGCGCATGGCGTGAATGGCCCGGTCGACCGCTTCCCGGTCGCTGGGGCGAAACCGGCGCCAGGGGCCGAGTTGCGGGTAGCGTCCTGTCTCGACGAGTCCCTGAACGGAGAAGGGAAAATTCCAGTCGACCCGTTCCCGCTGTGGAAGGAAGGCGACTTCGTGCCGGAGGTCATTCAGCGCTTTGCCCCGGAATCTCACGTGGCCTTGCAGACGAGGGATCAGGCCGGCGATGGCTTTGATGAGCGTGCTCTCTACCGCCCCGTTTTGTCCGAGCAAAGCGAGCGACCGGCCGCAGGGGATGTCGAAGTGGCGAGCTTGTTCACCATTGGAGTGTCAGCACCTCCACCATGTTTTCGCGGCCGAGATAGAGGAGGCGGAAGTGCGTGGGGGGATGGGCAAAGCGGGCGGTGAGCACCACCGGAACCGGCGTCGATGGGGTCGAGGCCGCGGGAGGCTCGGGCTCAGGAGGGTTCTCCCGGCCCGCAGTTAGTTTCAAAGCGGAAGCGTGGCTAGCCCCAAGAGGATGGCCAAAGAAAAAGACTCGAGGGCGGGCCAGCCACGCACAGGTAGAGGTGTCAGGAGCGAAAGCCTGCCACGATGGCGTTCACGTTGTGGCGCACCATGGCTTCGTAGCTGGCCACGGAACCATCGGCGATGAGGGGTTGTCCGAGGCGGACGCCGGTTTTACGCACCGGTCGAGCGCTTCGAGACGGCCTTGGTATTGCTTCGCGTTGGATTGGTAGGCGGCAGCATTGGAGGGATCCGCTTCCGCGAAGGCGTCAG
>CAZCRA010000098.1:0-12491 GCA_964500945.1 uncultured Verrucomicrobiales bacterium | reverse complement strand
CGTCAGGAGAGGATGGAGCGTGGCCACGGTGAGTTCGGCCGAAGCCATGAGGGGAGCGACCAGAGTCAGCAGGGCGACCAATAGCGTCTTCATGAGAGATGGTGGTGGTTTTGGGTTAGGAATTCAGCGGACTTCAGGTCCTCCGAAGCTCCATTGGAACTGGGCCCAAACGGAATGTTCATCGCCGAAATCGTCGCTGAAGTCATAGTTGTATTGGAGCCGGAAGTGGGAGGTTTTGTTGCGGTTCAGGAAGTAGGTGAAAGCGGGTGACACGCGCCAGCGGTCGTCGAGGCCCATTTCGTCGATTCCGGAGACCCACTCACCCCGGATGGACGTCTCGATGCGGTCGTTCCAGCCGTAGGCAAGCATGGTGTAGAAGCCGACATCATCGAGGTTACGGCGGGCGATCGAGGTTTCTTCGTCATGTTCGCCATGCTCGTCGTGTTCTGCCCCGTGTTCGTCGTGATGGTGATCTTCGTCATGATGATGCTCCTCTTCATGGTGGTCGTCGTGATGGTCGTGGTCGTCGTGCCCGTGGTCATGTCCGAAGCCTGAGAGCGCTTCGATTCCGCGAATCATGCCCTGAGTGCGCCAGCGGAGGTAGCGAGCGCCAGCTTCGTAACCGTTCTCGCGCCATTCGTATTGGAAGCCGAGTCCATAGACCTGGGTCAAACGGCCGAACTCATTCTCGCCGACCGCGGCGGAGCCGATCCCGGTGAGTTGATGGAAATCGTTGTAGTCGAAGCGGCGGACCAGATTGGCGGATGCCACCCAGTTATTGAAGTTCGCGAGTTCCGCCTCGAATTCGGCTTCCTCTTCGTGCTCGTGACCATGATGGTGGTTGTGGCTGTGATTCGGAAGTCCCCCGTAGGCGATCGAGAGGGCGGTGGGTCCCCAGGGAACAGGAACATTCCAGGTGACCTCTCCGCCAAGGGTCGTGAGTTCGCCTTCATTGAGGAATCGGCCGTTGATCAAGTTTTGATCGACGAAGAACCATCCGTGATTGTGGACGGCGTTTTGGAAGCCAAAACGGTTGAGGAACTGGCCACCGCGCAGTTCAAGGCCCAAGGGGAGGTCCAACAATTTTTAAAAAGGCTTCCTCCAGGGCTCCGTCGATGACTCGATCGGCATCCGTGTAAGCCGAGTAGACGGCGAATCCCTCGAGACTTCCGCGGCGGTATGAAAGCCCGCCTTCCAACGCCTGAAGCGTCACGTCCGTCTGAGGATCGTGGTGCCCGAGAGCCAAGCGCTCCTGCTCGGGAGCGGTGGTGCCGCCAAATGCTCCCATGGCATGGAAGTGAGGGAATAACGTCCCGCCGAAGAGAGGATTTCCTCCTCAATGAAAGCAAAGGGTTTTCCGGATAGACGGTCGTATCTGGGTCGACGAAGTCAGCGGACTTGGCCGAACCGGCTTTCAATGAGGGCGCGAGAAGTGCTCAAATGGCTAGCGACGGAGCGAGAGAACGGATCATGAGATGCGAATGTGTTTCTGTTACAGGTGCAACAGAACTACAGACGCAATCGGGTTGCGTTTCTCTAAAATTTTAGCCGCGTGCCTTCCTCGCCGCGATGAAGGAGCGGACCGCTAGAACCGTGTAGAGGACGGTCACGATCGTCATGACGAGGATCAATTTCGGCGCGGCGTCGGCGAAATTCAGCTCCCCTTTCATGGCCGTGGGGATGAGGCGCCCGAGCCCTGCCAACGCGCCGAGCAGCGCGAAGACGACGGAGATATGCATACCGAGCGCGTGTTTTTTCTCGGCGATGAGGGCACCCAAGAGCATCGGGAGGCCGACGAACGCGGGGATGAGGGCGGTGACGGATTGTTTTGAAGCGCCGAGAGCCTCCCAAGCGAAATATCCGATGAGGCCGGTAGCGATGAGGATGATCGAGGCGAGGTAGGTGAGGGGTTTCATGGTGGAAACGATGTTACCTGAGACTTTGTGGTCAATGGATGCCGCGCCACCGGTCGCCAGCGAAAGGCTTTCGCGCAGGCGATGGTCGTCTGGTGGTCACCTGGGGCTGGTTCACGATACTTTGCGGAGTTGGGCAGGATTCACCGCGACGATGGCGGTGTCGCTGGCCGACCAGAGTGATTCGAGTTCCCGGCGCAGAGACTTTTTGGCCCTGTGAATGAGGACCCAGAGGTGGTTTGGGGTGATGTCGAGCCGTTGAACGATGTCGTCGGTTGAGAGACCCTGGATTTCCCGCATGCGGAAAGCCTCCGCGGACTGGCTGGGGATGCGATCCAAAGCGCGCTCGAGATGATCGAGGAATTCGCTGTGTTCGGCGGCGAGAGAAGGTGCGGGATCGCGGGCATCCGCGCCCTCCGAAGCGAGGTGCAGATTATCGAGGATCTCCTCGTCGGTTTGGTCTCCGTCAAATTGGGAGAGGTTCACGCTGGGCCGGCGCGCCATTCTCCGGTAGTGATCGGCAATTTTGTTCATCAGGATCCGCGTGAGCCAAGTGCGTTCCGCGGATTTGCCTTGGAAGGACGAGCGGGCTTTCCAAGCGGCGAGGAAGGTGTCCTGAACGAGGTCCTCGGCGAGAGCGCGGTTTCGGAGGCGTGCGATGGCGACGCTGAGGAGGTAATCGCGGTGGGAGTTATCCCACTGATCGGGTTGGAGGTTAGGCGATGGGGAGGATGTTAGGGAGGGGGACATGATCCTGGGCTATGATTTATACGGATGGGGTTGGGAAGGGGTCAAAAGATCGGATGTGGATTTTGGGAAAGGAGGATCAGGAAAGGTTCATACAGACCGATCTGTCTAGTAAACGTGCGGTTCCTTACGGTCCTTTCTCAAAAAGGTCGAGGGCTGCGCGTTTTGCCGAATCCACGGGCCAACTTTCGTGAATGTTCTGGGCTTCAATGGCTGCCCCGGAATAGAGGAGGAAAAGGATGTCACCCATCGCCAGGTCAGGCTCGTCATTCCCCGAGCACTGGCCGGCGAGTCTCTGGAAGAAGGAGCGCTGCCCTGCTTTGTGAAGACGGATTTCCTGGATGAGTTCCGACTCCTCGGGTTTTACCACGGCGGCGGTGTTTGTGTAGGGGCAGCCGCGGAACTCACTCTTGCGGAGGTAGGTCGCCAAGTCGTCAAAATAGGCGGCGAGTTTCTCCAGAGGAGGTTCCGGCGAGGATAGGATCGCCTCACACCGTTCAGCCGAACGTTCGTGCGTCTGCCGCAGCCACGCGGCGCAGAGGGCCTGTTTGGTGGGGAAGTGCTGATAGAACGAGGCTTTGGCGGTTTCTGAGCGTCCGATGATTTCATTGATGCCGACACAGGCGTAACCCATGCGGTGAAAGAGACGAGAAGCCGTTTCCAAGATTCGATCTTTGGCGCCGGGTTTTTTCATGGAGCCCATAGGATAACATTGGTCAGACGAACCGGTCTGTCTAGAAATGACAAAATTCGTTCGGGTTCCCGACTCTCCGTCCTCAATGGGTGTCGCTTTGCGGCGGGTCCCGGTCTGGATCGGCCGGGGAAAGCCAAGAAAATCGATGCTTGGAAACCGGCGTGAAAGTCTGTTTCAAAAAAAGGCGTGGAAGAACCTTGACGTCACGGTTCTTCCTGTCATTATAGGAAATATCAAATATTTAGACCATCAAACAATCAGCATCTCATGACCTATCGAACCTCCTCTCTTCTCGCTGGCCTCCTGAGCTTCGGGCTCGTGCCGGTCAGCCAGGCGGCATCACCGGATCTCCCGGTGTATGAGAAAGTGATCGCGCCTTTGCTTCAAAGCCGGTGCGTCGAATGCCACGGTGAAGAACGCACCAAGGGCAAACTGCGAATGGACTCCTACGACGCTCTTTTGAAGGGCGGCAGCGAGGGGCCATCGCTGGTTCCGGGCAGTCTGGAAGACAGCCTCATGATTTACCGGATCACGCTTCCGATTGACGACGAGTATGATGAGCACATGCCTCCGGCGGACAAGGAGCAACTGACGGCCGGACAAATCGAATTGCTCAAGCACTGGGTGAAAAAAGGGGCCGACCCGGCCATGACGCTGGCCGATCTCGGCGCGCCGCAGGATCTGAACGAGACGATCGATGCCATTCTGGCCGCAGCTTCCGAGGAGCCAGCCAAGAAGAAGGAAGAGGTCGCGAAGCATCAGCTGACCGATGCCCAGAAGAAGCTGGCGCAGAAGGTCATGAAAGAGGTGAATGCCACCGGGGCTTCTCTGATGCCGATTGCTCAGGACACTCCAATGCTGCGCTTCACGGCGTTGAATGTGGCGGATCGCTTCGGCGACGGGGAACTGGCGGCGCTCGAGCCGGTGGCGGATCAGATCATGTGGCTCGATCTCGGGCGCACGAAAGTGACCGATTCGGGATTGGCGACGGTCGCGAAGATGCCGCACCTGGAGAAGCTGCATTTGGAGGGCACCAAGGTGACCGACGCAGGGTTGAAGCATCTTTCGGGCCTGACCGAACTGCGCTATTTGAATCTCTACAAGACGTCCGTGGGCAACGCGGGACTGAAACACCTGGCGAGTCTTGGGAATCTCGACCGGCTCTACCTTTGGCAGTCCGAAGTCACGGCTGAGGGAGCTGAGAAGCTCCGTCAATCGCTCCCGAATCTGAACATCAATCTCGGGTGGGACTACGAGAGCAAGAAGGAAGCGGTGCAGGTGGTGGCGGCCGCGACCACCCAACCCGAAAAGAAGACCGAGCCGGCCGAAAAGCCCGCGAAGAAGCAGGAAGAGAAAAAGCCCGAACAGAAGAAGCCGGCCGAGGTCAGCGCCGAGAAGAAAGAGCAGAAAAAGCCCGCAAAGAAGGTCGCGGAGGCGGCGAGCAAGGGTGAGAAGCCTGGTGAGCTGTCTGGGGTGGCCGCGCGGTTGAAGGAGGCCCACAAGGAGGCTCTGGTGCTGGTGGAAGCAAAGCGCCAAGCCGCGGCATCGGCCAACCGGCACCTGAACGAGCTGAAATCTCAGTGCAAAGAGTGCTGTGACCAGATTCCCGCGGCCAAAGCTCGCGTGGAGAAAGCCGCGGCGCACGTGGCCAGTCTCGACGCGGTGGTGATCGCCATTCGGGAGGCTCTCACCGCCGTCAGCCCGCACGATTCACTGGCAGCGCTCAAGAAGAGTCTCACTCAAGACTTGGAAGAAGCCCGGAAGCGCCATGAGGCGGCCGAAAAGGACCTGGCTTCGAAAGAGGCGACGGTGAAGGAACTGCAGCAGAGCGACAAGCAGTTCAAAACCAAGATGGGTTACGCCGAGAAGAAGCTGAAGCTGGCGCAGGCGGGGGTGAGGGACCACCAAGCTGTGGCCGACGCGATCGCGCAGGCTTTGAAGCTGGCGAGCAAGAGCTGAAAGCGTGGTGCCAGCAGGCCGGGCCGGTTGGGCAGCTGTCCACCTGAGCCCGGAGTGGCCAACGAAGGATCGGGGGAGGGCCGTGCGCCCTCCCTTTTTCGTTTACATCTTGGCTTCGCCGCCGCCGGAGTTTGCGAGCATGGCGTGTTCGGGAGGCAGGAATTTGGCGAAGCGGCTTTTTTCGATGGCCTTCATGTAGGCCTCGGTCGGCGCCACCATGTTGGCCATGAGCCGTTCCATGATGGCGTCATCCATGAACTGCATGCCATGCTGTTTACCGCCCGTGATGACGTCGTAGAGTTTTTGGGTGGACCCCTCGCGGATGATGGCCCCGACGGCCGGGGTGGCGACGAGGATTTCGTTCACGGGAACGCGGCCGGGTTTGTCCTGACGCTTCATGAGGAGTTGGGCGACGACGCCTCGGAGGGAGGCGGAGAGCATGGTGCGGACCTGTGACTGCTGATCGGAGGGGAAGACGTCGATCATCCGGTCGACGGTTTTCCGGGCGTTGTTGGTGTGGAGGGTTCCGAAGACGAGCTGGCCGGTTTCGGCGGCGGTCAGGGCGAGGGAGATGGTTTCGAGATCGCGCATTTCCCCGACGAGGACGATGTCGGCATCCTCCCGGAGCGTGGCGCGGAGGCCGTCGGCGAAGGAGGCGGTATGGATGCCGACCTCCCGCTGGGTGATGATGCTTTTTTTGTTTTGGTGAACGAATTCGATGGGCTCCTCGATGGTGACGATGTGGCGGTTGTAGCGGGTATTGATGTAATCGATGAGGGCCGCGAGGGTCGTCGATTTTCCTGAACCGGTGGGGCCGGTGACGAGGACGATTCCGCTCCGCATGTCGGCGAATCGTTCGATGGTCTTCGGCACGCCGAGCGATTCCAGGGAAGCGATTTCCGTGGGGATGAGCCGGAAGACCGCGGCGAGGCCGTTTTGCTGCTTGAAGAAGTTACAACGGAAGCGGGATTCGGCGTCCATTTCGTAGGCGAAGTCGAGGTCACCGGACTGGAGGAAGCGCTCGAAGGCCTTTGGGTCACAGATTTCGCCGAGCATGCCCTTGAGGGTGTCATGGGTCAGGGTGCCCTCGGCGATGGGTTGGATGGCTCCGTGGAATCGGGCCTTTGGGGGCTGGGCCTCACTGAGGTGAAGGTCAGAGCCTTTTCCGTCGACGAGGACTTTGAGGTATTGGTCGATGACAGGCATGGGAGGGAAAGGGAAGCGGTTCGAGGCGAATTATTTGAGGCCCAGACGTTCGCGGAGAGAAGCCTGGTCCGTGGCGCGCATGATGCACTGCTCCTGGCTGATTTGGCCGGAGCGATGGAGATCGAAGAGGACATCGTCCATCAGCATCATGCCGACCTGGCGGCCGGTTTGCATGATGCCGGGGATCATGAAGGTTTTCCCATCGCGGATGGAAGCGGCCACGGCGGGGCTATTGACGAGAATCTCGGTGGCCAGGACGCGCCGGTCGCCATTGACGTGAGGGATGAGCTGCTGGCTGACGATGCCGCGGAGGGACTCGCTGACCATTTGACGAATCTGATCCCGTTGATCGACGGGGAACACGTCGAGCACGCGGTCGAGGGTCCGGGCGGCGCTGCTGGTGTGGAGAGTGGCGAGGACGAGGTGGCCGGTTTCGGAAGCGGTAATGGCCAGTGAGATGGTCTCGAGGTCGCGCATTTCCCCGACCATGATGACGTCGGGATCCTCGCGGAGTGAGGCGCGAAGGGCGCGGGCGAAGGACTCGGTGTGCCGGTAGACCTCCCGCTGGTTTACGTGGCAGTTCTGGGATTCGATGAGGTATTCGACCGGGTCTTCGAGGGTGATGATGTGGTCGTGGCGCTTCGCATTGACCTCGTTCACCATGGCGGCCAGCGTCGTGGATTTCCCTGAACCGATGCCGCCGGTGACGAGGATGAGACCGTTGTTGTATTCCAGCAGCGGCTTGAGGGTTTCAGGCAGGCCGAGGTCGTCCATGGATTTGACCTGCGAATTGATGACGCGGAAGCAGAGGCTCCAGCCAAGGCGCTGTTTGACGATGCTGGCGCGATAGCGGCCAAGGTCGTTCGAGTAAGCAAAATCTGCGTCGCCGCGCTCTTCGAAGATCTGCCAATTCCGATCGGTGAGGAAGCCGCGAGCGAGGCGTTCGACTTCGTCAGCGGTGAGGATGGCGCCGTTTTCCCAGATGGGTTGCAGGTTCCCAAAGCGCCGCCAGGAAGGCTGGATGCCCGTCGCCAAGTGGAGATCGGAAGCATCGTATTGCTGCGCGATCTTCAGGTAGTCATCGACATGCTCGAGGGTTGCGACGGTTTCAGACATGGAGGGGCGGGGAAGGGTTGAGAGTGGCCGGATGAGGCCGTGAAGAGTCTTCGTAGCACGAAGATGGAATGGAATGCAAAGGGCTTATCGGCGCGGGAGGTGGGCCCGGAGCCATTTTTCGATGTGTTTACCGGTGGATTGCAGGAGAGCGGGTTGGGCTAAAGAGGTGACGAGACCTTTGACGGCAAGTTCGGTCAAGAGCTTCGCGATGGGGCGATTTCGCGATTCGGTGGAGTGTTTTTTGGGTTTGCGGCGGGTTCCGAAGAAGAGGAATCCGGCGGCGAGAGCTCCAGCGGCAAGGGCGATCATCCATCGGGGGCGATGGTTGCGGAAGGAGGTGCCGAACTGTCGGGAGAAATTGAGCGCGGTGCTCATTTCATCGAAGTCTCCGCTAAGATCCTGGCGCGAGACATCGAGAACCGCGATCAGCTCGGCTTTTTCTTTTTCGATGGATTTAGCCATGCACGATCCTTGTCGAATTCGGCGAGGGTGGCATCAAAGAGGGGTTGAGTGAACCGTCGGCGACACATGGCGAGGAGGACGGCACCTGGGAGGAGGTGGATTCCGGCGAAAGCGAGGCAGATCCAGTGCCAGTGCAGTTCGAGGCGCTGGGCGAGCATGGAAACGGCGGCGGTGAGGAAGAGGACGTAGCCGAGGAGGAGCAGTCCGCCGCCGACCAGGAGGTAGAATGCGCGGCCGCTGAGGATCTGGGAAGCTTCCCGGGCTTCGAGGGCGAAGAGTTGGGCGCGGGCTTCGGCATAGGCCAGAAACGTCCGTGCCGTCGAGCGGAAGGAGCGATCCAGTCCGCCGGAAGCGTCATTGAAAGGGTCGCCCTGCTTGGCCGCCATGAATTCGATTGCGCGGTTTCCGGACCATTTCAGCGGCGAAAGAGCATGCCGAGGAAGAGTCCAGCAGCGAAGCTGACGACGACGGACTGGGTCGGCTTTTCCCGGACGATCCGCTCGAGGTCGGTTTGGAGATCCTTGAGTTTGTCGAGGGTTTGATCCCAGTTTTGCTCGGCGACATTCCGAAACGATTCGGCTTGATCGCCAGCGGCGGAACGGAACTGGTCGGCGCGCGTTTCAGCGGCGGAACGCAGGCGTTGAGCTTGTTCACTGGCGGCGGTGCGAAGGTCTTCGGCGGCCCGCATGGCTTGGGTTTTGGGATCCGTGGTGGAAGTTTGGAAATCGTTCATCTGAAATCGGTAGGCATCTCGGGCTGCTTGAGAGCTTCGCACCGGACGCTTGAAACGCAACTGGCTGGCCAGGTTCAAGCCTGGGCGATCACGCGTGCCTGGGACATGTCGTAAGGGGAGAACTCGAGCACGAGCCGAGAACCGGCGGCGAGGGGGACGGGGGTTGGCTCGAAATGCCGGTCCAGGTGGGCGCGAACCCGGTAGCCGTTCTTGATTTCAACGAGGTGAAGTCCGTTGGGTTCGACTTCGAGGAGCGTTCCGGTGGTGCGAATGGGATTGCGTGGCGCAGCGTTTTTAAGGGAGGATGCCATGAAGGGTGAATTATAATTTGAATAAATTTAAGTAAAAATTAGATTTCAGGAGATATGCCCGAGTCCGAATCCACGCAATCGCTCAGCCATCTCCGTTCCATGGCCGAGCAACTCGACCTGCTCAGCGGCCACCTGGTTCCGTTCGCCGAAGAGCTGGACGCCGACAACGTGCAGTTCGTTCGGGGCGCGGCCGAAGCGTTGGTGAAGGAACTGGAGGCGATGGAAGCGCGAGCGAGTGTTTCGGGGTGGGAGCAGCACCCGCTCTCGGACCGGGAAGCGCGCCACGACGTGCGGAACCGGATCGCAGTGGTGTCGGGTTTCAGCGATTTGATGTTGATGGACGTGAGTGGGACGCATGTGACGGCGGCGCCACTGAGGGAGTTGCGATCGATCGCGGGTGAGTTCGTGAAGGAGTTGGATGCGCTGAGGGAAGAGGATGACGGTGGAGCGAGGCTGTTTGAATCTTGAGGACGCTACAAAGTTTTAGATTCCAGCCATAATTTCCAACTTTTTTGAGGCTTTTCCCGACCTTTTGCCTAGGATAAGAATCGGAGAAAAGCATGGCATTCGAGACGACGGAGGATACCCAGGATGATCGGGAGGAGAAGGCGGCGATTTGGCTGGCGCTCCTGCTCGGTGTCCCGTTGGCGCTTCTTCTCCTGGTTCTGACGGGGAAACTGCCAGGATTCGAGGGCCTGGAGATTTGGCCACGAAGCGCCGTTGAGGGCGATCGAGGGGCAGGGGAGAGAGGCTCTCTGAAGCGATCGAACCATCTGGAGGAAGCCGGGGATACCGGGCGGACAAAGGAGGAGGCCTCCGGCGATGCGGTTTCAGGTTCCGGCGTTTTCGAGGCGACGGTGGAGAGCGGGATCGTTTCGAGAGGTCAGATGAGTGGGACGCGGACGAGCACGTTGCCCGAGAGCGGGGTGACGGTTTCGAGCGGCTATCTCTCGGGAATGCGGCGGGAGGACGTTCCCGCGATGACGGGGGGTCGGGTCGAGGCGCTGCGGCGCGAGCGGGATCAGGCCTTAGAGGCGAAGCGGGCGCTTGAGGAGCGGATGGCGAGGGCGCCGGATGCGAGTGATCTGGTGGAGCTGAAGGCCGATGTGGATCGTCTGGAGGGAGAGATGGAGCGGGTCCGGATGGAGCGGGAGGATTTGGCGGTCCGGTTGAGGGCGCTGGAAGCGGAGAAGGTGGACCGGGAAGGTTCGCTGCGTGAGGTCGAAGCGAAGAACGTGGCCCAGGCCGAGGCGTTGGAACGGCTGCGAAGCCGGTTGAAAGCCGCGGGCGACGAGAAGGCGAAGGTGGAAGCGGACCTCGCGCAACTTCGGGAGGCGATGGATTCGATTCCGCCCGACACGCCGGAAACGCAGGGTCCGGAGCGGAAGCTGGAGCAACTGCAGGCGGAGCGGGATGCCTTGGCCAAACGGGTGGCGGAGTTAGAGGGCGAGCTGGAGGCGATGAAACCGGTTCCGGGCGAGGATTCACCCTCCGAGATGACTCCCGAGGTCGTGGACGAGGCGCTGGGGAAGGAGTTGGAAGCGCTCGCGAGGGCAAACCAGGCTTTGAAGACCGAGTTGGAAGCCGCCCGCAAGCAGATGGCCTCGGCGGACGGGAGCGAATCCGCTCAGCAGTTGGAGGCCCTGCGCGCGGACATGGACGAACTGGAAGCGGAGCGTGACCGTTTGCTGGGACGCGTGTCGTATCTCGAGCGGCGACTGAAGGCACGGGATGGGGAGCTGGAAGGTCCGGGTGAAGGGAACGGGCCGGGGCGATCGGAGGGTGGGACCTTGGCCGAGCTGACGGGGCGAAGCCGCCCGCTCTATCGCGCGCTGCAGGCCGCGGCCGCAAATGGCGTGCGATTTGCCGACCGGGACTCGGCGATGGCTGAGCAGGGTCTTGGCCGGTTGCTCACGCGGCTCTACTTTGGGCACGACGAGTCGGTGCTGAGTTCCGAGGCTGAAAGGAAGCTGGAGCAGGCGCTGAAGGGGCTCCCCGGCGAGGCTGAGTTATTGGTGGTCGGGTATGCTTCCCTGCGTGGAAGCGCCTCGCACAACCAGGCGCTTTCTTCGCGACGCGCTCGATCGGTGTCGGAGCGGATCCGCGCGATGGCGCCGGATTCGGTGAGGGTTCTGGGCGTTTACTTCGGAGAGACGGCCCAGTTCAGCCAGACGAATCATGGGAAGAACCGGGTGGTGGAGGTTTGGAACAGTGGGAAATAGGCGGCCAGTATTTGATGATTGGGGCGGATGCGCCTCATGCGGGCGAGGGGCAACTCGAATTTTGGAGAAGGAATGATGAGAGATCGTTGGAAAATGATGAAAGTGTGGCCCGGCTTGATGGCGGTGGTCATGGTGGGGAGTCCGGCCGGGGCCGGGGATCCTGAAACGGAAACGGGGGGCTCGAGATCGTTCGAGTCGGGCGTGACGCAGGCTCGAACCGCCTTGCAGAGCATGGAGAGCGCTCACGAGGCGGAAATCGATGCCTGGCGGGAGCTGGTGCTTCGCTCGCAACGGAAGCTCGTGGAGAGCGAGCGGCTGTCGAACCGGCGCGAGATGGAAAGGCGCCGTCTGGAAGAAGCCCTGGCGGATAAAGAGGCGATCATTGCCGACCTGGAGGCGGCGGTGGAAGCCTTGAGCGCACGGCTCGTCCGGGAGGGTGCGGCGATCGAGGGCCGGTAGACCCGGGGTGGGAAGGCGCGAGGGCCTTAGGAAGCCAGGGAGCAGGTCTCGAGGGCCTGACGGACTTCTTCGAGGAAGGGGCCGGCTTGGAAGGGCTTCTGGATGAAGCCGGAGGGCCGGGCGCCACCGTCCATTTCAAACGCATTGAAATCCAGCAGGAAGCCGCTGACGATGAGGACCGGGACGGGAGCGAAGCGGCGGCGGAGGATTTGAAAGAACTCGGTGCCGCTCATGCCGGGCATGTTGAGGTCCAGCACGACGAGATCGATGGCGTCGTGGTGTTTTTCAAAGAGGTTCAGCCCGGCCGCGCCATCTTCGGCCGTCAGAACGTCATAACCACCGCGGCACAGGATGGCGCGGGTCAGGTTGCGGACGGGTGCTTCGTCATCGACCACCAGGATTCTTGGGCCGGCTTTTCGTTGGGGGGGTGACGGACGGTTCCCGGCGGAGGCTTCGACGGTTTTTGCCTCGATGGGTCCGTCTTCGAGGACGACGGGGACGGGCAATCCTGCTGCGGGAAGGTGAACGCGGAAGGAGGAGCCTTTGCCGGGTGTGGACTCGCAGGTGACCCAACCGCCGTGCTGCCAGACGATGCCGGAGATGGCCGCCAGGCCCAAGCCGCTGGCGCCTTCCGCCGTGGAAAAGAAGGGTTCGAAAATCCTCTCGCGC
>CAZCRA010000097.1:0-13786 GCA_964500945.1 uncultured Verrucomicrobiales bacterium | reverse complement strand
AGAAATAGAAATAGAAATAGGAAAGAAAATCTCTGTGCCTCTGCGCCTCTGTGTGAGATTCTCCCCGATCCTGTGTGTGAGACTCTCCACTTTCCATGAAACTCAACGAAATCACCGGCCATGTCGTGAACTGTTCGGTGAAGATCCACTCGGCTCTGGGGCCGGGGCTGTTGGAATCCGTCTACCAGCGGATCCTGGCCTATGAACTGCGCAAGGCTAAGTTGGGCGTCGAGACGGAGGTCGATATTCCCGTGCCGTGGGACGGACATCTCATCGACCAGGGATTCCGGGCGGATCTCATCGTCAGCTCACAAGTCTTGGTGGAACTCAAATCGGTTGAAACCTTGCTGCCCGTCCATCACAAGCAAACCCTGACCTACCTCAAACTGGCCGATTTGCCGGTGGGATTGCTGATCAACTTCGGAGCCGCCTATCTTCGGGACGGCATTCATCGCATTGCCCACAAGGTGGAAGAAGAGGAATAGCCATCATCGACTGCGTAGAAAATCGCACACAGAGGAATAGAGGAAGAATAGCATGAGTCACTCTGTGCCTCTGTGCCTCTGTGCCTCTGTGCCTCTGTGCCTCTGTGCCTCTGTGTCTCTGTGCCTCTGTGTCTCTGTGCCTCTGTGTCTCTGTGCCTCTGTGTGAGCCTATTCTCGCCTCCTGGATCTGGCCATGCCCCGATCCCAACATCGGCGGAGCCCGTCCCTGGTGCCTGTGCTCATCCGTGCCAGGAGTTGAATCCACCCCCCTTTTCCGCGACGTTCCCCTAGGTCGGAGAGGAATGAATGGCGATGGAATTGCGTGAGTTTGCGGAACGGGTGCTTCTGGCCACGACGCTTGAGGAAAAGCTGGCCCGGCCGGATGGCGACGTCACCGACGAGCGCCCGGGGGCGCCCCTGCTGCCGCCTTCGGCTCCGGGACGGCCTGACACGCTGAAGTTTGCCCGCGGCCGTGACCGTCCGCCGCCGCCCCGTGCCCACTCGATCCAGAGCGACGAGGAATCCGCCTCCTTGTTGCACGCCTTCGCGAACCACGAGTTGCTCGCCGCCGAACTCATGGCGCTCGTCTTGCTTCGCTTCCCGGACGCGCCATCCGAGTTCCGCCAGGGTGTGTTCGAAACGCTACTCGAGGAGCAGCACCACACGCGTTGGTATCTGCATCGGCTCCGCCAAAACGGCGTCGAACCCGGCGCATTCGCCGTCACCGGCTTTTTCTGGGACGCCGTGGCCTCGATGGAGACGCCACTCGACTTCGTGTCGCGCCTCAGCTTGACGTTTGAGCAGGCCAATCTCGACTACGCCCGCCACTACGCCCGGCTCTTTGGAGAAGCCGGCGACACGCAAACGGCAGCGGTGCTGGACCGGATTTACCGGGACGAAATCGATCACGTCCGCCATGGCCTGACCTGGTTCCGGCGGTGGAAGGACCCGGCAAAGTCGGATTGGGAGACCTTCGAGGAGCGCCTCCAGTTTCCGCTCAGTCCCAGCCGGGCCAAGGGAAACGGCGGCGCCCCCTTCAACCCCGAGGGCCGCCTCGCCGCCGGACTGGATGACGCGTTCGTCCGGCGACTCCGGCTGTTCGAACGCTCGAAGGGCCGCACGCCGAGGGTCTTCTGGTTCGATCCCGATGCCGAGGGCGCGATGCTGCCCACAGACGGAGCGACTGTCCCGGAGTCCTCCGCCGGCCGTCAGGTGGCCCTCGATCTCGAATGCCTCGCCGCCTTCCTGGCCCGGCGGGACGACGTCGTCTTGGTCCGGCGTCTTCCCTCGCTCGAATGGCGCGAGCGAATGGCACAGCTGGGCTTCCAACTCCCGGAGTTCGAGGCCCTCACGCCCGGTGGCGACCTGAGCCCGGAAAGCCTCACGGCCAGGCGAAAACTCGCGTCCCTCCGCCCCTGGTCCTGGTCCCCTCGCGCCGCCGAGTTGATGCGCCCGCTCGAGTCGCGTCTCCCCACCTCCGCTCGCTCCATCGACGAGGATTGGAATCCAAAGACACGCCGCCTCTTTGCCAAGGATCTCGCGGCCGGGTGGTTGGCGGACTGGGTGGAGGCGAACCCCGGATCGTTTGATCCTGCGGCCATCGGAAGGTTCGTCCGGACCGAAGCGGAGGCAGAGGCAGCCGTCGAAGCCTTCTCCCGCGCCGGCTATCCTCGCTGCGTGGTCAAGGCCCCGTTTGGTTGTTCGGGGCGGCGAAACCGGCTCTGGGATCCCGGGCGATCACCGAATTGGCTCGGCCGCATCCTCAGCCAACAAGGCGGTGTGCTGGTCGAACCTTGGCTGGACCGCGTCTTTGACTTCTCCGTGCAGTTCGCATTGGGCGATCAGGGACTCCGCCGCCTCGGCTTCGTCCGACTGAGAAATTCCGCCGGCGGCCAGTTCGAGGCCGCGTGGACCGGACCGAAGTTCTGCCAGGGCATGTCCCCGGCATTGGCGCGCTTCCTCAACGATGGCGTTCTGACCCTCTATGACGAAAATCTGCGCGAGTTCCTCGAAACGAGACTCGTCGAGGCGGGCTATGCGGGTCCCGTGGGCATCGATGCCTTCGTCTTCCGCACGAGGGAGGGGAACCTCGCCCTCAAACCAATCGTGGAGATGAACCCACGCCACACGCTTGGCCGGGTCGCACTCGAGCTGAGGCGTCGCGTCGCTCCAGGCCACGGTGTCGAACTCCAACTCCGCGTCGGCGCTCCCATTGATGGTGGATGGACTTCTCAGCCACTGCCCGAAACGCCTCTTCGTGGCGGGACCCATCTTTTGAACCAGCCTCGGTCCACCCGGTCGCTCCAAGCGTTTCTCCGTGTCTCCCGCCAGCCTCCGGTCTGGCCGCAGGACGATCGTGGTTGATCCTGGCACAAAAACACCTGGAAAAGACCCAAATTATCAATATTTATTGATTTTTTACTTGTTTTTGTTGTAAAAACCAGCATTCCAATATCAAGTAACACGAGAGCTTTCCGCTCCCTTCCCTGAACCCGGCCCTCTCCCTCATGAATCCCCTCAATCCACCTTCCCCTCCTCCATACCGGCTTTGGCCCCCCGTCATCCTCCTGACTCTGGCACTCTCCACATCGGCCATCGCTCAGGACCAGCCTGCTCCTTCGCAAGAACGCCACGATGCAACCGGCACCCCCGCCGAAACAACTGGCTCCACCGAGGCGCCTACTGAAGCCACCGCCGGGGTGCCCGCCCCAGATTCGGAGCCCACCAAACCTGCAGCGGCCGTCGTCGAACGAAACGTTTACGTGCCCTTCGACGATCTCGACACCGTTCTGGAAGGCGATGGCCGCGGCGTTTTCCTTCCCTTCGAACAATTCCTCGAAATCCGTGACCAATTGGCCCAGGCGCGCGCCCAGCCCGAGCCGGAACCGCCGGTCCCGGCCATCGTTCACTCGGCCACCCACCGGGCTTCCGTCACCAGCGAGGACACGATCACCGTTCTCAGCAGCATCGAGATCGAAGCCTACCGCAAAGGGTGGTCCGAGGTCGCCCTGAGCGGACATCAACTGGGGATCAGCGAAGCCGAGACTGGAGAAGCCACGATCGTCAGCGGCGAGTCCGGCTACCGGGCCCTTCTTCCCGCGAAGGGATTGTATGAAATCGAACTCACGATTCTGGAACCGGTGCTCGAAGAGGGACTGATCCGCCGTTCGACTCTCCACCTCCCGAAAGCGGCCGTTTCGAAGGTCGAACTAACCCTCCCCGCCACCGGTTTGGACGTCAGCGTGGCCGGCGGAGAGATCGCCTTCAACCAAAGGGAAGACGACGGAACTACGGTGGTGAGCTTCTTCGCCGGTCAGCGGGAAGCCGTGGAAGTCTCTTGGACACCCGCCCCCGATCCCGAACTCACCGAACCCCTCGTTCTGGCCGATGTGACGCAAACCGTCGCATTCTTTCCGGGCGGCGCCTCCAGCTCACACCTCTTCCAGCTCGACGTCCTGCGGTCACCGGTCGAGGGGTTCCAGTTTCACATCCCGTCCGATCACGAACTCCTGGCCGTCGAAGGTGAAGGCTTGCGCGATTGGGTGGTGGCAAATCGCGAGGATCACCGGCTCCTGACGGTCCGGCTGAACGCACCGGTTCTCGGCGACTACTCGCTGACGCTGAGTTTCGAAAAGACGCTCGAAAGCACTCCCGCCCGGGTTCAGATCCCGCAAGTCCTGATCAGCGATGCTCAGCGGCAGAGCGGAACGATTCTCCTCGGCCGCGACGCCGCGCTGAAGGTGAACGTCCTGCGCCGGGAGAACCTCACGCGTCAGGCGTATCCGTCCTCATCGACTGGCAACGGCGCGCTGCCGGTCGCGGCCTTTCGCTACCTCGAAGCTCCCTACACTCTCGAGATTTCCAGCATGGACGCGCCTCCGGAGCTCCGCGCCGAGAGCGAAACCGATCTGCTGCTCGAGGGTCAGGGCGTGACGATCGAAAGCCGCCTCAGCCTGGAGTCCCGGGTCGCTCCCCTCCCATCGCTGCAGATTCGGCTGCCCGAAGGTTGGGAGAACGTCACCGCCCACGGTCCGGGAGTCGCCTCCCACAGCTTTCGCGACGGCACGCTGGAGGTGGCCTTTCGCGAGCCTCTGCAGGGCCGCTCAGAATTGCTCGTGAGAGCTGCATACAAAGGTGGAGAAGAGGTTTCCAGCCTCGCGGTTCCCACCCTCGAACTGCCCCAAGCACTCACCCACGACGCCCGCGTCGCGGTTCGTCCCGCCTCCGAAATCGCCGTCTCACTGGCGGATCCCGGTCAGTTCGAACGCCTGGAAGCCGGAAACCTGGCCTTCGTCTACCGGAGCGGCGACCGCCCGCCCGTTCTCGAGCTCAGCGAGCGCCAGCCCGTCACCACGGCCGAAGTTCTGGCTCTGGCCGAAGTCAGCGAGAGCTCCATCGATTACCGCTGGCAGTTGAACTACGACGTCCGGCAAGGCGCCATTTCCGAGGTCGTCTTGGGGGTGCCCTCCCAGATCGCGAAAGACCTCGTCATCGAGGGCGAAGAACTCGCGGTCGATAAGGCGGCCGCTGACGAAAACCTCCGGGGGGCGAACGAGACCTGGGCCGTCCGCTTTCCCGAGCCGCAGCGCGACGCCTTCTCCATCGAACTGCGCTGGCGTCAACCCGTTCCGAACGACGACGCCGAACCCTCGGCACTCGCGTTTCCCGCCATCGACCTCCTCGGCGTCGCCGAATCCAGCGGGCAAATCGCCGTGCGGAAATCGCCCCGGAGCGACCTCATTTTCACGCCAGCCAACGGTATGGCGGCGATCGCCCCGTCCGCACTGACCGCCGCTCTTCGCTCTCCTGAAGTCGTCGAAGCCTTCCGCTTCCAGGGCACCCAACCCCGTCTCACGATGGTGGTCACCGCGCGCGACACCGTGGCGGTTCCCGACCTGCGGATTCGCTGGACGGATATCGCCAGCGTGATGGCCGCCGATGGAGCCATCACCGCCGAAGCGATCTACTGGGTCAGCCATGAGCACGCAGGGACGCTGAAGATCTCCCTGCCCAAGGACGCGGTCATCACCTCCTCGATTCTCGTCGACGACACGCCCGGAACGCCTCTCAAAAAGAAGAAGAATGGTGAGCTCCACGTCCACCTTCCCGCCCGCTCCGGAGATCAGGCCCGGCAGCCTTACCCCGTCCGTTTCTTCTACGAAATGCCCAGCCAGTATTTGGGTAAATCCCTTCCCTCCAGAGGTGTCTTGGAGGTGCCCGTCCCGGCCATCCTGTCCGCCGACGCCGCCCAAAGCCGCGTCAAACTCTTCCTGCCACCCAGCTACCGTTTCACCGGTTTCGAAAGCCCCATGCATCTCCAGGAAGCTCGCTCGGGCTGGCGTCAGCTCCGCCAAACCCTGGACGTCCTGATCCCGGCGCTGGGCCCACAAATCCGTGCCGTGCCCACAATCGATTGGGCCGAACCGCCTGCCCTCGCCGGCCATCAACGCGATGCGCTGACTCCCTCCCTCATCCGCGACGGACAGAGCTACACCTTCCACCGCCTCGGCGATGCCCGGCCGATTCAGGCCAGCTACCTTTCCGCCCGCTTCGCGAGCCTGGTCGAGGCCGGGATCTGCTTCCTCGCCCTCGCTTTCGGCATGCTCCTCACCCGCCGGTCCCTCGAGCAGAAATTCCTCTACCTCGTCTTCCTCGGTTTCCTCCCACTCGTGGCGGCGGGCATGGTCGCACCTCACCTCGCCGAGATGTATCGCGTGGTCTTCCTCGGGGCTCTGCTGGCCATCGCCTTCTGGCTTCTGATGGGCCTTTGGTGGCTGATTAAACCCCACCCCACCCCGACCCAACCCGTCCTCGGCGTTCCCGTCGCTCCACCTCACGAGGAAGCGTTTGCCGGCCATCCGCATTCTGACGCTCGCGACGAACGGGATGACGAACCTGAGCCGGAGGAGCCCGCAGCCGGCGAGGAAGACGACGCCGGTCACGACCGCGAACGACCGACAAATGATCGCTCGGAAACATCGGATGACGACGATGACTCCGGCGATGAAGACGCCAAGAAATTCAAACCGGGCAAGGGATGACCCGCCGCCTCCTACCAGCGTTCCTCGCTCTCGCCTGCGCGACCGGTCCCGGCTTCGCTCAGAGCGAGAACGGCCCCGAGCCCAACGGTCCAGCCACCCTGCCAGGACGCCAGATTTGGGTTCCGAAGGCGGAACTGGAATCGGTCTTGGATCGATTCCCAGAGGCCGTGTTCGTGTCGCCTCACGACTTTGAATCCCTGCTGTCGAAGGCGGCAAGCGCCGCCGGTCCAGCCACGCCCAGCCCCCCTGAACCCGTCCGGGTTCGCTCCCTCCAGTTCACGGCGGCCCTCGATACGGGAATGGTTCGCGTCCAGGGACGCTTGGAGATGGAGAATCTCACGGATGCCCCCGCCCATCTCGCCATCTCCCTGCCAGAGCGGCTCGCCACCCTGGATCTGTCGGAAAAGGCAGCCCTCCGGCGCCAGGCGGCTCCTCCAGGAAACGGCGCGCCAACCGGCAGCCTGCAGGTCGAGGGCTCCGGCCTCCACCAGGTCAGCTTCGGATTCGATGTCGCGGTCCGGCCCGAGGCGCGGGGCTACACGATGCGGATTCCCCATCCGCATGTCCCCGGGGCCACCTTCAGGCTCAATCACACGGATGACGTCGCCTTCCGCGCGAATGCCGGCCGGCTCACGCAGGAGGATCCCCGCTCGACGACGTTCGTCTTCCCCGCCAGCGGCGGCCCCTTGAATATTCACTGGCAGGCGCCCGGAGCCCCTCCCGCCCCCGTCCTCCGCCAAAGCGCGGCCTATGACGTCCAGCTCCGTCCCGGGCAACTGAGCGTCACGTCAGCACTCGCCATCTCCTCACGCATCGGTGATTTGCCGGGAGAACTGAGCTTCCCTCTTCCGCCGTCCGCCAAAATCCTCGACGCCCGTGGCGCCGGCGTCGCGCGTTGGAGCGTGGAACCGGATGGCCTCCGGATCCAACTGAAGCCCGGTCGCCGCACCCAAACCGCTCTCACCCTCCGGATGGCCGCGCCCATCCCGGAATCGCCCCGCGCCGCCCGCACCGAACTGCCGCTGCTGCGCGAAGCCCGCGCCCACCGGGTGGAAGGGACCCTCGAGCTTCGAACCAGCCCCGGACTTTCCGCCCGTCTCCCCGATCGGCCCGGCGCGCTCGAACCCCTCGCACCTGAATTCGATCCCGGCGCTTCGCCGCTCTCCCCGTCGGAACCGCTTCGCTTCGCCTTCGTCCGCCTGCCCGAGGAAGCGCTCGAAGTCGAGTTCCGCTCGAAGGTTCCGGTCCTTCGCGGCACCAGTGATCTGGCCGTTCGCCTGGCCCCGGATCATGCCGTGCTTACCCGGACGGTTCAGCTCTTCGTCAGCGAGGCCCCCTTGTTCGAGACGGTCCTGAGCCTTCCCAAAGGTGAGGTGGTCACCCTTCTCCGTCCCGAGGAGACTCCCGGCCTGCGCTGGCAGCTGGAAGGAAACTCCGCCCTCCTGGCGTGGGACCGTGGTTTGACCCCGGGCACGCCCTGCCGCCTTCAAATCCGTTCGCGCATCGATCTGGCTCCCAGCGCTGGCCCGCTCGAACTGCGGAGCCTGGAGGGAAATGCCGAATCGTGGGAAGGCTGGGTGGCCCTCCAAACCGGGCCGGAGAACCACGCACGCCTGATCGACTCGACCGGTCTCCGGGCCGCCGACGCCGCCACCTCCCCGGTTCAGGGCGACCTGGCCTGGAGATGGAACGACCGGTTCCAGGCGAGCTTCGACCTCCGCCGGACGGAAACCGCTTTCGACGCAGCGATCATCTCGGCCGTCCAGCCCAACCCAAGCGCCCCTCGCTTGAGCGGCGAATTGATTCTGACGGCGTCCGGTGTGCTGCCACACAGATTCACCCTGAAGGCGTCCGGAATCGCGCTTCACGGCCTGCGACTCCGTTCGGGCCCGGCTTCGATCGCCGAATACCTCGCCGGCGGAGCCGTCGTGCTCCAAATCGACGAACCCGGGCGAAACGTCACGCGCGTCGCGTGGAGCGTCGATTTGCCGGCATCATCGAGTTGGACCATGCCCGTCTTGTCGGTGACGGAGGCCCTTCAGACGGATCAACTTTGGATCGTGGACGCAGCCCCGGAGTTGGAGGTGGATCTGAAGCACGAAGGGCTCGATGAGGTCCTTACCGGCGAAATTCCGGCCGCCGCCACCGGCTTCCTCGAGCACGCTCCCCTCGCCGCTTTCCGGCCTACGGGTGACCGCCCCCCCTCTCTCCGGCTCGAAACGCACGTTCATCCGGTGCACCCCGGCTTTGACGGTCTGGCGATCCGGGAAATCAACCTTCTCAGTGCCATCGGCCACGGCGAACAGGACCGGCACACGCTTCGCCTTAGCCTGGCCCCTTCCTCCCTGCCGGAACGCCTCCACGTTGATTTGCCCAAGGGCGCCGAAGTGGACTACGCCCGCCTGAACGGTAGCGATCTCCCAGCCAATCGAACCGGCGACGCCCTGCGCCTCACGCTGCCTCCCGCATCCGAGGGAATCCTTGAACTCGCTTACGAAACGCCAGCGGAGCCCTGGCTTCCATACGGCTCCAGGCAATTCGAACCGCCCCGACTCGATGCCCATTCGCGCATCCCCCAGGCTTCCTGGACGCTTTACCTGCCCGAAGGCTACAGCTTTTCGGGCTTTAAAGGGAATCTGACACCGGCCTTCCACACCGATCCCCCCATCCTTCTGGTCGAAGCAGCGGACCGGCTGGCCCCGCACCTGAACCGTCTCCGGACGCGCTGGCTCCCGGGTTCCGGCCTCTGGATGCAGCGCTTCCCGTGGCTGCAGCGGGTCGCTGATGCCCTTCCCTCTCCCCCAACCCCTTCGATGCCCCTCGCAGACGAACCGCCAGCGGTGTTTCCAGGACAGGCCCTTCGCTTCGAGGCTCCGGCGTCGCCCGGAACGCTCCAAGTGAGCTACGAGTCTTGGAGCCGGCAACTGCGCCACGCTTGGCTTGGCGTCGTCGGCGGACTGCTGGCCTTCTGGATCCTGGCCCGTGACCGCGTTTTCTTCGTCGGCCTCTTCGGCGTCGCTCTTCTGACCTTCTTGCCCTCTTCGGGCCTCACCGATCTCCGGCAACTCGCCAACGCCCTCTTGACCGGTTGGCTCCTGGCGATGGCCCTCCGCCTCTGCTGGTTCGTCACGGCCTGGATCGAAGAGAAGCTGCGCGGTCCTCGCGGGCTACCGCTCGAGATGCCATGATCCCTGCCCCCGACAGCTCCCGCGTCGCGTCCGACCCAGCGCCGGTCCGGCGGGCCGCAGGCGTGCTCCTGACCGGCATGATGCTGGCCGGGATTCTGGCGGCGGCACCTCCCCTGCCCGAAGGAGTCGTCCTCGCTCCTTACGATTCATCCTTGCCTTTGGAGGGGCAGCGCCCGGAAGCCTATTACCTCAGTTACGAAACTCTCGACCGCCTCCACGACCTCGCCTCCCAAAACACCACTCAGCCTCCCCCTTCCGCCAGTCTCCTCCGCGCCACGCATCGCGCCCGCTTCGACGGACAGGGTCTGCAGGTCCACAGCCGCTATCATTTCCACAAGCAAGGCGCCGGCCCCATCACCCTCCCGTTCCGCTTTGAAGGCGTCGAGTGGAACGAACCCAACTCCCTTCCCGGTCCTCCCCTCGACCCCACAGGCGTCCTGCCCATCCAATACCCAGGCCACGGCGCCACCGAAGCTCGCTACCGCGTCCCCGTCCCGAAGAATGCCAGGGAAATCACCTGGCTCGTCCCCGCGGCCCTCGCCGGAGAACTCATCATCGAAACATCTCCCGGCGGCCCCTGCGGCTTCGATCTCAAAGGCGCTCCCCTCTGGGCTCAATCTCAGCGCGGCGACACCCATGAATGCCGCGCGGCGGTCGGTGAGCGGGTCGAATTCACCCTCATCCGCTCTCGCCCACGTGTTCCGCCCGGAGCCCCTCCCCCAGCCGAAGCCCACGTCCAAACCACCCTTCTCGCCTCGCCCGGCCTCGAACAACTCGAGGTCCGGTGCCGTTTCGGGTTCCCGAACGAACGCCGGCAGCGCTTCCGTCTGACGCTCGATCCATCGGTGCAAATCACCGGAATCGATGCTCCGGGCCTCCACGACTGGCGCTTTGAGGAGCCATCGGAACTTCTCGTCGTCTTGTCCGAGCCGCTCGAAGCTGAAGCGGAGATCACGCTCCACGGTGAGCGGCCCCTCGCGCCGGGAGCAAACCGGTCCGTCCCCCAATTCACTCCGTCAGCGGCCAAGCTGGATCGCACGTTCGTCCTCACCGCCAGCGCACCGGGCCGGATCCTTCCGGAAGCTCCGCCTCGCTTCCGCCCCATTCCTCACCCCGAAATCGACGGCGCTTCCCAAGTCCATGCCTTCTCCGAAACCGGTTCCGGATCGCCCTTGACCTACGAAATCGATTTCCCCAGCCGCCTCGTTTCCGTCGATGCCCGCTACTACTTCGAACTCGACCCAAATCGGCCCAAAACCATCCTCCAAGCCACACTTGAGGGAGCTGAACCCTGGTCTTCCCTGCGCTTGCGCCTGCCTCCTGGGCATCGGGTGGAGACCGTGCGGTCCCCCGCTCTGCGCGATGCCTGGCCCGGCGAAGATAGCCTGGACCTCCGCTTCGACCGCAGCTTCCAGGGCCCGCTCCCCCTGCTCCTGGTCCTCTCCCGTGACCCGTCGATCGCCCAGCGGGACCTCGCCCTCGAATCCGTCGGATTCCCCGAGAGCTTCCGCCTCGAAGGTGAGGCCCTGGTCACGGCGCCTTTCTCCCAGAGCTGGCGCTCCACCCTTCCCGAGGGTGAAAACTGGGTCACCGCTCCACCCGCTGACGTCCTTTCCTCGGCCATGGTGCATTCCCCGATGCACCGGGCCTGGGCATTCCGGTTCGACGGTCCCTTCACGGTGAATCTCCAGCGGAGCTACCGCCCGGCGCGCTTCACGGCCGCTTCGTCCCTCGAGGTGCGCCTCGAAACCCACCGGCTTCTCGTCGAATCGCGCATCCAGCTCGAGGTCGAGGAAGGCTTGTTGGGAACGGTCGTCGTCGACCTCCCCCCGGCGTGGTCGGCCCCTACCATCGAGGGTCCCGGAGTGCGCTCCGTTTCATTCGAACGTCGCGAGAATGGCATCCGCGGCCGCATCCAATTCCAGCGCCCCTCGGCCAACAGCCAGTCTCTCGAACTCCGGGGGCATCTCGATTGGAACCGCTCGAGAGCCCGTCTCGAGGCTCCAGTCTGGCCGGAGGCCGTTTCAGAAAGCAGCCAGGTGAGGCTGAGCATCCCGGACCATCCCCGGTTACAGGTGATTCCCGACGGCCTGGAACGAGTCGGATCCAATGGAAGTTCCGCGCTCCCAGCCCCTCATCACTTCCGCTCCGCCTACCCGGACTGGTCCCTCGAACTCGAAGCGCTCCCGCTCGTGGCCCCCGCTGGCTCGGGCATCGAGATCCCCATCCTCGACCTGGAAAGCGCGTTCCTTCAAAATGGCGATGAATGGCACCGCGCCTCCCTGCGCGTCGTCAACCACGACCAGTCATTCCTCACCCTCCAGCTCCCCTCGGGCGCAAAGCTACTCGATGTCAGCCTGGCGGATCGCCCACTTCCGGCACCCCCACGCGCTGGCTCCAACGATGCCATTTTAATCCCCATTCCCCGCCATCGACCCGGCGACCCCGCCACCCGCATTCAGCTCGTCTATCGAGTCCCCAGAGAGGCCATACCGGCGGAAACCAGCCCGTTCGCGGGCGAACGCGCCATGAACGGTCCCGCGGTCCCGGGCGCTTCGGTCGACGAAACCTTCTGGTCGATCCGATTGCCCGAGGACCACGATTTCCACGTGAAAGAAGGCAACCTCTGGCGTCTCGACGCCACCGCCTGGGCCTTGGAACGATCCGAAACGCACCTGGCCGCCATGGAGCGAATGAGCCGCTTCGTCACCAGTTCGCGCCTCGACGAATCGGCCAGAATCGCCAACGCCCGGGAAATTCTTCGCCTCGGCAGCCGAATCCACCGGGAACTCGACGCGGTCCAGGAATCGGGTGCCATTGCCCGTCAGGAAAGCCTCCTCCGGGAAACCGCTGCTCTCGAAAAGATCGCTCGCGATTTCCTCGAACTCCGTTTGGCCTCGCCTACCCGAAACTCCGGTTCCGGCCAGGCCATCCCCACTCCAAACCCGCCCACCGCGTCGCCTGAAACCGCCAGGCCAGCCCCAGGAGAAACCGTCCCCCGGCTCGACCTTTCCGAGCACCTGAGCATTCCCGCCCGCTTCGTCATGGACTACCCGCTCAGTCGCGCCATTGCCTCCCCCGGCGCGCCGGCGACTCAACACCACCAACCGGATCGGGGTCGAGAAGAACCTGACCATCGGACCAGCCCAGCGCCAGCTCCCGAACCTCAGCCGCAGGACAAATCGCTAACCGCCCACTTCGCTCCCGGTGCTCAGACGGCCTTCTTCAAAACGCTCGAACGCGATGCTCGCCTCGTGGCCGTCCTGCCTCCCAGCCTCGACGAAAACATCCGCTTCAGCTGGATCGCGTTCGGCGCCGTCATTCTCGTGCTCTGGCTCATCCACAAAGCCTGCCGCAGCACCAGCGAAGGCCTCCGTAAACGCAAAAAACGGGTGTGACCCCCGTCCGCCAGGGAAGAGATCCTCGCCACCTTGCTCAGCCTGACTTCATCAGAACCAAACGAGCCTCCTTGGCGCGGTGCAGGGATTTTTTACAACCCGTTAAGCCTTCACCAACAAAGCCACCCAGCCCAGCGCAATCGCGCACGCCGGCCCCAGCGTCACGGCCAGCCACCGCACCCGCTCGCGCAGCGTTCCACCTCCCGCATTCGCCCGAATCCACGCCAGGCAAGCTCCCGTCAGCAGCAGAAGCCCCACGGCTCCAGCGGCAAGGCCCGCGCCTTCCCCGGCCCTCAAAAGCCCACCCTCCTCGCCTACCGAACACCACACCATCCCAATCCCACTCAGCCAGCTCATCCCGTAAATCACCGGCACCGATCGCGCGACTCGCCCCCACGCCGGCATTCGCTCTCTCACCTGCTGCAGCCATCGCGATTCGGCACTCTGAATCCCAGCCGCGACGCATCCCACCAGCGCGGCTCCGGCCGCCGCGACAGCTCCACCTGGCCACCCTAGCAGCGATAGGCCCAAGGCCACCGCCGGCGGCGCCGCCACCGCCAGACCATACGTGCGCGCCAGTCCCCCAAAATGCGACCGAAACGCTTCGGCGTGCGGACTGGCATCGCTCCCCAACCGGGCCGCCGCGGCATCCCGTCGGACACCGGCCAAAAACG
>CAZCRA010000096.1:0-14221 GCA_964500945.1 uncultured Verrucomicrobiales bacterium | reverse complement strand
TCCGCGTCGGGACGATTCGCCTTCCACCGTAGAGCCCCCTTCCACGCCCGCAAAATACCGACCGTGATGGTAGTCGCTCACCTTCATCCCGATCAGGATCCCAAGCAAAAAGACGCACGTGACGAGAAGGATCCGCGTGAGCAGCGCGCCAGTCTTTCCAGCAGCCGCAGGCGGGCGGGAAGACCCTGAGGTCGCTCGGGTTTCATCCTCCGGAGGTTGGAAGCGCACCTGCTCCCGGGAGGCGCCTGGCTTCGGCTCGACGGGTGCAATCAGGGGATCTTTCATGGAAACGTGGGGCTGGCGATGGAAAACGGGCGGCAGCGCGCATTTACACCACCCGCCTCGGCCTCCGGTCCCCAACCTTCAAAGACCCAGACTACCTCAGCTCTATTCACCCGGCAAACCGCTTCTTGCCGCTCTCAAAGCCGGGTGGTAGGGTCCGCCTCCCCTGACGTTCCCCGGTTTTCCCGGTCCCGTTCCATGAGCGAAAGCCCCGCCAGCTACAAGGAGACTCTCAACCTGCCACGCACGGATTTCCCCATGCGGGGTGACCTCGTGAAGCGCGAACCGCCCAGGCTCGAGCAGTGGAACCAATCCGGACTCTACCAGCAGATCGACCGCCAGCGGAAGGAGGAAAACGCCCCGCCCTTCATCCTCCACGACGGCCCGCCTTTCGCCAACGGCGACGTCCACATGGGCACCGCGCTCAACAAAATCCTGAAGGATTTCGTGGTGAAATCCAAGACCATGGCCGGGCACCGCGTCCCCTTCATCCCGGGCTGGGACTGCCACGGTCTGCCCATCGAATTCAAAGTCGTAAAGGCCGCCAAAGGCCTCGAACCCGCCGAAATCCGCCGCCGCGCCGAGGCGTTCGCCCGCGAATTCATCGACGTTCAGCGCGACTCGTTCCGCCGGCTCGGCGTGTTCGGCGACTGGGAAAACCCTTACCTCACCCTCACTCCGCAATACGAAGCGGACATCATTCGCGTCTTCGCCACCCTGGCGGAGAAGGGGCTGGTCTATCAGTCGCGCAAACCCGTCTCCTGGTCCTTTGGCGCCCACACCGCCCTCGCCGAAGCCGAGGTCGAATACAAGGACCGAACCGACACCGCGGTCTTCGTCCGTTTCCCCATCGTCGAAGGCCTCTTCGCCGGCGAAAGCTCCATCGTCATCTGGACCACCACGCCCTGGACCCTCCCAGCCAACCTCGGCATTGCCCTCCACCCCCGCTTCACCTACGTCCGCGGCGAATTCGTTCACGACGACGGCCGGCGCGAGAATCTCGTCGTGGTCAAAATCCTTCTCGCCGCCCTCGAAAAATCCACCAGTTTCCGCTTGGACGAATCCGCCCCTCACGAGGAGGTCACCGGCGAAGCTTTCCGCGGCAGTTTCGCCGCCCACCCCTTTCTGGACCGCCGCTCCAAAGTCATCCTCGGCGATTTCGTCGTGGATGATCAGGGAACCGGTGCCGTTCACGTCGCGCCAGGTCACGGTTCCATCGACTACATGGCGGGTCAGGCGGAGGGATTAGGCATCCTGTCTCCCGTCGACGACGAGGGACTTTACACCGACGAAGTCGGCGTGCCCGAACTCGTCGGGCAGCACGTGCTTAAGGCCAACGCCCGCATCGTCGAGATGCTCGCGGAATCCGGCCATCTCGTCGGCGCGGAGGACTACAACCATAGCTACCCGCACTGCTGGCGTTCGAAAACCCCCATCCTTTTTCGCGCCGTCGAGCAGTTCTTCATCCGCATCGACGACCTGCGGAAGCTCGCCCTCGACGAAATCGACCGCGTCGAATGGCTGCCGCACTGGGGTAGAAACCGCATCTACGGCACCGTCGAATCGCGGCCGGACTGGTGCATCAGCCGCCAGCGCACCTGGGGCGTCCCACTCCCCATTTTCTTCATGCCCGATGGCGAAACGCGCATCGACCCCGGCCTCGCCCGTCAGGTGGCGGACATCGTCGAGGAACATGGCACGAACGCCTGGTTCGAGTGGGACGACGCCACCTGGGCCAGCAAACTCGGCCTTCCCAAGGACACCCGCCGTTGCCGCGACACCCTCGACGTCTGGATCGATTCCGGTTCGAGTCATGTCGCCGTCCTCGACCGGCACCCGGATCTCTCCGCACCGGCCGACCTCTACCTCGAGGCCACCGACCAGCACCGCGGCTGGTTCCAAAGTTCCCTCATGCTCAGCGTGGCCGTCCGCGAAAAGGCGCCCTACCGCACCGTGATGACCCACGGCTTCGTCGTCGATCAGGATCGCCAGAAGCTCTCGAAATCGAAGGGCGGCGGCGGCAAACCAACGGAAGCGAAATACTTCTATGGCAAATACGGCGCAGACATCGTCCGGCTTTGGGTCTCCAGTGTCGATTGGCAGGACGAGGTGCCTTTCGGCGAAGATCTCTTTAAGCAGATCGCGGAGCCCTACCGGCGCATGCGGAACAGCCTCCGGATCCTCCTGGCGAACCTCTACGACTTCGATCCCAACAGCGCCCTTCCCGCTTCGGACCTGACCCTGGTCGATCGCTGGATCCTACAGCGCCTGCACCAAGTCACCGCCGCCTGCCGGGAAGCCTACGACCAGTTCGAGTTCCGCCGCGTCTTCCACGAGATTAACCAATTCTGCACCGTCGATCTCAGCGCCCTCTACGTCGATCTCACGAAGGACAGAATGTATTGCGACGCCCCGGACTCGCCCCGCCGTCGCTCGACGCAAACCGCGATGCACGAGATCCTCGAAAGCCTCACCCGCCTCATCGCCCCCGTCCTCGCCTTCACCGCCGACGAAGTTTGGGAATTTGCCGGAAAGGAATACGCCGGGTCCCGCAAATCCGTCCACCTGGAGCGCTTCCCCGAGCCGAATCCGGATTTCGCCGGAACCGATGCCATCGACGCCGTCAAAGAACTCATGACCATCCGCGATGCCGCCCAGGCCCGAATCGATGAAGCCATCAAGGACGGTCTCTTCCGCAAACGCGAACGCGCCTCCGTCACGATCGGTTTGAAGAAAAAGGACCCCGCCTACGCCTTGCTGGAAAAGCATCGCGACGAGGCACTCGAGTTCCTCATGATCTCGAATTTCGAACTGAAAGTCAGCCGGGCCAAATTCACGCCGGTGGTGAGCGTCACGGAGACCGCCCACGCCGAGTGCCCCCGCTGCCGGCGCTCCCTGCCTCTGGCGGATGGCACCCTCTGCGAGCGCTGTGCCTCCGTTTTGGAGCCCGCCACCGCCTAATTGTTCATCCCTGCCGTCTCCTCCTCGCCTGATGATCCGCTACCTGCTTTCTCTTACCCTGCCGCTCTACGTCCTCGATCAGCTCACCAAACACTGGATTCTTCGGCGATTCCCGGAGCCCACCTACGTGAGCGGCGATCACATCGAAGTCGTCCCGGGTTTCTTCAACCTCGTCCGCGTCCACAACCAGGGCATGGCGTTCGGCATCGGAAACGGCACCCCCTACGCCAACCCGCTCTTCCTCCTCATCGCCACCGTCGCCGTCACCGCCATCGTTTGGCTCTGGCGAAAGGGCTCGTTCCCGGACCGCACCGGAAAGGTCGCGGCCAGCCTCCTCCTTTGCGGCATCTTCGGAAACGTCACCGACCGCCTCATCCACGGCTACGTCGTCGACTTCCTCGACTTCAACCTCGGCTTCATGCGCTGGCCCTCGTTCAATGTCGCCGACTCCTGCATCTGCATCGCCGCCGGACTGCTCTTCATCCTCTCGTTCCGGCCCCATCCTTCGTCGAACCAGTCTTCCTCGGCCACCGGCGAGACCTCTTCCTGAGCCCCGGCTTCAACGAGGGCCATTCATGACTGCCATCCGCCATTTCGTCTTCCTCGCTCTGTTGAGCTCGTCCCTACCGGCGATCGCTCACTCTCACCCCAACATCCTCCTCATTCTCACCGACGATCAGGGTTTCGGGGATGTCTCCCTTCATGGAAACCCGGTGCTGAAAACGCCGCACATCGACCGAATCGCCAGGGAAGGAGCCCGCGGTGAACGCTTCTTCGTCGAACCGGTTTGCGCACCAACCCGCGCCGCGGTTCTCACCGGGCGATATCCCACCCGGACCGGCGTCCATGGCGTGACCCGCGGCCGCGAAAATCTCCGGAGTGAGGAATCCACCGTCGCCGAAGTCCTTCGCGCCGCAGACTACGCGACTGGCTGCTTTGGCAAATGGCACAATGGCGCCCACTGGCCGCACCATCCCAATGCTCAGGGCTTCCAAGAGTTCTTCGGATTCTGCGGAGGCCACATCAACGATTACTTCGATCCTGTTCTCGAGGAAAACGGCCGTCCAGTGAAGACGCGTGGTTACATCGCCGATGTGCTCACGGACCGGGCCATCGACTTTATGCTCGAGAACGTGGAAGCGGAGAAACCCTTTTTTTGTTATCTCGCTTACAACACCCCCCACACCCCCGCGAGTGCCCCCTTGGGGGAATGGCGAACCTGGACGGACAACACCCAGGTGGATGACGTTTATACCCGCGTCATCTACGCGATGTGTCAGAACATCGATAACAACGTTGGCCGTCTCTTGAGGACGCTGGACGAAAAGAACCTCGCGGAGGACACCATCGTCCTCTTCCTGACTGACAACGGACCCAACGGAGACCGCTTCAATGACGGCATGCTCGGAGCGAAAGGGAGCGTCATGGAAGGAGGCGTCCGCGTTCCGCTCTTCGTCCGCTGGACCGGAAAAATCCCGTCCGGCACGGTGATCGAATCCAATGTGGCACACATCGATCTTCTTCCCACCCTCTGCGCCATGGCGGGTGTGGAGCCGCCCAAAAATCCGGACCGCCCGCTCGACGGAGTCGATCTTTCCAGCCTGTTCTTGCAAAAGCCCGGCTTCGCGACGCCCGACAGAAATCTCTTCACCTACCGGCATGCCCAGCGATGGTCCGTGCGCTCCGAGCAGTACCGCGCCACGGCATCCACGCTTCACGACCTGGTGGAAGACCCTTCCCAAAGACGCAACCTGGCGGAATCGCTCCCCGGCGTGCACAAAGACCTGATAGCCTCCTTTCACGCTTGGAGAGAAGACGCCGTCCCCACAGAACTGGCGCCTTTGCCCATCGAAATCGGTCATCGAGAATGGCCGGATGTTCTCGTTCGAGCGCACGAACTCGAGATCCACCCGGCCAAAGGCGAGGGAATCGCTTACTGCGAGTTTCACGGGTGGGCGCATCAATGGATCGATCGCTGGACCCTCGTGGAAGCCTACGCCGAGTGTCCCATTTCCGTCGTGACCCCCGGGACCTATCGCGTTTCGATCCAGTATGCCTGCAAACCGGAATCGGTAGGCTCCGTCTTCGTCTTGAGGGCTGGAAAGTCAGCGCCCCTGGAGTTCACCATCACCGAACCTTGGGTCAGCGCGGTCTTTCCAGCCTCGGAACAATACAGCAAACGAAGCGGGGGCTATCTCGCCCGCCAGTGGAAGGAAATGGACGCCGGTCGATTGAATTTGGCCGAAGGGAAACAGACTCTTCGCCTTGAAGCCAAGCAAATGCGCGGGAAAGCGATGCCGGACATCAAGGCGATTCGCCTGATTCGAGACGAGGAACAAAAGCCTGTCAGGTAGGCTCCACAGGCCTCAGTGCGACATAAACAGCGCCACGTCTTCGCGGTCGATTAGCTCGTTTGTCAGGCTGCTTACGAAGGCGTCGCGGATCACATTTCGGTTGTGGATGCCGGCCACGATCAAGTCCACGTTCCCGATGTAGTCTTCCTCGATCGTTTTGAACACGTCGGACGGGGCGTTGTGAAGCCGGACCGGATCCTTTCCATAAGCGCGCAGGTAGTGGGCGGCCTGTTTCAAGACCTCATCTCCGTGCCCCTCGTCCACATCCCCGGTCAGTAAGGTGATTTCCAGGTCCAGTGGACCGGCGAAAAGCGTGAAATCCCGTAGCGTCCGCGCCGCGGCCATGCTGCCGTCGTAACACACGAGGACCCTCTTCAGCGCCGCCGGCTTCTCCTTGGGCGTGGCCAAAACCGGCGTGCAGGTGCGACCGAGAATCTTGCTGAGTGAGTCGCCCGCATGCTCGCGCGTCTCAAAATGAAAGTGCGTCCGCAGCCCCACCACCACGAGGTCGTGTAACCCCGAGACCTCGAGGATCATGTCCGCCGGAACCCCCTCCATCTCCGCCTCCTGGTGCACGATGCTGTGCTGCTCGCAAATCGCTCCGAACTTTTCCCGCGTCTCGTCAATTTGCTCCTCCGCATCCTCCGTCGCGGCCCGAATGGCGTCGATCACCGTTGGCCAGTGGCGGATCTCGACGGGGGCGATGCGCGCCCGGATTTCGGGGGTGTCCAAAACCACCAGGCCCTGGAGCGTGGCGTGATGGAGCTTCGCCACTTCGCAGGCCAAGTGACTCGCCGCTTCGGTGTAGGGCGAGGGGTCGAGTGGAACGAGGATGCGTTGCAGGGTGTTTTTCATGGTTGAAGACTCGCGGTGCCTGCCCGCTTGGACTCGGCGCCTTTTGCGTTTCTGAGCGCGAGGCTTGCCGCGGCAAATCCTCCCGCCATCCCTATCCTACCCACCAACGAATGGCGGGGGGAGGGAAAAACGCCGGTGTCCGAAAAAAAATGCATCTTTCCGCCGGGCCAACTCCCGCGCGGCGTTGGCCAAATGGAGACGAGCCATTCATGCACCGGCTCCTATTTTCGGGACCATGGAAGTCCTGTTCCTCACCATCTTCCTCAGTCTGATCCTCGCGGGTGGCTTCATCGCCTCCTTCGTGCACGCCAACCAGGAAAAAGAAGGCGGCGGGCTCGAACAGCAGAGCCTCATGCCTCTCGACGACTCCGAATCCACGACGTCCTCCCACTGATCCCTCACCGCGCGCCCTCCAAACTCCGCTTCACTCACGATGAACGATAATCCGAAAGCCACCATCGAGTATGACGACGCCACGGTCCGGCATTTCATGCTGGCCTCCATTTTCTGGGGCGCGATCGCCATGGTCGTCGGCGTCCTGATCGCCTTCCAGCTCAACTTCTGGAAGCTGAACTTCGACGCCGAATGGCTCACCTTCGGACGGCTTCGCCCGCTCCACACGAACGCCGCCATTTTCGCGTTCGTCGGAAACATGCTGTTCGCTGGCATCTACCACTCCACCCAGCGCCTCTGCAAAACGCGAACGGCCTCGGACCTCCTCTCCCGCATCCACTTCTGGGGATGGCAGCTCATCATCCTCGGCGCCGCCATCACGCTTCCCCTCGGCCTCACGCGCGGGAAGGAATACGCGGAACTCATCTGGCCCATCAACATCGCCGTCGCCCTGATCTGGGTCGTCTTCGCCATCAACTTCTTCTGGACCCTCGCCCGGCGGAACGAGCCCTCCCTCTACGTGGCGATCTGGTTCTACATTGCCACCATCATCACCGTGGCGATGCTCTACATCGTCAATCACCTCTCGCTGCCCACGAGCTGGACGCACAGCTACCCCATCTTCGGCGGTGTTCAGGACGCTCTCGTCCAATGGTGGTATGGCCACAACGCCGTCGCATTCTTCCTGACGACCCCGATCCTCGGCATCATGTATTACTACCTGCCGAAGGCTGCGAATCGGCCGGTCTACTCCTACCGGCTTTCCGTCGTGCACTTCTGGTCGCTGGTCTTCATCTACATCTGGGCTGGACCACACCACCTTCTCAACACCTCGCTCCCACACTGGCTCCAAGGACTCGGAATGTGCTTCAGTCTCATGCTCTGGGCTCCATCCTGGGGCGGGATGCTCAACGGCCTCCTCACCCTGCGCGGCGCCTGGGATAAGGTCCGCGAAGACCCGGTGCTCAAATTCTTCGCCGCTGGCGTGACCTTCTACGGGATGGCTACCTTCGAGGGCCCCCTTCTGTCCATCCGGGCGGTCAATTCGCTCTCGCACTACTCCGACTGGACCATCGGTCACGTCCACAGCGGAACGCTCGGCTGGAACGGCTTCATGGCCGCCGGGATGTTCTACTGGATGGCCCCCAGACTCTGGAAACGAAAACTGTGGAGCACCGACCTCGCCAACCTCCACTTCTGGATCGGCTTCGTCGGCATCCTGCTCTACGTGGGCGCCATGTGGACCTCGGGAATTTACCAGGGCCTGCTCCTGAACTCGCTCAACGACACCGGCACCGGCATCCGCTATCAGTTCGTCGAAACGCTGCTCGAAGTGAAGTGGCCCCTTCTCTTCCGCGCCTTCGGCGGCGTCCTTTACCTGGTCGGATGGATTCTCCTCATCGTGAACATCGCCAAGACCGTCATGGGCGCTGAACCGGTCAATGCCACCCAGGAGGTCGTCCTCCGAAAGTCGCCCGCCGACCGCAAATCCGTCACCGAATTCATCCTCGCCGAACCGTTCATCGCCTTCACCGGCATCATCGTCCTCACGTGCATCTGGTTGACCGGCCTCCCGCTCGCCGACTGGGCCGCCCTCGTGCTCCTCGGGGTCTTCTCGATCATCTGCGTCCAGCGCTTCCAGCGCAACAAGAAGGCCTGGGTCCGGTGGTACGATCAACTCAGCGAGGCCTGGCTGCCCTTCACCGTCATCGCCCTGATTGCCGTCGCCATCGGTGGCGCCATCCAGATCATCCCGACCGTCGCCATCAACCGCGCCGAAAACATCGAGGGCCGAATTCAGAAACTCTACACGCCACTCGAACTCGCCGGGCGCGACATCTACGTCAGCGAGGGCTGCTACAATTGCCACTCGCAGATGATCCGCATGATGGTCCCGGATGTCCTCCGGTATGGAGACTATTCCCGGTTGGGCGAATCCATCTTCGACCACCCCTTCCAATGGGGCTCGAAACGGACCGGGCCGGATCTCGCTCGCGAAGCCGGCAAACAGCCCGATCTGTGGCACTACAACCACATGTTCGATCCTCGATCCACCTCGGCCGGCTCCAACATGCCCGCCTACCCTTGGCTTTATCACAAGAAAACGGACTTCAAGGCACTCCCAGGACGGATTGCGGCCTTGACCCGGCTCGGCGTCCCTTATCCGCCAATGGACAAGCATGAGATCGAACAGCACGCGATCGAACAAGCCATGGAGATCGCCAAGGGCCTGGAAGAGGCGGATGCGCCGGACTATTCCGACCTCGATAATCAGGATGCCGACTACCGGATCGAACACGACCGGCAAGCCATTGCGATCATCGCCTACCTCCAGGCACTCGGCCAATACGAGGAAGCCGGCGACAACCCCATCGAAGCGGCCTCCGCCCATCTCCTACAAGCGAATCAGGCCGAGTAACACCCACCTTCATCTTGCATGTTCAAGCGCATCGCCTATGAAGACTGGACCAGCATCGTTCCCTACGTCGCGTTCGGATGCACCTTCTTCGTCTTTCTCTACTTCCTCATTCGCGCCATCCGCATGAAGCGTGAGGAGCGGGAAAGAATGGGCCGGCTCCCGCTCGACGACTCCCCTCCTCCTAATCCGCACAAGCACGATAACTCATGAAAACCGATCAGTCTCAGGAGCCGGAAATCCGGAACCACACCTACGACGGTATCCAGGAATACGACCAGAAGCTGCCCAACTGGTGGCTGTTCACCCTCTACATCACGATGGTCTTCTTCGTCGTTTATTGGGTCGCCTACTACCAACTAAAGAAGGCTCCCATGGACGAGGAACGCCTCGACCCTGTCCTGGCCCAAATCGAAGAGAAACGCATGGAATCCATGCTGGCCATGCTCAACAACGAAAACCTCCTGGCGATGAGCAAAGATTCATCCGTGGTGTCCGATGGCGAACAAACCTATAACACCGTCTGTCTCGCCTGCCACGGTCCGGGTCTGAAAGGCAAGAACGAAGGCCCGCAATACATTGGCTTGTCCCTCGTCGATGACGAGTGGAAGTATGGCGGAGAACCGAAGGAAATCTACGAGATGATCTACAACGGGACCCCCAACCCGGCGGAAGCCATGGCCAAAGGCGAAATCATCATGCCCGGTCAAGGAGTTCTCATCGGGGCCGAAGGGGCTGCCAAGGTGACGGCCTACATCCTCAATGAAAAGGCAACCCTCTGACGCCTCTCCCACTCGCACGGTCAAGGATCGTGGCCTCACTTTCGCCTCATGCACCGTTTCAAGCTCCCAAAATGGCTGGGCGGGGATGACTCCGGCGGTGTCGCCACGCAGCCATCCAACCGCGCGCGCCTGATCGGCTTCTGGCTCGGTCTGCTCCTCTTCGCCGGCACGCTCCTCGTGGCACCGTCCGATCCGGATGGACGGCGCGTGGCTTGCATGGCCGCCGTCGCCCTCTTGATGGCCGCATGGTGGATCAGCGATGCCATCCCGCTGGCCGCCACCTCGCTTCTCCCACTCGTTCTCCTGCCCGTTCTTGGAATCCAGTCGGCCCGCGAAACAGCTCCCGTCTACGTCAATAGCACCATCTTTCTCTACATCGGCGGGTTCCTGATCGCTCTCGCCATGGAGCGGTGGAATCTCCACCGGCGGATCGCCCTCACCCTCATCCGTGCCGTGGGCGGAGGGCCAAAGCGCCTTGTCCTGAGTTTCATGCTGGCCTCGGCCGGTCTTTCAATGTGGATTTCAAACACGGCGACCGCCATCATGATGCTCGCCATCGGCCTCGCCATCGTGTCCCAACTGGAAGCGGAGTTTGGCCGGGACCGCGCCCGCACCCTTTCGATCAGCCTCCTCCTCGGGATCGCCTACGCGTGCAGCATCGGAGGAATGGCGACCCTCATCGGTACGCCGCCCAACCTGGCGCTAACCCGCATTTACGAGATCACTTTCCCCGAAGCTCCCGCGCTGTCCTTCGGCCAGTGGATGATTTTCGGCTTACCCGTCTGCTTGCTTCTCCTCACGGTCGCATGGCTCCTCCTCACCCGCGTCATCTTTCGCGTCCCCAGCGACCTGGCGCTCCCACGGGAGACCTTGGATGAAGAGTATCGCGCCCTCGGCCCGGTCAGCCCCGAGGAACGCATCGTCCTGACCGTCTTCTTGATCACGGCCTTCCTCTGGGTCTTCCGAACCGATCTCACCCTCGGATCCTTCACACTCCCCGGGTGGGGGCGACTCCTTCCCACCAGGGATTTCATCGACGACAGCACCATTGCCGTCGGAATGTCGCTTCTGCTGTTTCTGCTCCCCGTCCGCTCCACCAAAGCGCGCGAAGGTGGCCGAAGCCGAATCTTGGAACTGGATGTCTTCCAGAGGATCCCGTGGCACATCGTCCTTCTTTTCGGGGGAGGATTCGCCCTCGCGCGCGGCTTTCAGGAATCCGGCCTCACCGGCGCCATCGTGAGCCAACTCGAGGGCGTCGAGCGCGTCCCCCTGATCATGGCCATCGCGGGTGTTTGTCTTCTCCTGACCTTCCTCACCGAATTCACCTCGAACACCGCCACCAGCCAGATGATCCTTCCTCTGCTCGCCTCACAGGCGGTCGCGATGGAACTTCACCCGCTCTACCTGATGATTCCCGCAGTGATCTCGGCTTCCTGCGCCTTCATGATGCCCGTCGCCACCCCTCCAAACGCCATCGTCTTCAGCAGCGGCGTGATTCCGATTCAGTCCATGGTCCGGGCCGGTATCCTCCTGAACCTGGTGGCCGTCCTCATCGTGACCACGCTCTTCGCCCTACTCGGCCCCGCGGTCTTCGACCTCGAACCGAACACGCTTCCCGACTGGGCCAAGCCATAGCGTCACCCGATATCGCCAGGAAAACTGCGACAAAACGTCGGATCATCCTGTCGCTCAACTCAGGCCCAATCGCGTCATTTTGACGCTCAACAACAGGCCTTTTGCACGCGATCGAAATTCGCAACCCGCTCGAAATGAATGCATTGAGAAATCACAACACGCTTGGCACCCACGATGCTACCTATTGCTGACGGGAACTTGAAAAAGCTCCCTTTCCAACCAAATTAAACCCTCAAAATCCCAACGATATCATGACCCTAATTCGCCCTGATCTGTCTTCGTCCAGCGACGTGGATCGCTGGATGCGTGACTTCTTTCTTGGAGTCGATCCTTTCGATAGCTTCCGGTCCAGCCGGTCGCGCTCGTCTCTGGTCGCTGACCTCTATGAAGAGCCCGATGCCTATCATGTCGTCCTCGAACTTCCCGGCGTCGCAAAAGAAGACGTCTCGGTGGAACTCGAAAACGCCGTCCTTCGCGTGTCCGGTAAACACACCGATTCCAGCGACGATAGCGAGCGGAGCTACGAGTTTCAGCGTTCCCTTGCCGTCCCCGAGAATGTGAATGGGGACAGCGTCTCCGCGGCGCTCACGGACGGGCTACTTCACGTCACGCTGCCCAAGCGGGAGGAGTCGAAACCCAGAAGCATCTCCGTCGGCTGAGCCCCAACCTGAAAAACCGAAAACCCTTAATCAAATATCATCATCATGACACCGACTGATTCCGAAACGTCTGTTGCCCGGACCGAAGACGCGCCGCGCCGTTTTCGCCGGCCAGCCTACGATGTTCAAACCGCCGACGAGCATTACACGATCCGCGCGGTAATGCCCGGCGTGGCCAAAGAAGACCTCAGCGTCGCACTCGAGGGAAAAGCCCTCACCATCGAGGGCAAACGGAAGCGCATCGCGCACGACGATTGGAAGCCGCTGCTCCAAGAGTTGAACCGCGATGACTACCGGCTCCAACTCCAGCTCAACGTCGACGTGGCGGACAACATCACCGCCAAGGTCGAAAACGGGATCCTCACCCTGACCCTGCCGAAAGCCGAGGAATCGAAGCCCAGGCTCATCCCGGTGCAGTAAGGCATCCCCTCCTCGAAGGGCGGGGACATCCCTGCCCCGACCCTCCACCCGCGGTTGCCCAGGCAGCCGCGGGTTTCCCTTTTCAGGGGGAACCCTTCGGGTCATCTCGATCCGCTTCCACCTGGACCATCGCCCTCCGGACCGCCTGGGTCCAAATCGCATAACCAGCCGCAGTCAGGTGCAGCGCATCCTCCTGATACAGCTCCTCGATCGGACGCCCATCCTCTCCAAGCATCGCCGTGGCCACATCGATGAATGTCAGCCGCGCATCCGCTCCACAAGCCTCGCGCAACAGCTGGTTTGCCCGTTTCATTTTCGGCCACAACTCCCACCGCTTCGGACTGGGCTTGATCGAAATCGCGTAAATCCGGCACTCGGGAAGCTCTTCGTGAACCGCTGCCGCAAAGGTCTTGAACTTCTCCCGCACCACTTCGGGCGTCGCACCGGCTTTTCCTCCGATGTCGTTTTCCCCCTCATACAGCAGGATGGCACGAGGACGGTAGGGGAGAACGATTCGGTCCAGGTAGTGGATCGCGTCATGCATCGTGCTCCCTCCAAAACCACGAACGATCAGGCGAAGCGGCGCCAGATCTTCGCGAATCGTTTTGTCCCAAATCCGCATGCTCGAGCTCCCGAGGCACAACACACCGCCTGGAGCAGGGAACGCTTCACGATCCTCAACCTCGAACGCCGCGATCGCTTTCTCGAACCGGGCAGGATCGGGATAGCCAGATGAATCCTCGGCCATCGCCGGCAGCGTCCCCCCGGTGAGAGTCAGAAAGAAAACAACCCGCAAAAAGTCCCTCATTCCTCCCTTCTCAGGCTTTCGCCCGTGAATTTCAATCGCGCATTGCGTCCCGCTCGGCAAAATAGTGATCCCCCCCTTCGTGAAAGCCGCCCTCATCCGCTTACTGGTCCGCACCCGCTTCCAGCTCACCACCCGTGCGAAGGCTTCCAGCCACATCGCCCCGCGAACTACCTTTCCATCGCCACTTCCCTGGACCCGGTGGCCGGGCAAAAGGCCGTTCGCGTTCCCCCACTCCTCGGAGTCGATGAGGACATGCGGGATTGGTCCTTCTTCATTATTCTCGAGCACAACGTCATCGTGAAACGCAGCGTCGGCTCGATCGTCCGCAGTTTGGCCCCGGGCGAAAAACCCGACGGCGGAGGCATTCGCGACCCGAAAAAAGACGTGATGCCCTCGACGAGTCCGGGGCCGGAACAGATCGAGGCCTTTCTCCTTTCCGTCGAACATCACCTCCGGACCGTTGAGTCCCTGCCCGGCTTGCGTGGCACCCAAACCCTAGAGCACCCCGTTTTCGGGGACCTCGACGCCCACGGCTGGCACAACATGTTTGGCCTCCACCTCGAGATTCACCGCAAACAGGCGGAAGCGGTCGTCAGCCATCTTTCCTCATAGCCGTCGCGCGTGGACCGCCGGTTCCGTTGGCGCGTCGCCCCCCC
>CAZCRA010000095.1:0-14344 GCA_964500945.1 uncultured Verrucomicrobiales bacterium | reverse complement strand
CCATGGTTGTCAGGATGACGGGTTCTACCCCCGCCTGACAACCCCATGCCATCTTTCAGGGAGGGGAGGCCTTTACGGAACCTCTAAGTACCCCCGCGGCCGCGCCGTTGATGGGATGGAGATGGAAGCCAGCGTCTGGCGACGGAAGGATTAAAGAGCGGTCCTTCGGGAGCCTTCGCCCTGGGCGCCAGGGCTTTGTCACTCTTCGCTCAGGGAGGTTTAGTGACCGCGGGTGTCGTCGATGGGTCTGGGGTCGGCGTGGAACTTTTCCTTTTTGAGAAGGAGGGTCACGTCCACTCCGTCGACGGCGGTCTCGACGATCGATAAGGGGAAACCGAGATCGCTCTGCATCCGGTGGAACATCTCGACCATTTCCAGGTAGGTCCAGACGTGGAAGTGGATGTTGGTCTGTTTCCGGTGCATGCGCTCAGCGTTCATGCTGGGGTCCACCAATTCACACCATTCCTGGTACGTCGCGAGGGGCTCGGTCTGGATGTCGTTCCGGTAGTCGCTGAGGATGTGGCTGAAGGGCGTGACGGGACGTTGGTGGTCGAAGGAATGGCGTTTGTCCGGCAGGGAAATGAACAGGAATCCCCCGTCCCGCGTGACGCGGAGGAAGTTCTCCACGGTGCGAATGGGGTTGATGCAGTGCTCGAGCATGTGGTTTGCGATCACGAAGTCGACACTGTCCGTGGCGACGGCATCGAGGGATTCGCCGTCGCAGACATAGTGGGTTTCGACGATGGCCCCGGGATCGAGGTGGGGGTATTGCCGGATGTTGTCTTCACGAGTCCGGAAGTCGACGTATTTGGCGGTGGCGCCATCGGGCAAGGTTAGGGGCTTATGGAGCGCTCCGATCTCGATACCATCGCCCCGTAGACGAAGGGCGACCTTTGTCCTGGGCGTCCGAAGGAAGCCTCGCGCCCGTTTCGCGGCATCGCGGGAATCGTCCCGCTGGGCGGTAAGCTGCTTTACCTTATCTCGAAGCCGGGTGATTTCCGATTCGAGCTGAAGGCGTTTGGTATTCGACGTGATAGGCATGGACGAAGCACCCGGAGTTTGAGGCCGCTGACAGGGCGATCCTCACTGCGAACGCTATTCAGGGCGGAGTCCGGTCGCAAGGGGATTCGCGTTTGGGAAAGAGCGGGATAGGGGATGAAGGAGGGTGTGCACACAAGGTGCGGATGTGAGGAAGGCTTGGCGTTTCCGATGGGCCCGGCGTCAGTCTTCCGTTCCGGTGAGGGCGTCTGGGAAGGGGGCCCAGTTCGACGCGTTAGGACTGCGGAGTTCTTTGGCTGAGCCGTTCCAGCCGCGTTTGAGCGGGATAGAGTGGCCATCGGATTCGGCGAGGCGTTCAAAGAGGCGTTTGTCGAGGGCCATGGCGGTCTGGCGATGCTCGGGATCGGTGTAGAGATTGGTGAGCTCGTGGGGATCATTTTTCAGATCGTAGAGTTCGTGGAGATCCCAGAGGCCATAGGCGCGGACGAATTTGTAGCGCGGGGTGATGAGGGCGTGGATGGTGGGGGTGGAAGGAGCCCACCGTTCCCAGAAGTATTCATAGATGAGATCCTGGCGCCAATCGGGAACGTCTTCCCCGCGGGCGAGTGGTAGGAGGCTTCGGCCCTGGTAGTGAGCGGGCGGTTGGAGACCGGCGGCTTCGAGGAGCGTGGGAGCGATGTCGATGTTCGCGGCGATTTCCTCGACGACGGCGCCTTGTGGGAGGAGGCCGGGGGCGTGCATGAGCAGGGGGACACGAACCGAGGCTTCGTAGGCGGTGCGTTTGTCGATGAGGCCCTGCTCGCCCCAGAGGTGGCCGTTGTCGCCCATGTAGACGACGAGGGTGGAATCGAGCATGCCGTTCGAATCGAGGAAATCGAGGACGCGCCCGGTGCTTTCGTCGACGGCGAGGAGGGCCTCGCAGTAGCGGCGGTAGAGCGCATCGGCGCCGTCGAGGGTGTCATGGAAGGGGAACTCGGCGCCATGCCAGGAGTTCCGCTGGTTTCGGGCCCACATCGGTTTGCGGTCGTCGAGCGGGGTGTTTTTGGTGGTGGGGAAAGGTTCGATCTCGACGTCGTCGTAGCGGCCGAGGTGGCGGGGGGCGGGTGAGAAATCGTGGTGAACGGCTTTGTGGGAGAGGTAGAGCAGCCAGGGCTCGTCCGATTCGGCCCGGGTTTCGAGCCAAGCGAGGGCGTAATCGGTCAGCTCATCGGTGATGTATTTGGTCTGCGGAACGCGGGCGCCGTTGACGTTGAGCATGGACTGTCGGTCCCGGCCGTTTTTGGGGAAGTAGTTTCCTTGGCCCCGGAAGCTGACCCAGTGGTCCCAGCCCCGGCGTGGTGCGTCGTCGCTATGACCCATGTGCCATTTTCCGACGAAACCGGTTTCGTAGCCGGCGGCCTGGAGGTGCTGGCTGAAGAAGACGAGGTCATCCGACACGGGGGCCTGGTTATCGACGACGCCGTGAGAGTGGGCGTAGAGGCCGGTGAGAATGGAGGCCCGGCTGGGGGAGCAGAGGGAGGTGGTGGCGTAAGCGTTTTTGAAGAGGACGCCATTTTTGGCGAGCCGGTCGGCGTGAGGGGTTTCGAGGAACGGATGGCCGAGGTGGCTCATGGCGTCCCAGCGTTGGTCATCGACCAGGATAAAGACGATGTTCCGGGGTTTGGAACTCGAGACCCGCTCGAGCTCGAGGGATTCCGGGGTGGGGACATCGGCGGCGGCGGTGGCGGTGAGGCCGAGCGGGGCGAGGAGGGCGGCGAGGAGGGCGGCGAGGAGGGCGAATGGAAAGCGGGTCGTGGTCATGATCGGTCTGGTGCGAAGTTCACGCTTGGGGTTGCTGGGTTTTTCCAGAGAAATGGGCGGTGGAAGGCTGCGGGGCGGATTCGTTCCCGGAGCGGAAGCGGTCGAGCAGAGCGGGAAGGTCGAACCACGGGGTGGGTTCGGGTTCTTCGCCAGGGATGGGTTTGCCCTGGCGGGCGGCGTAGTAGCAATCCCGGAGGAATTCAAAATTGACCCAGAAGTCGGGGAGGGGGCGGCCGTCGCCGGTCCAGTTTTCTTCCCGGATCAAGGTAAGGAGGCCGGAGCGTTCGAGTTCATCCCAGAGATCGTCCGGGAAGGAGACCACCTCGAAGATGGGCTGGAATTCGACGTAGCCGAGGCGGATCATGACGCCGAGGTATTCGTAGTGCCGTCCGGCTTCGGCGAGGCCCTCGATGCCGTAGTAGGCGCCGCGGCCGGTTTCGAACCGCTCGAGGATCGCCTCCCGGCCGGCGAATTTGCGGAGGTCGATGGCGGCTCTTTCGACGTTGCGCCGCTCGTCGCGGTCGCGCTGGATGATGCCGTCGAGGGCGGGGAACGCGGTGAGACGGAGGAGGGCCTGGGTTTGCTTTTCCTCGAGGGCGGCCTTTTTCGACGACTCGAAGATGCCCCACATGGCGGGGACGACGCCGAAGCAGGCCACGACTTGAGCGAGGTAAGCGAGCTTGGTGAGGTTCATGGTTTTGGGGAGGAGGGTGAGGGTTTGAGGGAAATGGAAGAGGTTACCGAGGCGGGCGCCTGGATGAGAAGGGGTTTCTTGGCGGGGTCGAGCCAGCGGAGAAGGTTGACGAAATGCTCTCGTTTCATGGCGGTGCAACCGGCGGTGGGACGGCCGGGGCCGCGCCAGACATGGTGGAAGATGGCGCTGCCCTTTCCGGGCACGGGTGGTGCGTCGTTGTGGCCGACGACGATGCCGAATTCGTATAGGTCATCATCGCGACACATGCGTTCGAAGGATTGCCAGCGGGTTTTGGGATCGCCGATTTCGAGGCGAACCCACTGGTTGTATTCGGGCGACTCGGCGTCATCGACGAAGAAGTCGGCCGCGGTGGCGTGGCGGTAGGGAAGACGGGTGCCGCTGGGTGGCTCCGGCGCATAGCCGAACGCGTGGTCGAGACGGAAGATACCGGCCGGCGCGCGGCCATCCCCCTCTACTTTCTCTTCCGCGCCCGGAGGTGTGAGGTGGAGGCCGCGGCCCCACGCGAGTCCGTTTCGTCCCAAGGAGACGGGGATTTCAGGGCCGGTGCGCGACCAATCGCCGCGCTCGCCCTTTTCAAGGCGGATGAGCATTCCGGCGGCTTCGTCCCAGTCCTGGGTTTGGACGAGAAGGATTTGGCGAACCGATTCGGGCAGTTCTGGAAGGGCCGAAGCGGCTTCCGGATCCCCGAAGGCGGGCATGGCCGTGGCGATCGCGATGGTGAAACGAACGATGGGGTGGAGTGAGGGCATGGGAAGGGATCAGCGGTGGGAATCCCAAGAGAACTCACGCCAGTCGATGGCCTCCTCCATGACGTCGCGGTGAAGGGTTTCCATGGCTGCGACCATTTTGCGTAAACGCTCGGGTTGGGCTTCGCTCAAATCGTTTTCCTGACCGGGATCGTCGCGCAAGTTGAAGAGCCGGTGGTTGATGAGGGCCGTTTTCTTGATGTCGCCGATGAAGGCCTCTTTGAACATGTTCTGGCGGGGGAGATCGATTTCGGGGTCGGCGATGAGGCAGTAATCGCCATCGCGGATGACGCAGACGGGCCGGGAGGGATTGTAGAACCAATAGAGCGGTTTTGCTCGTTCGAAGGCTTGGCCGCGGAAGAGGGGGAGGAGGCTGGTGCCGTCGAGGGTGCGGCCGGCGGGGGGATCGATGCCGGCGGCTTCGCAGAGGGTGGGGAGGATGTCGACCAGGCCCGCGGGTTGAGCCGGAGCGGAGCCGGGTTGGACGACGCCAGGCCAGCGGAAGATGCTAACGACGCGGATTCCCCCTTCCCAGAGGCTGGTTTTGCGGCCCTTGAGGTTGCGGTTGTTGGCGCGGTCGGCGCGGTAACTGCCGTTGTCGGAGGTAAAAATGACGAGCGTGTCCTTAGCGACGCCCATGGCCTCGAGCTTGGCCAGGAGTCTTCCGGCGGCCTGGTCCATGTTTTCGATGCACCCATAGTAAGCGGGGAGGGACGTGTCCTGGTGTCGCTGATTCAGTTCTTCGGGAGCGGCGACGCGTTGGTGCGGTTCGTGGAACCAGACGTTGAGGAAGAAGGGTTTGGCGGGGTCGCGGCCGGATTCGAGCCATTGGATGGCTTCATCGGCGACGATTTGGCAGGAGTAGCCTCCGATTTCACCGAGCGCTTGGCCGTTCCGGACGAAGTTTTTGGGGTTGGCGTGGGAAGGTGCGGCGTTGTTGCCAGTGGCCAACCAGTGGTCGAATCCGTGATCGCCGGGATTTGGCCCGGGGCCGGAGCCGGTTTCGAGGTCATATCCGAGGTGCCATTTGCCGGCGTGTGCCGTGGCGTAGCCGGCTTCTTTCAGGAGCTCGGCGATGGTGATCTCCTTTTCGTGAAGGTGCATTTTCTGGGAGGCATGGATCCAGCTGTAGATGCCGGCTCGCACGGAGAAGCGGCCGGTCAACAGGGCGCCCCTGGATGGGGAGCAGACAGCGCTGGCGGCGTAGAAATCGGTGAACCTGGCGCCGTCCGCCGCGAGCTGGTCGAGGTGGGGCGTCTGGAGTTGCGGGCTCCCGTAGCAACTCAGGTCGCCCGCGCCGAGGTCGTCGGCCATCATGAGGACGATGTTTGGCGGAGCGGCGACGAGCGTGGCCGCGGCCAGGGAAAGGCAGAGGGCGAGGGCTGGTATTTTCATCGGTGGACAGGTAAGGGTGGATTCGCGCCGGTGGCAACTTTGGTGTAGTGAGCCTTCCATGGCTTTGCGGATCATCGTCATCGGAATCTTGGTGTCGGGGCTGGGTTCCCTGGCGTTGGCTGGGCCGCGGCTGGTGTTTGTGACCGCCGAGCGCGAGTATGGGACGGGCGACACGCTCCCGGCCTTTTATGTGTCGGAGCTGAAACCGCGCGGATTCGAGGCGACGTTCCTTTCCGCGCCGACCGAGGGCCCTGGGCGGCACGATTTCGAGGGTTTGGCCGAGGCGCTCGAGAACGCGGACGCCGTGGTCTTGAGTGTGCGCCGCCGGGCGCCGGCCGCCGAGGATTTGGAAGCGCTGCGGAAGGCGCTCCATCGCGGTGTGCCGCTGATTGCGATCCGGACCTCGAGTCACGCGTTTCATTTGCGCGGGGCCGGTCCTCCTCCCGGGCACGCCACGTGGGAACGATTCGATCCGGAGGTGTTGGGCGGGAACTATCGGGGCCACTTAGGCAATGAGGTGGCGCAAATCACGCCCGCCGAGGGCAGGCGTGGGAGTCCGCTTCTGGAAGGCGTGGATCTGGTGTCGACGACGAAGCTCTATTTGACGTCGCCGCTCGAGCCGGGCACGGCACCGCTCTTGATGGCGACGGTGGAGGGACAGGAGGCGGAACCGGTGGCGTGGACCCGAGAGTTAGGGCCGCGAAAGGCCCGGGTCTTCTACACCTCGCTCGGCTCACGCGCCGATTTCAAGCAGCCTGGGTTCCGGCGACTGCTCCAGAACGCCATCGATTGGGCGCTGGGGCGGGAGGAGAGTCCGGAATTTGACGGGGACCCGTAAAGAGAGAGCGCGCGGGCGGTGGGCCAAGCACGGGGGGCAGGGCGCGGCTCAGGGTCAACGAAGCACGATTAGGGTGCGTTTAATAAGTCCGGCGACCGTGCAAGGAACGAGAGGATTTAAATAAGGGGACCTCTAAATGGCTTCGCAAATCTTGGAGACGCGGACCTTTTCACCGTCAACTTCGTTCCCATTTCCCGCCGTGAGGGAGCTCATCTCTGGGAAATGGCGCCTTGCTGACGGCAAAAATGCCTCGCGGCACGCCTCACCGGACTTATTGAACGCACCCTAATAAAAGCAGCGGCCGAAGTATTGCGGGAGGAGGTAGGGCGAGGGGGCGACACCGTAGGGGAAGCTCCATCCGCGCCGGTAGTAGAAGCGGTTTACCTTCTCGATATCCACCGCCGAGAAGGGCTGAAGGCGGGGGTGGAAGTGGCGAAGGCGGTTGTAGGAGGGGAGTCGAAACGGTGTATGGGACTGGGTCGTCTGAACTTGGACGGGTTGGATGAGGATTAGTGGTCGAGCGGATGGGTGGCCCTGGGGAGTTGACTCCTTGCCCGGCGAGTCTTCTTCCAACTCGATGAAGGGGGTGATGGCTTCCCAGGAGGCATCGGTCATTTCTTCATACACCACGCGAGCGATGCCATGGGGGTGGCGGAAATAGATGCCGCGCTGGTCCATGCCGATGATGGAGACGTTTCGGTAGAGCTGACCGGAGAGCAGTTGGATTTCGCGTGGGAGTTCGGGGTTCGCGGGCGAGGGGTCGTCGTTCGCGCGGGCGGTGGGAAAGGAGAGGCCGGCGAGAAGGGCGAGGAGGAGAAGGGAGCGTCGGCGCAGCGGCCAAAATGCAGTCATGATTCACAAATACCGTAATTTTCTCAGATTCAACCAAAGATTTGATTTTTTGAGTGAGTCGGGTTGATCTGAAATTTTGGGCAAACTTCGGAGTTGGTTCTCACGAGGCGAATTTGGTAGGCTCCTGTTTTCCATGTCCCAAGCCATCATCGATCCCGAAGAAGTGCGGCGATTCGCCGAGGAATTGAATCGGTTCAATCGCGACCTGCAGTCGAGCGTGGGTTCGTTGAGTGCGCGATTTTCGGCATTGGGAGAGACCTGGCAGGATCAGGAGCACGAGAAGTTCTCGGGCGAGTTCCGGACGACGCTGAAGGCGCTACGGAAGTTTCTGGAGATTTCCGAGAAGCACGTGCCGTATTTGATGCGGAAGGCGCAGCGGATCGAGGAGTATTTGGGGCAGCGCTGAGCAGGAGGCGATCGATGGCTGAACGAGCGCACATCACCTCGGTGGAGGCCTTGGAGGGGCTTCGGACGGCATTGATTCAGTATCGGGAACGGGCGTCGGTGAATCTGCACGAGATTTCGGATGAGGTCCGGCGGACGCGGAACTGGGTAGGCCAGGACCGGTTGACGCACTGGGCGGGTGAGATCCGGCGGAGGACGCGTGCGCTGAACGATGCTCAGCAGCGGCTGTTCAGCGCGGAGCTTTCGGCGATGCGGGAGACGTCGACGGAGGAAGAGCGGGCCGTGAAGAGGGGGCGGGAGCGATTGAGGGAGGCGGAGGGGAAGCTGGCGGCGAGCCGGAAGTGGGATCAGGGCTTCGACAGCGTCGTGGGGCCGGCAGCGAAAGCGGTGGAGCAGCTTCGGGGACTGGTCGATGAGGATTTACCGAAAGCGATTCATGCGCTCGGGGAGATGATTCGCGCGCTGGAGGCTTACGAAGGCGGTGCGTCCCCGGAGAGTGCCTCTCCGGACAGCGAGAAGACATGAGATGAGGGTTTCCACCGCCATGGCCAGTTTGGCCAGCAGCACGAAGCAGCTCTCCCGAACGTGGGACGAGACCCGGGATGTTTGGCGCGACGCCAAGGCCGCCCAGTTCGAAGAGCGATTTCTGCTCCCGCTCTTTGATGCGGTGGAGAATGCGGTCGCGCAGACGGACAAGCTGGAGAAGATGCTCACCCGGGTGCGAAGCGACTGTGAATGACGATTTGAAATCCGCAGCTGAGACGGTGGGGCAGCTGGAGGAGCTGGCCTTGCTGATTCGTGACGTCCGGGAGGAGGGGCGATGTCTCGATCAGGAAGAACGGCTCCGGAAGTCGCGGGGCCGTGCGGAGCGCGAAGAGGCGCTGGAGCAGATGCAGGAGCGGGGTCGCGCGGAGCTGGTAGCGATCGAAAAGCGCTACGAGAAGGTTCAGGCGGAACGGGTGGCTAGGACGGAAGCGAGGGCGGCTTGGCTGGAGCGTGCGGCTGGTGCCGCGCGGCGTTCGCTTCGGGACGAGATTCGTTCGGCGGAGGGTCAAGCGACCTACGACCGTCAGAAGACGCTGCTGCAGGCCCGCCGGCGTCGAGACGAGGGACTGCGCGCCGCGACCGAGCGTTACGAGGGCTGGGACGCGGAATTGGAAGGCGCGGCGGGGAAGCTTCGGGGACTTTCTGGGAGGTCGGCGCAACTTTTGAGAGGGTATGCCGGGCTAGCGCGTTCGGTTCGGCGGGCGGCTCGAGGGGGTGAGCGATCCGATCGGGTAACGCGAACGGAGGCGGGGGTTGAGGCGTCTTTGGAAGGTATCCGGGCGGATCTCGCGAGCGCCGAGGGGGAGGTTCGGGAGTTGAGCCGGCTGGGAGCGGTGACGTTTTTCCGGACGATGCCGTTGAGTCTCTGGTTGATGCTCATTTTGGCCGGGCATGCCGGGGCGTGGTTTTTCCTTCGCGAACCGGGGATGCTGCCCGGTGGAGATGGACGTTGGATGGCGGTCAGCGGGGTCGGGCTCGCCTTGATCGCCGTACTGGCGCATGCGGTCGGAGGGAATCGTGCCCGGGGCTTGGCGCGCGAGCTTGGCACTCGCTTCACTCGCATTTCTGAAGGGTTAAGCGATGCCCGGGCAGCATTTGAAGCCGAGAAGCGATTGAGCCTCGAGTCGGTCGAAACCGATTATCAGGATGCGGTGGGCGACCTCGAGGCCAGGTATTCGGACGGGCTTTCCATCGCGAGAGACCTGGAAGCTTCGAAGCCGGAGGTCTTGGAGGAGCGGATTCGAGTGGCGCGAGAACGGCACGGGGTTCTGGCGGAAGCGAAGGTGCGACGGCTTCGCGAGGAGCGGGAGCTTGCGATGGAAGCGTCGCGCCGGACGACCGAAGCGGCACTTGCCGCCATCGAGGGTGGCAACGGAGACGAGGAAGCCATTGCTCAGGACCGGGAGCAGCGCCGGTCCGCGATGAGGCAGGCCTGGGATGAGCGGCTGCCAGTCATTTTGCATGATTTGGAGACGGCAAAGCGAGCGGCGGAGGCGGTTTTCCCGCCGTGGGAGGAAGGCTGGGTGGAAATGTGGGAGCCTCCGGCAGCATTTGTTCACGGGACGCCGTTTTGTGATCTGAAGGTCGATATGGAGGCGCTGAGCGGGGGCTTGCCCGAGGACCCTGCTTTCCCGTTTCCCGGGCCACTTGAATGGACGCTCCCCTTGTTGTTGAAGCAGAGCACTGGGGGATCGCTCATTCTCGAGACGAGCGAATCCGGGCGGAAGGTGGCGGCGGAGGCTTTGAACCAAGTGATGCTGCGGCTGCTGGCGACGATGCCTCCAGGGCGGCTCGCCTTCACGATTCTGGATCCCGTGGGGCTTGGAGAGAGCTTTTCGGGAGTGATGCATTTGGCGGACTACGAAGAGAACCTGATCACGCGCCGGATTTGGACGCAGCCCGAGCAGATCGACCAGCGGTTGGCCGAACTGAACGAGCACATCGAGAAAGTGATCCAGATGTATCTACGGGATGAGTTTGCCAGCATCGTGGACTATAACCGTGAGGCGGGGAACATCGCGGAGCGCTATCGATTTTTGGTGGTGGCCGATTTTCCGAACGGGTTCACTGAAACGTCGGCTCAGAAGCTGCTGAGCGTGCTGGCCAGTGGGCCGAAGTGCGGGGTGTATGCTCTGCTGCACCGGGATTGCCGGCAGCGATTGCCCCCCAACGTGAAGGAAGAGGATCTTCATCAGGCGGGGGTCGTCGTTTCGATCCGGGATGGAAGCGCGGAACTGGTGCCTCCTCTGGCGGGCTCGAACGTCCAACTCCAGCCGGCGCCGCCGCGCCAGGTGGCGAGCCGACTCGTCAGGCTAGCGGGGGAAGCGAGCATCGATTCGACCCGTGTGGAGGTGCCTTTTGCGCAGATCGCCCCGGAGGCGACGCAGTATTGGACGTTGGATGCGACGGAGGAACTGCGGGTGCCGATAGGGCGCTCGGGCGCTTCGAAACTGCAGTATCTGGCGCTGGGGAAAGGGACGCGGCAACATGCGCTGGTGGCCGGCAAAACGGGGTCGGGGAAGTCGACGCTCTTTCACGTCCTGATCACTAATCTTTCGCTCTGGTATTCGCCGGATGAGGTCGAGATGTATCTGATCGACTTCAAGAAAGGCGTGGAGTTCAAGGTCTACGGCACGCACCGGTTGCCTCACGCGCGGGTGGTGGCGGTGGAGAGCGACCGGGAGTTTGGGTTGAGCGTGCTCCAGCGTCTGGATGGGGAGTTGAGGGAACGCGGGGAACGATTTCGAAAGGCCGGTGCGCAGGATCTGGCGGGCTACCGCCGGGCGGAGGGTGGGGGGTCGATGCCGAGAGTGCTGTTGCTGGTGGACGAATTCCAGGAGTTCTTCGTCGACGACGACCGGATTGCGCAAGGTGCCGCGCTGCTTCTCGACCGGCTCGTTCGGCAGGGCCGGGCCTTTGGAATCCACGTCATTCTGGGATCGCAGACGCTAGGTGGTGCTTTCACGGTGCACCGGGCGACTCTCGGGCAGATGGTGGTTCGGATCGCCCTCCAATGCAGCGAGGCCGACTCTTATCTCATTCTCGACGAGAGCAATCCAGCCGCGCGGCTTTTGACTCGGCCTGGCGAAGGGATCTACAACGACAGCGCAGGAGCGGTGGAGGGGAATAGTCCATTTCAGGTCGTTTGGCTTCCCGAGGAGGAGAGGGCGGGGCGACTGGAGGAGATCCGGCAACGTGCCGATCATTTGGAGAAAACTCATGCCGGGCCGATGGTCTTCGAAGGGAACGCGCCGGCCGACGTGGCGGAGAATCGGGTTTTGGCCAAGCTTCTGGAGTCACGGCAGCCTTTGTCGAGCGGTCCGCTCCGGCTCTTTTTGGGGGCACCCAACGCCATCAAGGGCCCGACCGAGGTGGCGCTGGCCCGTCAGAGTGGGAACCATCTATTGATCGTCGGCCAACAAGAGGAAGCCGTTTTAGCGATGCTGGCGGCGAATCTGGTAGCCAGCCGGGCGCAGGCTGGGAACGATGTGGACTGGCTGGTTCTGGATGGAACCTTGCCCGATAGTCCCGAGCGGAAGCTATTGGAGAGCGCGGTTTCGGTCGAATCAGGAGGCGTTCGAGTGGTCCGGCCGGGCGATGCCGAAGCGGCGATCGTGGAATTGGCGCCTCGTCTCGAATCGGCCGAGGGAGGGCGGACGACGGTGCTCTGGATTCAGGGATTGCAGCGATTCAAGAAACTGAAGAGCGAAGATGAGTTTAGCTTCTCGCTGTCTGGGGACGAGCCGAGTGCAAGTGGAGCCCAGGTTCTGGCGGATTTGATTCAAGATGGCGCGGCGGCCGGTGTCCATGTGGTCGCCTGTATCGATAGCTACAACAACGTGACGCGGTTTTTGTCGCGGAAACTGACGAGCGAGTTTGATTTTCGCGTGTTGTTTCAGATGAGCGCCACGGACTCATCCAGTCTCATCGATTCGCCAGCGGCGGGGGGGCTGGGGTTGCACCGTGCGCTATTGCACAACGAGGCGGAAGGCCATCAAGAGGTCTTTCGTCCATATGCCTTCCCGCGGGAGGCTTGGCTTCGGGAGGCTTCTGAGATTGAGAGCGTATCGAGCAAAGCTGGGAGCTAGCCGGTGAACGGTGCCCCGCAATGGAACGGGGAGGGGTAGAGGAAGAGGGAAGAGGCGGGCAAGAGCGGGTGGCGTGGCGATGCAAAATAAGGCGCGAAAAGAGGTTTTCATTTATGAAAATTATGGTAATTTTAAGTAAGCACACACCTTGCCTATTACATGAATTACCAAATCATTCTCCATTCTTCTTCCGAAAAGCCCACCGTCCATCCGATTTCGGATGGTGATACCATCGATGTTGACCCGGCGTCGACTTTTGAAATCCGCGACGCGAATGGCCGCCTCGTCACCGATGCCGAACTCGTTCAAGATGGCAATGACCTCGAGGTGAAGATCCTTCCCGACGGAACGGATGTGACCTTGGAGAATTACTTCCTGGGGGTTGGTGCCGGGGAAGCCGTCCCCGTTGGAGTGGTGGGTGCGGAAGAGCGCCTTTCCCTCGCGACGCAGTTGGTCGGCGAGCTTTACCCCCGGAAGGGTGCGTATGAGGTCGAGGTTCGCGATGTCAATGGGACAAAGGTGACGCGCTACGATGTCGACGGGGATGCGGCGCTGAAGGTTTCGCCATCCGCTGAGGTGGCGGTTTTTGATGCCGATGGAGAGTTGCTGGCCGTTCGAGGAACAGCGGACGGGGCCGACCTGCATCTGGATCTTCCAAGTGACGGCGGACGCGTGACCCTCGAGGGGTACTTGGAGGGCGTTGAACCCGGCGCGGTGCTCGGAGTCTTGAATCCCAGTGGCGGCGTGGGCGTCGACGGGGGAACACCCGGTGCCACGACGGCTGGAGGGGAATCGTCGACGGCATCGGATTTCACGCTGATGCGCTTTTCGGAAACGATCTACACGGCGTTCAATGACTCTCTTCCAGCTTCCGAGCAACCGGTTTCGCCTGCGATGGCCCCGGCGACGCCACCGTTCTTTGGTTCAACGCCTACTTCACCCGAACAGCCTGCTGCCATTCGAGAGGAAGCGTTCCCCGAAGCACCGAGCGGAGCGCCGCGGGTCGCCTCCTCACCGGTGAGCACGGTCGTCTTAGCGGCTCCGATCAATCGTCCGCCGACAGCCGAGATGGATGTGGCTTCGACCAATGAAGAGAGGCCAGTGACTTTGGATTTGCTTGCGAACGACGGGGATCCGGATGGCGATACCATCCGCATTACGGAGATCGAGGGGGAGAGCGTTGAGCCTGGCGACAGTGTTCTGCTGGGCACGGGTTCTCGCGTCACGCTGAATCTCGACGGGACCGTGGATTTCCTTCCCGCTCCGGGAAGTCGTTCCATGGATGATGGTGAGAGTGTGGTTGAGACATTTGCCTACACGATCTCCGATGGAAAAGGTGGAACCGCGTCCTCCGTGGCCTTGGTGACCATCGCGGGAGAGGATGATGCGATTGAATACGCTCCCGACACCGGATCCACCGATGAATCGACGCCCGTGACGGTGGATGTCTTGGCAAATGACGACGACCCGGATGATGCCGACGGTGAATTGTCTGTCGTGGAGATCGAGGGGACTCCCCTCACGGTGGGGGTGCCGATCACGGTGACGGGTGGCGGAACCGTGACGCTGGAGACGGATGGGCGTCTGACCTTTGATCCGAATGGTGCCTATGACTATTTGTCGAGGGGTGAAGAAACCACCGTGGTTCTGGACTATACCGGTGCCAACGAATCCGGTGACACCTACTCAACCACACTAACGCTAACGGTTCGAGGTGTGAACAGTGGCCCGGTGGCCTTGGCGGCGATCCCGTCGCAAAGCGACCAGGATGCGGACGGAGTGAACCTGGATGTCAGCGGAAACTTTGGGGATCCCGATACCAGCGACAGCCTGACCTTTGGTGCGAGCGGGTTGCCGGCTGGGTTGAGCATTGATCCCAACAGCGGGGTGATCAGCGGCACGATTGACAACAGTGCGTCGCAGAGCGGGCCTTACACGGTGACGGTGACGGCCAGTGATG
>CAZCRA010000094.1:0-14371 GCA_964500945.1 uncultured Verrucomicrobiales bacterium | reverse complement strand
AGAGACTTGCGCCCGCCAGGGAAGAGATTCTTGCCACCCTGCGCAGCCTGACTTCTTCCGAACTAAAAGAGTCTCTTCGGCGCAGTGCAGGGTTTTTCAACAGGCTACTAGAAGTCATCCACCTGCCGGTAAGCCTCGATCACCGCGCGTTCGCCTTCTTTCCCCGGAATCGACTGCCCGTGTTCCATCCCGATGATGTGCTCGGTGCTCTTCGAATGGATGTGCTTGAACACGTTCCGGTAGTTGATCTCCCCCGTGCCCGGCTCTTTCCGGCCAGGATTGTCTCCCGCCTGGAAATACGCGATCTCGTCCCACGCCTGGTCGATGTTTGGGATGAGATTCCCCTCCGTGATCTGCTGGTGGTAAATGTCGAATAAGATTTTGCACGACGGACTGCCCACCGCTTTGCAGATCGCGTAGGCCTGATCGGCATAGCGCAGAAACACGCCCCCGTGGTCCCGATACCAATTCAGCGGCTCCAATACCATCACCAGTTCGTGCGGTTCGAGGATCTCGGCACAGCGTTTCAGCATTTCCACCACGTTCGCCGTCTGATACCCGGGCGCGAGCCGGCTCCCGCCATAACGGGTCCACTCTCTCTCGCCATTCACCACCTGTTGGTCCACCGATCCCGGCACGACCGTCGTGAACTTGGCGTTCACCCGTTTGGCGATCTCCACCGCCTCACGCATCTTTCCCAGCACCATCTCACGCGAAGCTTCCGACGGCCGCGCGAAAGTCGGCGCGTCGAAACTCCCGTAGGCCACGAACACGCCCATCTTCATGCCTCGTTCAGTCAGCAACTGCCCGATTTTCTCCTGCATCTCCGGCGTCTCCCGAGCCAAGCCGTTGTATTCGAAGGCGGTGAATCCTTCATCCGCGCAGAAGCGGATCTGATCCAACACATCGTTCCCAGCCAGCCCGTTAAAGCTGCCAGGATGGGGTGCGTAGTGCAAATTGAAGGGCTCCGGCTTCGGCGCTTCCTGCCCCTGGACCACGGCCGCAACTCCCGCTGCCGCCGCACTTCCTCCCAAAAATGAACGTCTCTTCATGCCGTCCGCCGCGTTCGATCTGATCTTTCCGCTTCAGTCCAGTTCACGGATCCGCAGATTCCGCCAGCGAACTTCGAAAGGCCCTGACCCCTTCCGAACGCCATGGACCTGCAGCCCGATGTGACCCTTCGCGAAATCGGCGTAAATCTCCTCATCCGTCAGGTCGGCCACCATTTCACCATTGATCCACGTCTGAATGCGCGGGCCCTTCGCCACCACCCGGTATTGATTCCACTCGCCGTTCTTGAAGTGATCGTGCTGGTTCTTCTCACGGTCTTTCAACTCGGGCTCCGGCGAAAGCCAACCCTTCCCCGTCGCTTCCCCGTAAATCCATCCGGACTGACCCGGGCCATTCTCGATCTCCACCTGCGGACCGGTGATGCGCCCACCAAACTTGCTCATGTCCCCCTTCGGCAGCGATCGAATTTGGACGCCGGAATTCAGCCCCTTATCGACCTTCACTTCGAACTCCAACTCGAAATCGCCATACTGCGCCGCCGTCACCAGAAAGGTGTTCCCGCTGCCCTCGACCGTCCTGCCTAGAATCGCGCCGTCTTCGACTTCATACGTCGCGTAGCCGCTCTTCACGCTCCAGCCCTCCAGCGTCTTCCCGTCGAACAGGGGTTTCCACGCCGCTTCCTCCGCAAAGGCGAGCGCCGCCGGGACGAGACAGCCGATGATCGTCAACTTTTTCCAAGTCATGGCCCTCACCCTGGCGAGATTTCGCCCTAAGTAAAGCCGCGGAAGACGCTCAAAGGTATTTGTCCTGCAGGATTCCCAGGCAGAGCAGGTGATTCAGAAGCGTGTCCTTCCGCGTCAGCGAGACCGGATCCCGGTCCGTTCGCCAGCCTTCCAAAAACGCCGTGACCGCCCCGGAATCCAGCAGCCCGGCGCTCTCCAGCTTCCCGGGATCCAGGAATTCTCCCGCCAAAGCCTCGACCCGCTGACGCTTGGCCTCGTCGGTGTGCGCAGGCGGCGCCATGAACGCGAACTTCTCCCGCTTGTACAAAACCTCCGGCAACACCCCCCGCACCGCTTCGCGCAGCACCCACTTCTCGATGTTCCCCCTGATACGCAGGGAGGGCGGCACGTCGATCGCTGCCGCGGCCACGTGGTGATCCAGAAACGCAGGGCGCGATTCCATCGAGTTGGCCATGTCGACCCGGTCCCCACCCCAATTCAGAATCTGCCCCTCGAGCTGGCACTTGCTCCACGTGTACTGCGCCTGATCCAAGGGATGCCGGCCCTCCACCATGGAAGGATCGATCTTCTCCGCGATGGCCTCGATCGGATCGTAGTCGCTCAGTTCCTTGCGAAGCTCCGCCGAAAGCAACGGACGGGCCAGTTCCACAGTCGCCATCCAAGGTTGAATCCACGAAGGCGTGAAACCGCAAAGCCGGTCCCACGCCGGGTGCGATGACGTTTCCTCGGCAAGAATCGCCCCCTTGAAGAGCTGATTCGAACGATCCAACGCCGCTTGCAACTCCGCTCGCGCCGCCGGCGCTTCGTGGGCCAATCCATGCGTGAACATGTCCCGCTTGAATGCAGGGTAACCACCGAATAACTCGTCGGATCCTTCGCCCGTGATCACCGTCTTGTAGCCACACTCCTGCACCCGGCGGCTCATGAGATATTTCGCGACACCTAACGTGTTGTAAAAGCTCCGCTCCGCGTGCCAGGCGGTTTTGATATAATTCTCGCCGTAAAGATCCTCGGCTTTCAGGTGAATCACTTCCTGGTCAGCTTCCATGCTCTCGGCCATGGCGCGCGCGATGGAGGATTCATCGTAGTCGTCGTGATCAAAACTGATCGTGAAGGCCTTGACCGGACTCTGCATGGCACCGGTCGCCAAACCCAGAATACAGCAACTATCGATCCCACCAGATAGGTAGCAGCCCACCGGCACGTCCGCTTCCAATCGAAAAACGATCGCCCGGATCAACTCCTCCCGAACCCGTTCGATGTGCTCCTCTTCGTCGTAGGTCGCCGGGCGCTCCTCCTCATGCGGAAACTCCAGATCCCAATACCTGCCCGTCTCGGTCTCCAATCGCCCGCCCCGGCGCCGGATTTTCACGTAGTGACCCGGCTCCACCGCTTCCACGCCCTCGAACGCCGACGTGCCGGGGACGATGGTTTGAATCAGTTGATGAAGCACCGCGCGCGGATCGAACCGGGGTTCCACTTCGGGGTGAGCCAGCACCGCTTTGACTTCCGATCCCCAGATGACCGTCTCTTCGCGCCACGCCACGAACAGCGGACGAATCCCGAAGCGATCCCGGACCAGCAGCAATTCATCCTTCTCCTCGTCATACATGGCAAGGGCGAACTCGCCACGCAGATGCGCCATGAAATCGAGACCCATCTTTCGATACAACCCCAACGCGATCTCGCTGTCGGATTTCGTTGTTAGCCGTTGCCCCTCTGCCATGAGAGTGGATCGATAGCGCTTGAAGTCGTAAAACTCCCCATTCGCTGTCAGCACGAGCTTCTTGTCCTCGCTGAACAAAGGCTGATGGCCGCCGGCCAGATCGTTGATGGAGAGCCGCGTATGCCCCATTGCCAAGCCCTTTTCGGGCGCGAAATGCACCCCCCGTCCATCCGGCCCACGGTGCACGATGGTATCGAGCATCCCGTCTAGAATGTCGTCTGAGCCTCCGGACAGCGGTGCTGCCGAGAAAAATCCTGCTATTCCACACATAAGCCTTTAGAGAACGCACACCCTCACCCCACGGTCGGGATTTGACCCGGAAGCCGGTCCAACCGGTTGAAAATCGCAATCAACAGTGCCTGCCTGACAAACACCGCACCGTGCGCTTGGGAAAAATACAAATTGTGGGAAGTCTTATCCAAAGACCGGTCCAATTCGTCCTGCCGCGCCAAGGGATGCAGAATCACCGCCTCCCCCTTCAGCTTGCTTCCGGCGTCCAACTTGTAGCGGCTGTCCAGCGTCTTGTAGCTATCCCCAAGAAACGCGATGGAGTTCATGTAGATCACGTCCAGTTGCGGAAGCGCGTCGTTCAAATCGTTCGTCACCTCGTATTCGATCTCCGCCTCCTTCAACGTGTCGATCACATCCGCCCCGAAGGGATCGGCCATCTCGGAAACCACCGTCACTTTCGCGATGTGATGCCCGAAATAGAGCGACATGAAGAGGAAGCTCTTCACCGCTCGCATGCTCCCCGGGGTTCCCAGGATCCCAAGCTTGAGCGGTCGCTCACCCTTTCCTTGAGAGGGCGTCAGGACCTTTGGATTCCACTTCAAGAGCGCATACCAATCCGCCAACGCCTGGGTCGGATGCTCGCCCGTGCCGTTCCCGGCGTTGATCAGGGGCGTGCGCAGCGATTCCTGGATCTGTTCCATCGAATCGGTCTCCGTATGACGCATGATCACCAGATCGCAATAGGCATTGAACATTTCGCCGATATCGAACAGGGATTCGCCCTTCGCCGTCCCCGTCATCCGGCCATCCGCGATGCTGATGACCTTTCCGTCGAGCCGCAACATGGCGCTCTCGAACGACGTCCGCGTGCGGGTGCTCGCCTCGAAGAAGGCCGTCACCGCAATCCTGCCATCCAGCAGGTGATACGGAGCGATCTCCGTCTTCTCCAGCACCGCCGCCAATTTGCATAACTCAATCACCTGTTCCCGGCTGATATCCTTGACTTCAATAAGGGACCGGCCGCTCAGTTCGCGAAGCACATTCAAATCGATCGGGTTATCGCGAAACAGGTCACCCGGCTCCGGTCGCAGCGAGGCCGAATCCGTCGGTGGATCCAGAATATGTGAAATCTGGTTGGGAGGAAGTTCGTTCGAGCTCATGAGTTACCACAGGTTTTTCGATTTCCAATCGACAAAAAGAAGGGCGAGCAGGATCACGACTCCCACCGCGCAGAGCGTGAGGGCGCCGTAGACGAAAAGTTGAAAGATGCCTAACGAGAACATGTCGGGGTAGCAGGATCAGTGCCCGGCCAAGGCTTTCCAGTCGAAGGGTTCACGCGGAGCCACCGCCCGGCCCACACTCACGACCACCATCGAAACGGCCGCACTGATCAACGAAGCGGTAAACCATCCCAGCTCAAAATACGCCCATAAACCGACGCCACTGCCCAACAACATGCCGCAGATGGCTCCCATCCGGCCAGCCCTCGGCCAATAGAGTCCCGCGATGACCGGCCAAACCGCGCTCGCCACAAGCGGCCCCGATAAAAAGAGCACTTCGAGAAGGTTCCGCTCCGTCAGGCAGAAGATCCAAGTCACCACCCCCAGCAACACCACCGCCCAAACCGCCGCTTTCCGAACCAACGGTTCCGCCGCCCCAGGCCGCACCATCCGGCGAAAGACGTCTTCCGCCAGCAGATCCGAACTCGCCGCCAACAAACTGTCGATGCTCGACGCCAACGAACAAAAGACGACGATGAAGACCAGGACGGCACCCGCTTGTCCCAGCACCGTGCCCGCCACGAGCGGTCCCACCGTGTTCGGGTCCTGCACGTTGATCCCCAGCGGTCCAGCCGCCAGTGCGATGAAACCCGCCGCCACCGGAATCGGCAGCCACAGCAACCCGGCCAGAAAAAACGCTTTCGGCGCCACCGTTCTTCGCATGGCGTAAGCCCGGCTCCACCACACGTTGTTGTGAAAGACCTCTCCGAAGCCGAAGAACATGTTATTGAAGAGCGATAACAGCGCGACAGGCATGAAGAGCTTCAGCAGCGCCGGTTGCTCCACCGCCACGTGCGCATGCACGTCGGCCACATCGATCCGTCCCAGCACCACGACACCGACGACTACGATGCCAACAAGAATGATCACGCTCTGCACGAAGTCCGTCCCGATCACGGCGTAAAGCCCGCCGAATAGCGTATACATGACGCATACGAAGAGAATGGCCGACATCCCGTAGTGATAAGGAACGCCTGACAGCGTTTCCAACAGCTTGCCCCCGGCGATCCCCATGCTCACCAACCACGCCATCGAGTAAACGACCGTGATCAAGAGGAAAATCCCCCACGCCACCTTCCCATACCGCAGCCGAATGAAATCTCCACTGGTGAATCCCTTCGGCAAGATCTGGTGAATCCGCATCGCCACAGGCGCGAAAAGAAACAACCCGAAACTCGCCGTCGCATACGCCAGGAGCCCCCAAACGCCTTTCTCCAGCGCAAACACCGGCGCCAGCATCACCGTGTTGGAGGTGACCCACGTCGCCATGGCCGTCGCGGCCCCGAGCGCCATTCCCACATTCCGGCCCGCCAAAAGAAATCCCTCGAGATTCTTCGCCAACCGGCCCCACCACACGCCGAGTGCGATCCAGATAAGGCCAAAAATCGTCAGAAGCAGCCAACCCGTCGAAGGAGTCAGCAAAGGTTGAACCTCCCCTAAATCCATCTCAGACCGTCGCCTCCCGGTTTCGCCAATAACCTTGGATCACGGCCCCGACCGTCGCCACGAAGACGATGCCTCCGGTAAACATCAATGTGATCACCCGGCCCCGCTCCACATAGCGAACCTCAACCCTCACCGGCTCGGACCAGACTCCGGACGCATCCCCGGTCCGGAAAAACCATTCGCCCTCGGTCAGGCCCGTAATGTAGGTCGCTTGCTCCGGTCCCTCATACAGGACTTTGGGAGCGGAAAAACCCGGCTCGGGGCTGCGCTGGAGAATGAACGGAGCGTCACCGGACCATCGGAGGGCCACTTTTCCCTCATCCGTGACCTGCTCGGCTTCATCGCCTTCGGCTTCGATCACAGGTTGTCCGTTGGCATCTCCGCTACCGGCAGCCAGGCACCACGTCACGATCGGGACGAGGGCGAATTTGGGGAATAGAAGCGGCATTCGTGAGGGAATCCGCTAGCACATCCATCATTTCAGTTCAAACAATAGGACTGAAACTTTTCCCATGAAACCCCTTACCATCGACCTCGAACGTCTCAAATCCGATCTCCTCGAACTCGCTCAAATCGGCCGCGACCCCGAGGACCGCGGCCTCTACCGCATGGGCTTCACCCAGGCCGACATGGACGGAAAGAAGTGGCTTCTCGAACGCATCGAAGCCGCCGGCCTCGAGGCTTCAATGGACGGCGCCGCAAACGTCCGCGGCCGCCTCGCCGGAGATCAGGATCGACCCGCCATCGTAATCGGCTCTCATACCGATACCGTCCCCAAAGCCGGAATGCTCGACGGGGCGCTTGGCGTCCTCTGCGGACTCGAAGTCCTGCGTGTTATCCACGCTTCAGGTCTCAACCTCCATCATCCCGTGGAGTTGGTGTCTTTCAGCGACGAAGAAGGCCGCTTCGGCGGCATGTTCGGTTCCCAGGCCTATTGTGGGCTGATCACGCCCGAGACGCTCTACGCCACCGACCTCGATGGCATCGTGCTCAAGGACGAAATGGCCGCCCGGGGTCTCGACCCGATGGCCGCACTGGACTCCCGGCGGGATCCCGAGTCCATCCGCGCCTATTTCGAACTCCACATCGAGCAAGGGCCCGTGCTCGCCCGTCACCACGAGAGCATCGGCTTGGTCGAACACATCACCGGTTTGTTCAAATGGCTCCTCCGCTTCCGCGGCGAGGCCAACCATGCCGGCACCACGCCCATGGACATGCGCCAGGACGCGTTCATGGGCCTGGCCGATTTCGCCCACGAGATCCCCCGCATCCTCGCCGAAAACGGAAGCGACCTCAGCCGCGCCACGATCGGCAAAGCTCAGATCCTTCCCGGCGCACCAAACACCGTCCCGGGCGAGGTCGAGTTCAGCCTCGACGTTCGCGAGACGGATCCGGCCGTGCTCGAGGAGCTAACGCACGCGTTCAGGAAAGCCCTTTCCGCCATCGCTCGACGCCGCGGACTCATGCTCGAAATCGAGGTGCAGAGTGAAATCGCCCCGGAGGCCTGTGACCGCACCCTCCTGGATGCGCTGGAAACTGGCGCCAAATCCATGGACTTGAACTACCGGCGCATGCCCAGCGGTGCGGCGCACGATGCCCAAATCGTCGCTTCCGTCGCTCCAGTGGTCATGATCTTCGTTCCCAGCCGGGACGGCCGAAGCCACTCGCCGAGCGAGTGGACGGATTGGGAGGACATCCGGAATGGCGCGAACCTACTCCTCCACGGCGTCACCCAACTGGCCTCTGAATCCCGCCGCGCCAAAGCAGCCTGAACCGCGATCCCCTTCTCACCCGGAAGGGCAGTGCCCCCCGTTTGCCTCCCGGCGTCCTTTGACCTAGGCTACAAGTGCGCGCATGCAGCCAGAGCCCAGCCACGAATTCGACAACCGCCCCGACCCCCTCCGCGAAACCTACATCGAGAGGGTCGTCAACGCCTCTCGCCAGCGAAAAATCCTCTCCGCTCGCGACTCGGCGCTGCTCTCCATTGACCTTCAGTTTCTCGATGCCGCCGATGGTTACGGTGTTTTCGCCAAACCCGAAGAGTCCGGCGTCTCCCTGTCCGGCCGTCGCTACTACTTCAGCAGCCTCCGGGAATGGGTTCTGCCCAACGTCCGGCAACTCCAGGACGCCTTCCGCGAAGCGAGATTGGAGGTGATTCACACACGCATCCAGGCGCTGACGAAGGACGGCCGGGACCGAAGCCCTTCCCACAAGCGCCTCGGCCTCCTCGCCGCGCCCGGTTCGAAAGAAGCCGAATTCCTGCCCGAAGTCGCTCCCGAAGGCGATGAAATCGTCATCAACAAAACCGCCAGCGGGGTCTTCTCGTCCACGAACATCAACTACATCCTGCGGAACCTCCACACCCGCTCGCTCTTCGTCGTCGGCGTCTACACGAACGAGTGCGTGGATACCACCATTCGCGATGCCTGCGACCTCGGCTATTTCGTCACCCTCGTCGAAGACGCCTGCACCACCGTCACCCCCGACCTTCACGAAGCTTCCGTGAAAACCCTCCGCGACCGCTACGCCCGGGTCATCACCACCGAGGAGGCGCTCCGGGAAATCTCGTCCTACGTGGAGGAGGCCAAAACGAATCCCGCCTGACCCCCATGGCCCTCAACCTCTACGACACCCTCCAGCGGGGCCTTCGGGAAGTTCAACCGGCTACCGGCGACACCCTCGGTTTCTACTGCTGCGGTCCCACGGTTTACGGCCCAGCCCATATCGGCAATTTCCGGACCTTCGTCCTCCAGGACGTTTTCCGCCGGGTCATCGAACTCTCCGGCACCCCGACCCGTCACGTCAGGAACATCACCGATGTCGACGACAAAACCATCCGCGACGCCCAAGCGGCGGACCAGACGCTGGAGGCCTTCACCTCGCACTGGACCGGGCGCTTCCACGACGACTGCCGGAAACTCAATCTCCTCCCCCCGCACGTCGAACCCGGAGCGGTCGAGCACATCCCTCATCAAATCCGGATGATCGAATCGCTCGTCGAGAAGGGCCATGCCTACCAGGGAAAGGACGGATCGGTCTACTTCCGCATCGAATCCTTCCCCGGTTACGGGCGGCTCTCTCACCTGGACAAACAGGATCTCGTCCTTGGCGCCTCGGCTCAGGATAGCGACGAGTACGAAAAGGACTCACTGGCCGACTTCGCCCTGTGGAAGGCGCGCAAGCCCGAGGATGGAGACAACTTCTGGGACAGCCCCTGGGGGCCCGGCCGTCCGGGATGGCACCTGGAGTGTTCCGCCATGAGCTACGAATACCTCGGCGCCCCTTTCGACCTCCATTCCGGCGGCATCGATCTCTGCTTCCCCCATCACGAAAACGAAATCGCCCAGAGCGAATGCGCCTGCGGTCAGACGATGTGCCACCACTGGTTCCACATCGTCCACCTGATGGTGAACGGCGGCAAAATGAGCAAGCGCGAGGGCAACTTCTACACCCTTTCCGACCTCGAAGAGCACGGGTTCACGCCCATGGACCTCCGCTTTGTGCTGGTCCAGTCCCACTACCGACAACCGCTCAACTTCATGGCGCGCGACAAGCAGGGGAACGAATCCTTTCCATCCCTCCAGGCCGCCCACCAGGCCCTCAAAAACCTCGCTCGCGGCGAGGAATCCCTCCGCGCCTCCCTCGGTGCGGGCGAGCCGCCGGATTACGAGGAGTTGTCGCAGATCCGCGACCGGGGCCGATTCGAACCGGCTTGGGAGGCACTCTTGAACGACCTGAACACCGCCGAAGCGCTGGGTCAGACCTTCAAAGCTCTGAAGGAACCTTCCGGGAACGCCACGGACTCCGATTGGCGGGGGCTCCACGTCATCCTGGCCGCCCTCGGCCTCGTGCTCCCTGTCGAAGAATCCGCCGCTGTTCCCGCCAACATCCTCGATTTGGCCAAACAACGTTGGGAGGCCAAGCTAGCCCGCGACTGGGCCACCGCGGACCGGCTCCGCGACGAAATTCAGGCTTCCGGATGGGTCGTCAAGGACGCCAAGGACAGCTACGAAGTCGTTCCCTCCTGACACCGGCAGCCGAGATTTTTCACAATTAAGGTTGGCAGCCGCGCTCGAAGGACGGACGTTGGGGTGGCTCCACCCAGGCCATGAGAAAGGAATTCCAGCTTTGCGCGGGAAAGCCCCCTCCAGATCGGCATCTGCCGCTCGATCGGTTTTGGATGGCCATTAGTTAGAGATAGTTAAGATGAAGTTGTACATTGGAAATCTTCCCTACGACACCACGGAAGATGAGTTGCGTGAGGCCTTGGCCGAGTTTGAACCGATTGAGGATCTCTTCATGCCGCTTGACCGGGAAACCGGACGGCGGCGCGGATTTGCGTTTGTGACCTTTTCGAGCCGGGACACCGGTGAAGAAGCCATGCGGCAGCTGGACGGCGCCGAGTTTGGAGGCCGGAACCTGCGCGTGAACGAAGCCGAAGACCGCCAGCAAGGCGGTGGCGGTGGCGGCGGGGGCGGCGGACGTGGCCCTCGCGGAGGAGGAGGTCGGGACGACCGGGACCGCGGCTTCAAAAAAGGCGGCGGCGACCGGAAGCGTTATCGCTCGATCTAACCCGGAAACGAATCAGGGACGAAGGCACGCTCCAGAGCGTCCTTCGTTGACACTTTGAGGCTCCCTGTCCGCGCCTGCCGCGGCGGGGAGCCTTTCTCTTTCTAACGGGCAACCTCCGAATCCCACGCAGGTTCCCGAAGGGCCTCCTTCAAGCCCGGCTGCCTCCCGTCCGCGGGGTCACTGCGGCCAGCGCCAGCAAAATGAGCAGCACCGCCACGGCGATGCCCTGCCAGGAATTCAGCGCGCCGGACCGTTCCAGCTTCAATTCGAGGTCGAGCGGCACGTCTTCCCGCACCTGCACTCCTCGCCGGAAATCGTACACCCGCCCCTCCGCTGGCAGCGTCAGGGGAATGGCCTGAGCCGCCAAGGCCCGGTTGTCCTGCTGATTGACGATTCGCTGCGCAATGCGCTGCAGCGCGGCGTTGTCCTCCGAGGTGTTGCCCTGCAGCAGCTGGCTGATTTGCTGCGGTCGAAACTCGACTTGGCCCTCGTTCAGAATCTCGTTCTCGTCGGCGGCCTGCATCAGCTGTTGGCCGGCATCGTTGGCCGCCCCCGCTTCCAGGCGATTGTCGCGAAGCAGGCGTTGCCTCCTCGTGTTCAAGCCCACGACGGCCTGCTGCGTTTTCAAATTCTCCAGCTGAACCCGGGCATCCTCATTTGAGGCAGCGTCCAGGCTAAGGTTGTTGGCCACGTTGCTGAAGGCTCGCCGCGCTTTGAATTGCTCACCCGCCTGCAGATACCGGTTCGCTTCACTCAGCAGTTCTTCCGCCTGCTGCGCCTCGCTCGCCCGCTGAGACTGCGTCACGCTCAGGAATTCATTCCGCCCGAAAGCCGCCAACAGGCCCTCGTCGTCCAAATCGAGATTCCCGCTGCTCTTGGCCAGCCTCAAACCCTCCGGCACGTGCACCCGCCACCGAATGTTCTCCAGCGGCACATCCAATCGTGGACTCGCGATGACCACTTCCTGGATCCCGGGATTCGCCGCCTCCACCGAGTAGGTCAACCGCACCGTCGCCGCTTGATCCGTCGCACTCGGAAGAACGTGAAACCGCAGCCCCTCGCTGTCGCGCACGGCGCTGACGCTCTCACCGTTGACGAACAGGTTCAGCAGCAGCGCTCCCTCGGGCAGCCCGACCCGCAGACTGCTTCGCTGCACCACCTCCATCGTGAGTCGCATCTCTGTGACCTGATCGCCCAGCGGCGATAAAACGCTCGTGAACCGGCCCTCCGAAACCCGCAGCCGAAGCGCTTCGGCGAGATCGTGTCGCTTCACCTGAACCTGCACCGCTTCGCCCGCCGTCTGAACGCGCAGCGTTTCCACGGGCGCCTGCCGTTGGCTCTCCTGACGCAACGCCTGGGGCACGTTCGTCCAATCGGCCGATTGCCACCCCTCGCTCATCGCATCGACCGCCAGTTCCAGGCGCCCCCCAGCGCGGAGCGCTACGAAGTAATCCGTTTGGTTCAAATCGGGAAATCCGAGGGGCGAAATCGCTTCTTGCCCGCCTTCGCGTTCACCCAGCCGCTCGAATTCGATCCGAATCTGCGCGCTCCCCAGGATCCGCCGTTTGAACTGCAACTCCCAAAGCGCCGGATCGGCTTCGTCGAGCTGCACGAAATCGCTGACCGCCTCACCCGACGCCCGCAAAGTCTTCAACGTTTCGGCCGGGATCGCCTCCTCCGGAAGCCGCACCTGAAGCGCCCGGATCGAGGCGTTCTCCACGTTCAAAGTCGCGTGAATCACAAACCGGCTCTGCCCCTCGCGAAGCGTCACTTCATGCAACACCCGTCCCGTGATCCAGGGATCCAGCTTCTCGATATCGAGCTGGAGATCCCAGTCCTGCTGCAGCAGCCGGAACGCCAGGGCACCCACGCCGTTCCCACCCACCGAACGCGGATCCAGCTCCGACACGTTTCTCCGGTCCGCCGTCCGCAACCGGATCCCCGCCGTCGGCTTGAGCACCAGTTCCCCCGTCTGCCGGTTGGCCTCCGTCAACGCGAACCGGGGCACGGCCCAGGGCGCGTCGAACGCGGGCGCCGGACTCGTCAGGCTGAGGGCGAACTCGTGCCGGCCCAGCGTCTTGCCGTTCAAATCCATGACGATGACCGGTTCGCCATCCTGAGTCACCTCCGCCCAATCTCGAAGCGCGGATCCCGAGAGCGATTCCACTTCAAACCCGGCCGGCACCGGGAAACTCAGCCGGAACACCCCGGCCCGCGCGATGTCGACCCCGAAATTCACGGCGTGAACGATCCGCTCGTCGCCCAGTGAGATCACCTCCCGCGTCGTCACCCGGACCTCAGGGGCTACCGGGGCCACCCGGATCGATAGCTCGCCCTCGCCCGCCCCATAGCGAAAGACCCGATGCAGCGTGGCCTCCCAATCCCGAAGCAGACGCTCGTCGAAATCGTCCAGATTCACCGCGCGCAGCGTTTCACTGCTCACCGATTCGGGCTGGGCGTCGTCCCCAAACGCCAGGGCCAGCAATCCCGCATCCGCCGAAGCCGCCTCCACGCTGAGTGGTTCGAGCGTCGCCTCCGCCGGCAATGCGTCCAGGCTGCGCTGCGTCTCGACCTGAACCGCGAATGGCTCCGAGCGCGGCGGCTCGATCGTCAGCCTCAATGAACCCTCCGCCGCGTCGAAACGCCAGGACTCGACCGGCCCGGAAACATCGCTCACGGTCAGGGGCGATGGCACCCGGATCGCCAACTCCCGAACCTGTCCTTGAGCCGGCCGGATCGCGAAGAAGTGCCGGCCGTCGATCACGCCGGGGCTCGGAACGTAAATCTGGGAGCCTTCCACGAAAAACCGCTGCTCTTCCGAAGCAATGTCCCGCTCCCGAGGTTTCCAGGCGAGTTCCGCTCCCGGCACCGGCGCCAGCCAAATCCGCGCCCGGCTCGCGTCCGGCGCTTCCACCGGCTCGATCCGCATCGCCGCGGTCGACGCAAAGCGCCAGTCCGGCTCGTCGTAACTCACGTCGATCGAGTGAATCGCCGCCGGGCCTGTCGGAATCGTCAGCGCACGGTCCGTCTCCCTGAAATCCAAGCGCCACGACGCCGTCGCTTCATAAACGCGCGGAGCCCCCGAACGCCCTTCGCCAGCCGGCTCGATGCTGATCACGTAGGCCGCTTCGCTTCCCGGAACCGTCTGCTTCGATAGCCGCAGACCCGGCCCGCTGAAATCACTCAGAATCGCCGGCGGCCGAAGCAAAACGAATCGATCGCCCGGCGCCCCGGTCAGGCGCACCTTGGACTCCGATTCGATCCGCCCATCGCGCAGCGTCCAGGTCTGCTCGAGCCGGTCGAGCGCCAGGATCCCCTGTCCCTCCGCCGCGCTCAGCGGCTCCGGACTCAGAAGGGCACCC
>CAZCRA010000093.1:0-14776 GCA_964500945.1 uncultured Verrucomicrobiales bacterium | reverse complement strand
TGAGGTGGGCGTCAGACGGTGGCGAGATTTTCGAGGGTGGCGAGTTCCGGGTGGAAACGGAGGCGGAAGGTGCCGGTGGGGCCGAGGCTTTGTTTGGCGATGTTCACCTCGATTTCGCCTGTTGGGCAGTTCGGAGAGCGACTGAGGAGGGTGACGACGTCGGCGATGTTCTCGATATCGCCGAATTCGCGGAGATGGGCCATGGTCGGCGTGGGTTCCGAGCGGAGTTGGACGCTGTGGCCGAGTTGGGTTGAAGCGACGATGGGGATGTTGAGATCCCGGGCGAGTTGTTTGAGGAAACCGGTGATTTCGTTCATTTCCTCCTTCCGTTTTCCCGGAGGTTCGGAGGTGTTGAGGCGGAGGAGCTGGAGATAATCGATGAAAACGACCTGGACGTCTTCGTCCTCGCAATATTGACGGGTGATATCGACGAGGTCCCAGATGGTGAGGTCGGGTGAATCGTCGATGAAGATGGGGCTGTCCGAAAGGCGACGGGCGGCGTCCCGGAGGGACTGGAATTGGCTATCGCTATCGAGAGCGGCGCTTCGGACTTGGGCGATGGGGATTTGTGCTTGGGCGCAGAAGGCGCGCAGGAGGATTTGCCTTGCGGGTTGATGAAGGCTGAAGACGAGGGCGGGTTGGCGGGACCGCAAAGCGATGTTTTGGAGCAGTGTGGAGATGAGGGCGGTTTTGCCGCTGCCGGGTAGGCCGGCGATCAGGGTGAGTTCGCCTGGGTGGAGTCCCTGAGTCATGCGATCGTATTCGTTGAGGCCGGTCGGGATGCTCGAGTCCAGCACCTGATGCCGGTAACCGCGTTCGATATGTGTGATGATATCGAGCAGTTCCTCACGGATATCCCATCTTTGGAGTTGGTCGCGTGCCACGGAATGGCGGAGGTGGCTGAGGGTGCGTTCGAGTTCGTCAATACGATGTTGGATTTTGTGGTTGTCTGCGTGCATGTCGTCTATTGGGTGGTTTGGGTAGGCTGGTCTGGAGCAAGAGAGGAAGCAGGAGTGGTGCCGATCTCATGACCAAACGTTGTCGGAACGCCGGCGCTTCATTCGTCGTCGTCATCCCGGGCGCGGCTTTCGAAGCGCATCAGTTCTTTGCGGAAAGTCAGTGGAACATCGCCTGTGGCGCCATTCCGGTTTTTACCGATGATCAACGTGGATCGTCCGGCGGTCTCCTCGCGTTCTTCGTCGGATTCAGCGTAATATTCATCCCGCATGAGAAGGCCCACGACGTCGGCGTCCTGTTCGATGGAGCCGGATTCGCGGAGGTCGGAGAGGCGGGGGCGGTTGCTGCCGGTGCGCGTTTCCGGTGAGCGGTTCAGCTGGGCGAGAACGATGATCGGGATTCGCAGTTCCTTCGCCAAAGCCTTGAGGCCGGCGGAGATTTCGGCGACCTCCTGCTGCCGGTTTTCCTGAGCGCGCTTTGATTCGGAGCGCATGAGCTGGAGGTAATCGATGGCGATCAGATCAATTCCGAACTGTTTCTTCATGCGTCGAGCCTTGGCTCTCAGGGCCATGATCGAAAGGCTGGGGGTGTCATCGATGTAGATCTTGCACTCGGCAAGCCGGGCGGCGGCGTGTTGGATCCGGGGAAAATCGCGCTTCTCGGATAGAAGGCCGCTGCGCACCTTCTCCATCGAGATTTTTGCCTGGGCGCAAAGGAGACGCTGAGTGAGTTGGTCCGCTCCCATTTCCAGGCTGAAGACGGCAACGGCTGCCTTGCTTTGGAGGGCCACGTTTTCGACGATGTTCATTGCGAAAGAGGTTTTCCCCATGGACGGGCGGGCAGCGATGATGAAGATATCACCGGCGTGGAGGCCGTTGGTCATCTTATCGAGATCTCCGTAGCCGGTCGGGATGCCCTGGGTCGAACCTTTATTGCGGAAGAGTTCTTCGATCTCATGAATGGCATCCATGAGATGTTCCCGCATGGGTTTGATATCGTCTTTGTGTTCCAGGCTTTCGCGAATCGCGAAGACGTCGCGCTCGAATCCGTCGAGCAGAGAGGCGACGTCGGGAACATCGTGGAAAGCCTTTTCAATATTCGTGCTCCCCGATTCAATGATACGACGGAGGACGAATTTATTCTTGAGGACTTCGGCGTAATATTGGAAGTGGGCGGGTGAGGGGACGAAAGAGAAGATTTCGACGAGTTCACTAGCGCCGCCGACGAAATCGAGCTGATTCCGGCTTTGAAGGGTCTCGGTGATGGAGATGACCTCGACGGGCTTTCCCTGGTCGTAGAGTTCGAGGATGGTATCGAACAAGATCTGACGGCCGCGGTTATAGAATTGGTCCCGGCCGATGCGGATCATGGCATCACCGACGCACTCGTTCGGGGCCTGCAGCATGCAACTGAGCACACCTTTTTCCGCGTCGGGGCTGCTGGGAATGGCGCGGTGAATATCCTGTGAAGGACGATTGGCCGCGCTATTCTGCAAGGCGAGATCCCGTGAGTCGGCGGGGGCGTTAGTGAGTGCGGGAGTGGATTGAGAGCCGTTTGGCTGAGACCTTTCGGCCGGCATGGCGCTGAGGTTGAGGTTCCGTGGTTTTTGGTGGGTTGGCTAGGGCGTGGTGGTCAACTTGTTACAGCGGCCGGTTTTTGTAAAATCGGAATTGGATCGTATGGCTGTGAAGCGCTGATTCTTCGGGGATTTAGGCGTCCACTTTTTTGGCGGGCGAGGGAATTTGGTGAAAACCGTCGAAGCTGACGGAGTGTGATGACATGATGCCCCCCGAACACACGACCCTTACCGAAGCCGTTCGCGATGCCGCAGTTCCTCTTCAAGTTCCCGAAGAGGGGACCGAGGCTGGGAACTATTTCGTTGCGAATTACCCTCCGTTCAGTTTTTGGAGTCCGGAGGAGGTGGGGAAGGTTCAGGACGTCCTGGGGCAAGCTCCGGCGGAGGGGCAGGAACGGGATCTCGGGGTTTACTTTCATATTCCGTTCTGCCGGAAGCGCTGTCATTTCTGCTATTTCCGGGTCTACACGGACCGCAACGCGGCGGAGATTCACGCCTACCTCCAGGCGGGGCTGGCGGAGTTTCGTGCGTTCGCGGAGAAAGCGTATCTGGCGGGGAGGAAGCCGCGATTTGTTTATTTCGGGGGAGGGACCCCGAGCTACCTGTCCGTGAAGCAGCTGAAGGAGCTGACGGACGGGATGAAGGAATGCTTTCCGTGGGAGGAGGCGGAGGAGGTCGCGTTCGAATGCGAGCCCGGGACGCTGAACGAGAAGAAGCTCGAGGCGATCCGGGAGTTGGGCGTGACGCGGCTCAGTCTGGGGATCGAGAATTTCGATGATCACATCCTGGAGTTGAATGGGCGGGCGCACCGTTCGAAGGAGCTTCACCGGGCGCTGAAGTTCGCGAAGTCCCTCGATTTTCCGCAGCTGAACATCGATTTGATCGCCGGGATGGTGGACGAGACGGAGGAGAACTGGCGCCGGTGCGTGGATCAGGCCCTTGAGTATGCGCCGGAGTGCGTGACGATCTACCAGATGGAAGTGCCTTACAACACCACGCTTTATAAGGAGATGAAAGCGGCGGGCCAGATGACGGCGCCGGTGGCGGACTGGGCGACGAAGCGGCGCTGGGTGAGCTACGCTTTCGACGAGTTCGAGAAAGCCGGCTACACGGTTTCGAGCGCCACCACGGTGGTGAAGGACCCGGACAACGTGAAGTTCGTGTATCGGGACGGGCTTTGGGAGGGGGCGGATCTGCTCTCGGCCGGTGTGGCGTCGTTCGGGCATTTCAACGGCATGCACTGCCAGAACCAGGCGGACATCGGGCCCTACATGACGGCCTTGGACCGAGGAGAACTGCCGATCTACCGGGCCTACGAGACTTCGAAAGAGGAGCGTTTCGTCCGGGAATTCATTCTCCGACTCAAGCTGGGGGAGATCCACGCGTCTTACTACCGGGAAAAATTTGGGATCGATCCCCTGGAGCGCTTCAAGGGCGAACTGGGGCAACTGGTGGCGCAGGGTTACTTCGAAGTGGATGGAGACACGATTCGATTGAACCGTGATGGTTTGCTGCAGGTCGACCGTCTGCTGCACGCCTTTTTCCTGCCTGAACACCGCGATGCCCGCTACACCTGACACCGTTCAACTGGACGTTGCTGACGTCCGGGAAACCGTTTGGCTGGCTCCGCTGGCTCATTTTTACGACCGGCGCCATCTGGAGGTGCCGGATGTCCAGTTCACGCCGGGGCCCGAGCTGCCTGAGGTGGAGCGGGAGCTTTTGGTGCACGAGTGGGACATGACTCCGACACTGGGAAGACATCATGGCCAGGAACTCCGGCTGGAGGTCTTGGACAAGGAGGACCGGGACGATGATTTGCTGCGGTTGGTGATCCTGCGCCGGCGAGGGGACCTGTTGCCGGTCGAGTGTGGAGCAATTCGAATCCATCTTTCGGGGTTCAAACCCGAGGTTCGCCGTGAGATCGAAGAGGGTCAGGCGCCGCTCGGTGGCGTTCTGGAGCACCACAAGGTGAGTCATCGAGGGGCTCCGCGAGGTTTTTTCTCGGTTCGAGCCGATGACCTTCTAGCGAATGCGCTCGGGGAACGTCCCGGCACGCGGCTTTGGGGGAGGTGCAACGAATTGCTTTTTCCGGATGGGCAGCACTTTGCCGAAATTGTCGAGATTTTGCCGGTCATGACCGATCCGGCGGGAGGGAATGCCTCGTAGTTTTGAAATGATGAAGACCATGGAATCCGAGCACGACGTGATCGTCATCGGTGGAGGCCCAGCCGGGTCGACCGCTGCCGCCCTCTTGGCCGATGCGGGGCGGCGTGTCCTGTTGATCGAAAAGGCGTTTTTTCCCCGCTACCACGTCGGGGAGTCGTTGATGCCGTTCTGCTGGTTCACCCTGGACCGGTTGGGGCTGACGGCGAAGATGGATGAGATCGGGTTCGTTCAGAAGCAGAGCGTTCAGTTCGTGACGCCGGACGGATCGCAGTCGCGCCCGTTTTATTTTTACCAGCACAAGGATCACCCCTCCTCGATCACCTGGCAGGTGGAGCGGGCCGATTTCGATCAGATGCTATTCGATCGGGCGAAATCGGCGGGCGTGGAGATTTTCGAAGGGACCCGGGTGACGCAGCCGGTTTACGACGAGGATGGGACGATGATCGGGGTGGAGGCGGCGCATCCGGATGGAGAAAAGCGGAGGCATTTCGCGACGGTGACCGTCGACGCGACGGGGCGCGACGCGCTGCTGAGCAGCCGCAACCGGTGGAGGCGCCGGGATCCGTCGCTAAACAAGGTGGCGCTGTGGACCTACTACGAGGGCGCCATGCGGGACCCCGGGATCGACGAAGGGACGACGACGGTGGCGTATACGCCTGAGCGTGGCTGGTTCTGGTACATTCCCTTGAGGAACGACCGGGTTTCACTGGGGCTGGTCGGCGAGCGGGATTACTTGTTTCGGGAGGGTCTACGGGATCCTGCGGAGATCATGGCGCGGGAGATCAAAGAGAACCGGTGGATCGAGAAGCATCTCGAGCCGGGGTGCCAGACCGGGGAGTATTGGGTGACGGGCGAATACAGTTATCGCTCGGAGTTTTGCGCCGGGGACGGTTTCGTGCTGGCCGGCGACGCGTTTGCCTTCCTGGATCCGGTGTTTTCGAGCGGGGTTTTCCTGGCGCTCAAGACGGGTGAGATGGCGGCGGATGCAATCGATGAGGCGCTGACGAGCGGGGACATTTCGGCGCGGCAATTTGAGGGCTACGGGCGTGAGGTCTGCGAGGCGATCGAGCGGATGCGGGCGCTGGTGTATGCTTTTTACGATGAGGAGTTTTCGTTCGGCAAATTGATCAAGCAGAACCCGGATCTCCGGCCTTCGCTGACCGATTGTTTGATCGGGGATTTGTTCGAGGACAAATTCGAGCCGCTTTTCGAGGCCGTCGCGGACATCGCGGGGCGTCCAAGCCGGCTTGGCTACGGCATGAAGACTTACCAGACGGAGGGCAAGGCCGAGTTGGCGGGAGCGGGTGCTGGATAGGGGGATGATGCTCGGTTGAGCCTGGTTGAGAGACTTTGTCGGGTGTAGCGGAATTCGAGAGGATTTCGGGAGGCAGCGTGGACACGGTGCCGAGGGCCGAGCGGGTGTCCAATTTCGATGGTTCTCGGAAGGGTGGGTTCGGACGAAATTGAACGCATTGCTCTGCCTTCGGCAGCCTATGTCCGCTTCGCTCCCATTCTCGCGATCGTCCCGTGAACTCCTTCAGGGTTGCGAAGTGTCTGAGGGGAAGGATACTGGCTGGGGCGCAAGTGGTGCCCTGGTGAAGCTGCCATCATGACTGGGCGTCTTTTCGTCGATTATCATTTCCATCCGAACTTCCAGTTCCGGAAGCCGGTGGCTTGTCAGGCGGCGAAGGTTTGGTCGGCTTTTCAGCGACACGGCCTGGATGTCGTGGTGGTCAGCGAGCACAGCTGGAAGCGGCCGGCGGAGTCGTTTTGGGAACTCGAGGCCGAGCGACCGTCCGAGAGCGGGACGACGCTGCTGCCGGGTGTGGAAGTGTTGACACGAGAGGGTTTGGACGTCGTCGTGTTCGGGGTGGATGCAGGCTGGTACGCGGCGCCTTCGCTTCGAGGATTGCTGGTTCCCTACGGACCGACCTTTGACGATGTTCTCCGGCTGGCGAGCGATCCGCAAACACCCTTGGCGGCGTTTTTGCCGCATCCGTTCACGCCGGGAACGACCGGGGCGGTTTCGTATTTTGGAGAGACGGAGGCGAAGCGCCTGGCGGGCCGGTTGGGCGGGGTGGAGGTTAGTAACTTCTGTTACAGCGATTGTCTCGCCCTGACGAACCGGATCGGGACGAAGCTTTTGCCGCAGACCTACCGGAGGATGCACCTGACGCAGTCGATGGAAGCCGCGTTTCACGACGGGAGCGACGTCCGGTTTTTGGCCCATGGTTCGGACGCGCATTTTCCGGAGGAACTGGGTTACGGATGCCTGGTGGACCGAGTGGGGAGTGGCGCGGCGGATCCGGAGACGGTTTTCGCGTCCATGACGAGCAACACGAATCCGCGAGGGGAATACCGGGGCCAGAAACAGCGGTGGGATCAGGTGAACCACTGTTCGCGGTCCTTGGTGATCACGCTCAAAGAGGCCTGGCAGAAGGGCGAGATCCGTCGCGCCATGCGCAGGGAGAGCTGGGGGCAGCGGGCGGCCTGGCGGATGAGGGAGGCGCTCTCGCCGGGAGATTGGTGAGAGCGGGGGAAAAGCGAAAGGGCGAGCTCGACGACTTCGCCGATGCCGAGCGTCCGGTGCAGGAAGGGTTCGCAACGTGGCGCACCACGGTTTTCGGGCGGTTGGTGCGGCCGCTGGCGAAGTTTGGGCTCAAAGCGGATCATCTCACGCTGGCGGGATTGTTGCTGCTGATTCCGTATGCGGTGGGGTTCGACCGCTGGCCGTTGCTGGCCTTTGGCTCGCTCGTTTTGGCGGTCTTGATGGACGGTTTGGATGGCGTCTTCGCGAGGGTGACGGGGACGGCGGACGACGCCGGGGCGTTCACGGATGTGTGCGCGGACCAGGTGGGACTGGTGGTGACGGTCTTGCTGGTGCTGCATCACGGGCTGGCGCAGCCGGCGCTGGGGGGCTTGTATGCGGTGCTCTACGTGGTGGTCGTGGCCTTCTCGGTGCTGCAGAATTTTGCCGGCGTGCCGCTGCAGCTGGTGATTCGCACGAAATACCCGCTCTACATCCTGGCATCGATCTGGATGTTCACGGGCTGGGAGGCGTTCGATCTGTTTTTCGGTGCGGCGTCGGTGGTGATGCTGGTGAACGCGTGGCAGTCCTTCAGCCGGTTACGGCGTTCCTTTCGTGGACCGGGCGCGGGTGAGAAGTAGAGAGGTGCAGGTGAAGGGTGAGGGAGGAAGGATTCGGCGTTGCGCGATGTTAGGGCTGGCGCGAGGGTGGCACATGGGTTTCGCAGGATGGATGATGGTTTGCCTGGGTCTATTTGGAGGGACCTCGAGCTTGGCTCAGAGTGCGTCCTGGCTGCCGTCGCCGCGGGGGCATGCTTTGGACGCCGGGCGATCGCTTCCGCCGGAGAGGGCGCCGGAGCTGTTGCTTGTTTCGAAGGAATCCTGGACGCTTCCGACCGAGGGGCAGGAGATGATCCGGACCTTCGTTTTGCCGGTTGAAGGACTGGAGGAGATGGGGCGAATCGAGGCGCTGCAGCTTCGGGTCGATGCAGGGGCAGCCCTGGCGTTTGGCGAGTTGCGTTTGGACGTGACGGATGCGAGCCGGGAGCGCGACCGGGCGGAGGAGGGAGCGGGTTTTTCGGGCCGGCCGCTGTATTCGGAGGTTCGACGGCCGATCAGCATGATCGGTGGGTGGTCGCCGGCGAGGCCGGTGGAGGTTTATCCGGAAGGGATTCGTTGGCCGATGCATCCCGAGGCGGATGTGGTGGTGACGCTGGTGCTGAAACCGGACGGGACGGAGCGTGAGATTCAGCCGCGGGTGGCGGTTTGGCTGGACGGGGAAGCCTCGGGGAGTGCGCCGCTGATGTTGCGGATGGCGAACGAGGCGCTGGGGATCGAGGCGGATGGAAATGATTTCCGGGCGGCGGACCTGTTCATTTCGCCGACGGAGGTGACGCTGTATGGTTTTTTCCCTTCGGCGAATCGATTGGCGCGGAGCTTCCGGCTGAGTGCGACGGCGCCTCCTGGGGCGAGCATCGGCGGCGAGAAGGCGAGTGAGCTTTTTGCGATCGAGGACTGGGTGGCTCATCGGCAGCAGGTGTATTGGCTGGAAGAGCCGGTGGTTCTCGCAGCGGGTAGCCGGCTCGATTTGGAGATTCGCTACCGATCGAGCGAGGATGGGTTGGTGACTTGGGGGCCCGAGGCCGGGGACGAGGCGGGCGAGTTGCTGCTGATCGTTGGGACGGATGCGGGGGGGCGGACGGTGAGGCTGGTTCAGGCAATCGGGCGTCACCAGCTTCACTTGAGTCTGGAGGGAGCGGAAACCCGGTCGGAGGATTCCGCTGAAGGACACGCCAGGTTGGCGAGGCTCTACGCGGAATTGGGTAAGCACGAGACGGCGGTGTCGCACGGACGGAGGGCAGTGGCGCTGGACGAGACGGATGCGGAGGCGCACGCGGCGTTGGGGGCGGCCTACCTGTGTCAGGACTTTCTTTTCAGCGCCCAGGAGCATCTGGAGAAGGCCGTCGAATTGGACCCGCGCGACGCGGAAGCCTGGTACAATCTGGGCAACGTGTTCTATCAGTACAAGACGGACGATCGGGCGAAAGTGTGTTTTGCCGAGGCGCTTCGCCTTTCTCCGCGGAACGATGGGGCGGCGAACAACCTGGGGCTGCTGATGCTGGCGGCGGGTGATGCGGATGCGGCGGCGGAGGGGTTCACGCGAGTGCTGGAGCGGGATCCATTCAACGCGACGGCGACGGCGAACCTTGGGCGGGCGTTCGAGGCGCTGGATCGGCCTGACGCGGCGGTTCCGCTCTATCTGCGAGCGATGGAATTGGAGCCGGGAATGCAAGCGGTGCTGCAGCCTTTGTTGCAAAGACTGGCGGGTGAGACGTCTTCACCCTGACAGGAGTGTTTCTTGACCCGGGGGAAGGTCATGGGATTGGTTGAGGCCTCTGGGAGAACGCTCCGGCTTTTGTAATCGAACCCCAGAACCGAACCACATGACGCTCTCCAATCTGGACTTCATCAGCGACGACATCCTGCAGGCCGTGGCGTGGATCTTCACGGCACTTTCGGCGGTGGCGAGCATCGCTTTGACGATTCATAAATTTGGGCTCTCGCCGCTGAAACGGGCTCTGTTGCTCTTTGGGATCATTCTGTTTGGGTTGGCCCTGGTCGTGTTTCTGGTCCCGGGCTCGCGCTGGGGATTGTTCGATCAACCACTGATTGGAGGAAGCGGGGGAAGTGGAGGCGCCGCTGGGGGAGGCGGGTCGACCGTGGTGGGTGGGGCGGACCTGGCGGCGGTGCGTGAAATGATCGAGTTGATCGGTGCGGACCGGGTCAATGGATTGCTCTTCCACGACAACGGGCGGATCGAGGTGGTGTTTGCGACCGCACCGGTGAGGCGGGGTCCGAATTCTCAGCTTTACGCGGTGGAATTCGACGAGGAAAGCGGGCGGGGTGATGGGGTGAGGAAGGCCGTGGCTTTCAGCGGGACGAGTTTTGAAGGGAAAATCGGGAACCGGATGCAAAACGTGGAGATTGTGGAGTCTGGAGGGGGCGAGGTTCTCGTGTCGACGGATGACGGCATCGAGATGGTTGTTCCTGGCGCGGGAGCCGAACGCGGCGGGGTCAGCGTGGAGAAGCTGAAGCTTTGAGACGAGGTGCCGCTGAGGAGGCGAGCCCCTCATTTTCGAGACACTAATTAAACGAATCAAGCTCATGAAAAAAGCATTCTGGACCGCAGCGTTTCTGCTGCTCTCACTGACCATCGCGGGTTCCGCCTGGGCGGGGCCGCAAATCGGGGTGGTTCCCTTTGAAGAAAAGAATGCGCCTGGTGTTTCGGCGAAGGTTTTATCGGTGCTGACCGAGTCGTTTGCGGAAAGCGGTTTTGAGGTCACGAACGCGGAAGAGATGGAGCGCGCGGTGAAATCGCTGCCTGGCGGGATGCGGATCGACGCCGCGGCTGCTCAGCGTCTGGGAAACAAGACCGGGTGCGACTGGGTGGTGAGCGGACGCGTGTTTGGCACGGCTGGGAAGACTTTCATCGTGGCCAAAGTGTTGAGCACGAAAACGGATGAAGTGACCGGTGAGGCGCAGCAAGTCGACCGGGCGTCGGAGTTGGACGCCAAGCTTGAAGAGTTGGCGGCCCGGCTGGTGGAACTGATCAAGGCGAAGTAGGTCAGCCGGGCAAGCAAGGGGACAGCCGAATAGCACGGGATTAAGGACGTTCATTGGCGGCTTTCGCCGCTCTCAAGGACTGAAGTCCTTGCCACTTTGCTCGAGGGCTACGCTTAATCCCGTGCCATTGGGGGACAGCCTTAAAATCACTCTTTGGGCTTGCCCTCTTTGAACAGCTGATCTAGTTTCCGGGCCCGTTGGATTCGGGCGCAGCCGAGTCCTATTTTCGACGTCCGCACCCATGAAAGCCGACACTCATCCCGAATACGAAACGACGACCATTGCCTGCACCTGCGGGGAGACCCACGAGGTGCGGTCGACTGTGAAAGACATGCGGGTGGGGATTTGCGCGAGCTGTCACCCGTTTTTCACGGGCGAAACCAAGTTCATCGACACCGCCGGCCGAGTGGATAAGTTCCAGAAACGCTACGGGACCGAGCGAGTTCGGCGGAAGCGTCCGAAGGCATCCGACGTTTAGTGCATCGTCGCAGAAGAAGGTGCACAGCTGAGAGTGGCTGGATAAGGCTGGTAAGATTGGCTCACGAGGTTCGCATGGACGAAAACACACGATCGTTCCCCCCGATTTCGGCGTTGCTCGGCGCTCACGGTGCTCGCACCGCTCGCTTCTTCCGCCTTCGCCGAGGCTTCGGCGGACAGGTCCGCCTTGAACTCGGAGAGAAATCCTCGTGCATCTGCACACCTTTTTCTGAGACGATGCACTAGTGCATCGTCCCTGGTCAACCCGCGGCGCAGGCTGGACTGGAGCGGTCCGCTTGGGCCGCTTTTTCGTGTCGCGACCAAACGATAGCGAAGGCTGATGGACTACACCGAACTCATCCGGAAAAAGAGCGAACGCCTCACCGAACTGGAGGAGGCCATGGCCGATCCGGCGTTTTACGAAGATGCGCGGAATGCGGGTGAGGTGATGCAGGAGCACAAGCGGATCAAGCGGCTTCTGGAGAATTGGGAGGCGCTGGAGGCGGCGAAGGCCCAATTGGCACAAAACGAGGAACTATCACGGTCCGAGGACGAGGAAATGGCGCAGCTGGCCGAGGAAGAGATCCCGGAGTTGCAGTCGCGGATCGAGAGTCTGGATCTGGAGATTCAGTATGCCTTGCTTCCGCGTGATGCGACCGAAGATCGGGACGCTTTGGTCGAGATTCGCGCCGGGACGGGTGGCGATGAGGCGTCGCTCTTCGCGGCTGATCTGATGCGGATGTATCAGATGTTCGCCGAGAGCCGGGATTGGAAGGTGGAACCGCTGGAGGGCAGTCCATCGGAGGTGGGCGGTTTCAAGGAAGTGGTTTTTCGAATCTCGGGGGACGAGGTCTTCCGGACGATGAAATATGAGAGCGGGGTTCACCGGGTACAGCGGGTGCCCTCGACGGAAACGCAGGGGCGGATCCACACGTCGACCGCGACGGTGGCGGTGATGCCGGAGGCGGAAGAAGTGGACATTGAGCTGAAGCCGGAGGAGTTGCAGATTCAGGCAACGCGCTCAGGTGGGCCCGGGGGGCAGCACGTCAACACCACCGATTCGGCGGTGCAGGTGACGCACCTGCCGACCGGGATTTACGTGAAGTGCCAGGACGGACGGAGTCAGCACAAGAACCGCGAAAAGGCGCTAACGATCCTGCGCTCGAAACTGCTGGAGGCCCGGCAGCGGGAGGAAGCGGCGAAGTATTCGGAGCACCGCCGGAATTTGATTGGCAGCGGGGGCCGTGAGGAGAAGATTCGGACCTACAATTTTCCGCAAAACCGGGTCACGGATCATCGGGTGTCGTTGACTTCGCACCATTTGGAAGGTGTGATGGAAGGGAAACTCGGGGAGTTCGTGGCGGAGCTGCAGCGGGCGGACATGGAGGAACGTCTGAAGGAAGCAGGGCTTTCGGAATGATGATGGCGCGGCTCACGATGGGCCCGACGCCTGGAGCAGGATCATGACCACCATCCTGGACGCGTTGCAAAAAGGAACCGGCTACCTCGAAAAGCATGGGGTGGACGGGGCGCGGACGACGATGCAGCATCTGCTGGCGCACGTCTTGCGATGCGACCGGATGAAGCTGTATGTGGATTTCGACCGGCCGCTGGGTGAGGAGCAGCTTGAGCAGATCAGGGAACTCATGAGGCAGCGGGCGAACGGGCGACCTCTCCAGCACCTTCTGGGGACGGTGGAGTTTCACGGGCACGAATTCGAGTGCGACGAGCGGGCATTGATTCCGCGGCCCGAGACGGAGCAGTTAGTGGACCGGCTGGTCAAGCGGGGGTGGCAGGAGGGGGTTCGGATTCTGGACATGGGTTGTGGGTCGGGCGTGATCGGGCTTTCGCTGGCGGCGGCGCTGGTGGGGCGAGACGTGCAGGTGGTGATGGCCGACGTTTCGAAGGAAGCGTTGACGCTGGCGCGCGAGAATGCCGAGCGGCTGGCGGAGGCACTGGAGGGGAGCGACGTGCGATTTGTCGAAAGTGACCTTTTCAAAGGGCTCGAGGATCGCTTTGATTTGCTGGTGGCCAACCTTCCCTACGTGCCGGACGAGGAAATGCCAGGGCTTGCCCCCGAGGTGAGGCGCGACCCCGAGGTTGCGCTTCGTGGGGGAGCGAGAGGGACGGAGATCATGGAACGTTTTCTGCGGGAGTCGAAAGCGCACGCGAATCCCGGGGCCGTGGTGGCGATGGAGTTTGGCGAGGGGCAGGGTGCGTCGTTGATGAATGCGGCGCGTTCGGCGGGGTGGCAATCGGTGGAGACGCACCGCGATCTGGAAGGGCTGGAGCGTTTCCTGACGGGAGAGTGGCCCAGAGACTGAATCGGAAAAGACAAGTATGGAAAGACTGGTGGTTCATGGAGGGCCTCGATTGAAGGGGCGGGTGTCGATCAGCGGCTCGAAGAACTCGGCTTTGCCGATTCTGGCGGCGACGTTATTGACGCGGGAGGCCTGCACGATCCGCCGGGTGCCGGACGTCAGTGACACGAACTTCATGCTTCAGATCCTCCGCGAGCTGGGGTCGGAGGTGGAGCGGGCCAGCGGGACGGTGACGGTGAAAGCGGAGAATTTACTTTCCTCCTCGGCGCCGTATGACCTCGTGCGGAAGATGCGGGCGTCGGTTTGTGTGCTCGGGCCGCTCTTGGGCCGGACGAAGGAAGCGACGGCATCGCTGCCAGGGGGGTGTGTGATCGGGGATCGTCCGATCGATTTGCACCTTCGAGGATTCGAATCCCTGGGAGCGGCGATCCACGTCGAGAGCGGGAACGTGATCGTGAAAGCGGACCAACTGGTGGGCAAAGAGCTGAACCTGATGGGCAAGCACGGGACGACGGTCTTGGGCACGGACAACGTCATGATGGCGGCCGTCTTGGCGGAGGGCACGACGATCATCGACGGCGCCGCGGCCGAACCGGAGGTGGTCGACCTCGCGAATTTCCTGAACAAAATGGGGGCGCGCATCGAAGGGGCGGGCTCGCCGTGCATTCACATTCACGGGGTGAAAGAGCTTCACGGCGCCGAGCACACCGTGATTCCCGACCGGATCGAAGCCGGGACGTTTCTCGTGGCTGGCGCCATGGCTGGGGATGGCATCACGCTTCGGCGGACGCGGGCCGACCACTTGGAGGCGGTGATCGATGCGCTGCGGGAGTGCGGCCACCATATCGAGCCGAGGGACAACGGCGAGATTTTCGTGATGCCCGCCGAGGAACCGGCCGGGTGCGAGATCGTCACGCAGGCTTACCCCGGATTTCCGACGGACATGCAGGCGCAAATGTGCGCGCTGTTCACGTTAACGCCGGGGATCAGTGTGGTGACGGAAACGATTTTCACGCAGCGGTTCATGCACGTGGCGGAACTGAACCGGATGGGGGCGAACATTCAGCTCGAGGGCGCGACGGCGGTGGTGCACGGGGTGGAGGGGCTCAGCGGGGCGCCGGTGATGGCG
>CAZCRA010000092.1:10940-14830 GCA_964500945.1 uncultured Verrucomicrobiales bacterium | reverse complement strand
GAAGGACGGGTGCGGGGATTTCCGGCGCCGCGGAACCCGGGTGAGGCGTCGCAGCGGCTGCGGGAGTGGCGGCTGACGCGTGTCGTGGGCGAGGTCGATTTGGCGAGCTGGCTGGAGTTGGAAACGGTGGGCGTGTCGCGCTTCTGGCGGCTGCTCGACGTGTCGGATCGCGCCGGCGAATGGGTGGGCGATGCCGTGACGAGGGGGTTACCGGCGGACAGTCTGGAAGCGGGGGTGATTCGCGCGATGGTGCTGGGGGCGCGGGAGGAAGCGGACGAGGGGATCGAGTCGGCGTTTCGGGAGAGTGGGGCGCTGCACATTTTTGCGGTGAGCGGGCTGCATGTCGGGATTTTCGGATCGGTGGTTTGGCTGCTGCTGCGTGCATTTGGGGTGAGGCGGCGGGAGGCGATTTGGGGGATCGCGTTGGCGGTTTGCGGGTATGCCTTCGTCACGGGGCTGAGTCCGTCGGCGGTCCGGGCAGCGCTGATGATGGTGGCTTTTCTGGCGGGTTTCCTGTTCCGGCGCCAACCGCGTCTCATGAACAGTTTGGGATTCGCGGCGCTGGCCATTCTGGCCTGGGACAGTCATCAGCTCTACCGGGCAGGCTTTCAGCTTTCGTTTGCGGTCGTGGCCTGCATCGCGCTGCTGACGCCTCTGGTGGCGCGGCCTGCCTGCCGGCGGCTCGAACCGGATTCGTTTCTCCCGCCTGAACTCGTGCCGGAGTGGCGTCGCCGCCAGGTGAGCGCGAGCCAGTGGACGGTGCAGCTTTTTGCGGTTTCACTCGTGGCCTGGGCAGGGTCGGCGCCGCTGATTGCCTGGCACTTCGAGATGATGACGCCGGTGGGGATTCTGGCGAACGGGTTCTTGATGCCGTTGGCCTGGTTGGCGGTGGCCGGCGCCACACTGAGTCTGGCATTCAGCCTCTGCCAGCTCGGCGCGGCCGGGGTGCTGGTGAACCAATGGAACGCGGAGGTGGTGAAGATCGCCCTGTTCGCCACGGGCGAGAGCTGCCAACCGGTGGCGATTTTGGATGCGGGACCGTCTTGGCGGGAAGCCTGGCTGATCGACTGTGGGCGGGCGGGCACGTATGTCGAAGCGGTCCGGCCCTGGCTACGGGAGCGGGGCGTGAGCCGGCTGGCTGGGTTTGTGGCGACACATGGGGACGCGACGCATCTGGGTGCGGCGGAGAGACTGGTGGAGGAATTCAGGCCGAAGCGGCTTTGGGCGACGGGCTTACCGCATCGATCAAGCGTGGGGTTGGGTGAAGAGCTGGAAGGCGGCGTGAGGACGGGGGCGAGGCACGAAACGGCGGGAGGTCTGGGGTTCGAAGTGCTTTTTCCGCCCCAGGGGTGGGGGGACGCGCGGCTGGCGGATGACGAATGCGTCGTGGTGCGGATCGAGTGGGAAGGATGGCGGATTCTCTGCACGAGCGACATTGGACTTCAGGCCGAGATGTGGTGTCTGGAGAATGGGATCGACGTTCGAGCGGACGTGCTGGTGCGTTCGTGGCACGCCAGCGACTTGACGGACGCTGAGCGGTGGCTGGGGGCCGTGGAGCCGAGGGTGGTGGTGGCGGAAGATCTCGATTTTCCCGAGGGTGAATCGATGCCGCCAGGGTTCCGGGAAGCGGTGGCAGGCGTGGGCGCGCGGTTGTTGGAGCCGGCGAGAACGGGAGGCCTGAGTTTGCGGCTCGCGGAGGGAGGAGCGCTCGAGATCTCGGCGTTCGCGACGGGTGAGATCGTGCGCCTGGCTCGGGCAAACGGTCAGGGTCGCGCTGAAATTTTTCCGCCGTGAGGCCCTGGGGATGAGGGGGATGGGGGGATGCAACGCAAAATTCCGATTTTGTATTTTGACGGTTTCGTGACATAGTGAGCTTCAAATTGCATGTTGGTTATGGTCTACCCGCGTTTTCTCGCCGGTCTGATCGGGATCGTCACCTTTCTGCTCACGGCACCCGCGGTGTCCTGGGCTGGTGAGCCCGAGGTCCGGGTCTGGACGAACCGGGAAGGGGTTCCGCTTCGGGGTGTGATGATTGATTTGGATGCCCGGACGGTCCGCGTGGATCTCTACCGTGGGCCGGAGGTGACGATCGACCGGAAGCTGCTGAGCGATGCGGACAAGGCCTACCTCGAGGAGTGGGAAGCGATCGGATTCGGTCTCGACGTGGGGCGTTGGCCCTCGGATTTGCGGCCGATGATCACGTTCGCCGCCCGGCCGCTGGGGGAGACGAAACCGGGGAACTGGGTGTATGCGACGCCGAACTTCGAGTTTCACTGCGATGTCGAATTGGCGCCGAGTTTGATCAAGCGTTACTCGCTGGCGTTCGAGAGCACCTTGTTCGCCGTGCAGCGTCTCCCGCTGAATTTGGACCCGTCCCCCTCTGAGGAACGTTTCGTGGTGCGGCTCTTCAAGAACCGCAACGACTACCTCCGTGCGGGTGGACCTCAAGGGTCGGCTGGGGTGTATGTCTTGGAGACGAGCGAGATTCTCGTGCCGATGGCCTCGTTGGGCGTTCGCGAGGTGGGCCAGCGGGTGGCGATCGACCGGAAGCGCTTCGATGCCGGAACGCTGATCCATGAGATCACCCACCAGGTCATGCACGAGTGGCTGGACGTGCTCCCGGTCTGGTTCGTGGAGGGTTTTGCGGAGTATTTGGCGGCTGTGCCGTTCGACGATGCTCGTTTTCATTTTCGCGATTCGGCGGAGGGCCTCCGGCGACACCTGACGGCAGAATATGGGCTGCGGGAGAGCGGAGAAGGCGTGTTCCGTCTGGACGTCCTGCACCCCGACGACTTGATGGACCTGACGCATGCGCAGTGGGCCGGCGCGGTGCCCAACGCTCGGGCCGCGTCGTTGAACTATCGTTCGGCGCTGCTCTTCACCTACTACCTGATCCACCTTCAGGGTTCGGGCGATGCCGCGTCGCTGGTCGCTTACCTGAAGCAGGCGAAGGCCATGGAGCAGGAGATGAAGGCCTTTGTGGATCGTTACAACGCGGCCGTGCAGTCATACAACACGCACCTCGACACCTACAATGCCGCCGTGTTGCGTTACAATCAGGAACTCCGGGACTTCCGGGCTTCCGTGGAGGCGTTCAACCGCCGGGTGCGAACCTATAACCGCCAGGTCGAACAGGGTTTGGCCGAGGCCGAACGCATCCGGGTCGAACCGCATCCGGGTGCCCCGCCCGAACCGCCGCAGAAGCCGTTGCTCCCCGAAATTTTACGCGACACGCCGGTGGAAGGAGAGAGCCTGGATCTCAGCGAAGCGGAGCGCACGGCGCGGCGGAGTTTGTACCGGCGGCGTTCCGGTGACGAACTCTGGACCGACATGGCGGAACGGTTCCGGCAGGAGGGCATCGAGCTTCGCGCGCTGCGGATTCTGCCGCCGGGCAGCGGGCTTTCCTCCCTCCGGGCCACGCCGATTCGCGGGGAGGGTGGGGAGTGACCCTGGGACCTTTCGGGCCGCTTAGCCTGAATAATTCATCAATGCCACGTCCGACCTCTGAAGCGCTCTTGGCTGAGCGGACAGCGGGGCGATGGTCGTCCCATGGCCGCGGATCGGGGCGCTCAGGCCGATCTTCGTGATTCCCGTACACGCTGGCGCGGCCCGCCGCGACAGGGCACGGCGGGCTGGAAACCCCGTTTCACCCAGAGTCGCAGCGGCGCAACGCCGCGCAGCGCGCCGCCAGCATCGACCACAGCCCCTTCAGCGGATGGTTTTCGGCGAGATGGACGCTGACGTAGGTCTTGCGGATCACCACGCGCGCTCCGGACTTGAGCAACTCCAGGCGGATGCGGACGAAGCTCGCCTTCGCCAGCTTCGTCCCCTTGAGCACCCGCCGGGGCTGGCTCCAAGTGCCGGCTTGGTAGAAATCCGACGCATACACG
>CAZCRA010000092.1:0-10840 GCA_964500945.1 uncultured Verrucomicrobiales bacterium | reverse complement strand
CACCCGCCGGGGCTGGCTCCAAGTGCCGGCTTGGTAGAAATCCGACGCATACACGCAGGCGACTTCCTCCGGGCGGCCCTGTTCGCAGTATCTTTGGTAGATCGCTTTCGCCCTGGCGGCAGCGTCCGCGAACTGTTCGTGGAGTCTCGTGTTGGGAGCGAGTCCGGTGATGGATTCGACCTGGTTGTCCTCGCACCAGTCCATGATCTCGGGCTTGGTGTGGTGGCTGTCGGCACGGAACACGATGGCCACGCCGGGGAGGCGCAGCAAGTCCTTGGTCGAGGCGGCGTTCTCGAAGCGCGACATGGTCGGCTGGCTGGCCAGAGGCGCGCCATCGGCCTGGCGTCCGGTGGCGAGTTTGAGCAACGGGTCGCGGCGCATCGAGTCGCAGTCATTGCCATCCTCGTATCCGGCGAGGATCTGGAAGACGCGCTGGGCGACCAGTTCGACGGTGGAATGCGAGTGGCGCTTGCGGGGATCCTCGAGGCATTGGGCGAACGCCTCGATCTCGCGGGCCACGCAGGGGTGCTGCATGAGCAGAAGCAGCCCGGCGTCGCTGGTGATCTCCGGCTCGTCGAAGCAGACGCGCAATTTTTGTCGATTCGGTGCTTGGAAAAGAAGCGGCTCGGTGGAAATGTTCTTCTTGGGCGGGAACGGGTTTTGTTTTTTCACACCACATTGATAATCAATGTGTTAAAACTATTCCCGCCCTTTTTTTTCCTCTTTTCGTGAATTATCCAGGCTAAGGACTGGCTCAGAAATGATCTCGGCCATCCGCTTGTCCTTCCATCCCACATCGGCGTTGGGGTCCAGCTCACTTTAGAATGACGTGGAATCGCTTGCCTTCGTCCATCTTCGCAACGTGACCGGGACGGCGGAGCGATTTCGTGAGACCTGGCACGACAACGGCGACATCGACCTCGCGGCGGTGATGCGCGCGCTGCACGAGATCGGCTACTCGGGGACGTTCCGTCCGGATCACGCGCCGTCGATGGCGGGAGAACCGAACGACCATCCGGGATACGAGATGCTGGGGCGGCTTTTCGCGGCCGGTTACCTTCGTGGACTTTTGCAGGCGACGCGGCCCGGGAACACCGCCCGGGCGGAAGGGTGAGAAAGGGGGCGCTGCGTCGGACGTAGGGCCAAGGCTCTGAGCTTTTCAAGCAGGTTCAAGTTCGATAGGATGCCGGGATTCCATGTCTTCGAACCCGAGTCAGTTCCTGCCACCGGAAGCGCGGATCACCGCGGAGGATGGCGCGTTTTTGCACCGCGTGCTCGACGATTTGCCGATTGCCCTTTTCGCCAAGGACGCATCGAACGGCTTTCGATTCGTGCTTTGGAACAAGAAACAGGAGGCGATCACGACCATCAAGAAGGAGGACGCGATCGGAAAGACCGACGAGCAGATCTTCTCGAAAGAATCGGCTGAGTATTTCCGGAAGGTCGACGAGATGGTCGTGCGGCGCGGCAAACTGGTCGAGGTTCAGGAGGAGATCATCGTCACGGAGGGGGCTGGTGAGATTTGGGTTCACACCATCAAAGTGCCCGTGGTGGACGAGGAGCGGGGCCGGACGTTGGTGGTCGGTATTTCGGAGGACATCACGGAGAGGGTTCAGGCGAGGCAACAACTGGAGCACCTCAACGCCAACCTCACCGCGGCGAACGAAGAGTTACAGGAGATCCAGCTTCAGTTGATTCAGGCTGAGAAGATGGAATCGGTGGGCCGGCTAGCGGCGGGTGTGGCGCACGAAGTGAAAAACCCCTTGGCCCTGCTGCTGATGGGAGTGGAGTATCTGTCAGGAGGTGTTCGGGAGGGCGATCCGAACGTGACTTACATCCTCTCGGAGATGCGGGAGGCGATCGACCGGGCGGACCGGATCGTGCGAGGGCTGGTGGATTTTTCGTCGGAACGGCAGCTGGAGATGGAGCCGACGGATTTTTCGGATTTGGTGCAATCGGTGCTGTTGCTGCTGCGGCACGAGTTGACACGCGGGAGCATCGGGGTGGAGATCGAGTTTGAGAAGGGGCTGCCGAAGGTGATGATCGACAGCGCCAAATTCGAGCAGGTACTGGTGAACCTGTTCATCAACGCCATCCACGCGATGAAGGATGCGGCTCGGCCGACGTTGGAGGTGCTGATTTACTCGGACAAACTGGGAAATGTCACACGGGACGAAGGGGTGCGGACGGCGGGTCACCTGCGCTCCGGGGACGAGGTGGTCGTTCTGGAAGTGAAAGACAACGGGAGCGGGATTTCAACGGAGAACCTGGAGAAGGTTTTCGATCCTTTTTTCACCACCAAGCCGACGGGGAAAGGGACCGGGTTAGGTTTGTCGGTGGTGCGAAAGATCGTGGAGCTGCATGGTGGGGCGATTGCGATTGAGAACCGCGAGTTTGGAGGAGCCAAAGCGCGAATCCTTTTGCGGGCGATGAATGGGGCCGAGGGGGAGGCCATTGACAGTCTGCTGCGGACCTGATGTAAATGATCAAAACCCAAACCGTTATGACACCACGAGTCCTTGTGATCGACGATGAGACCGGCTTCACGCAGCTTTTGAAGATGAACCTGGAGCGGGAGGGCCGCTTTCACGTTCACGTCGAGAACAACTCGATGCGGGCTCTGACGGCGGCGCGCGAGTTCAAGCCGGACGTGATTCTGCTGGACATCGTGATGCCGGGGATGGACGGCGGTGACCTGGCGGCGAGTTTCAGCAGCGATCCGGAGTTATCGAAGATACCGGTGATCATGGTCACGGCGCTGGTGGCTCACGGTGAGACGAGTCCCGAGAGCGTGGTGCAATCGTCCAACATGACGGTTTTGCCGAAACCGGTGAATTTAGGCCAACTGATGCAGTGCATCGACGACGTACTTGCGTGAGGGTGGCGAAGTGGACAAGCACCTCTACCTGTCCTTGATCCCGGAGTCGCTGATCGCCTCTCAGTTGGGGCCGGAGGCGTTTGGGAGTTATTACGCGATTGGCTCGCACCGGCGCTCCCGGGGGCAGGCGCTCTTTTTCGAGGTGGAACCCGGGTTTCAATCGGACTACTTCGATTGGCGTGAAATGGAGCGGCGATGCGTGCCGCACGAGGACGGTCAACCGAAGCGATCGGTGTATCTTGGGGTTTACCGGGTCCTGGAGCACGTGCCGTTGAGCGCCATCAAGCGTTTTTACCTGGCGACGGTCGATGGGCGAGTGTTGGGGTTGGACCCGGGCGCCTATCGCGCACCGGCCGAGGATCGTTACTGGTTGTATCAGGAACTGTGCCCCATCACGCCGCGGGTGGTGTCGCGCCTTTCTCCGCCCGAATTCCTTCGAGAGATCACGGACCGTTCGCACGCGGTTTCGGTGGATCAGATGGTTTTTTGTGACTTGGCGTTGGAAGGTTTGGCGGCCGATCCGGAAGCGCCACACTCGGAGGACATGCCATATCCGAGCATCGATCACCTTCGCGACTGCCTGCGGGAGCTGAAGGAGCAACCGGACAAAGCGACGAAACAGGTGAGCCGGTCGATGCAATCGAGGCTTCTATTCCGGACGATCGAGAATGGGTTCTTCGTGGGGCGTGCCGACGAGTATTTGTTTTTCCCGATGCCATCGCGTGAAGAGCTGGAAGACGAGCACTACGTGTGGTGGCGATCGGCGCGGAATGCGTTTGGCGAGTGAGTCTTGGCGGAGAGGAGGCCGCCATGGATTCCGACGTCCTGGAGATTTGATTGTTGTTTTCCAATGACTCTAACGCCCATTGATCCTGTCCTGGCGATTCTGCCGATCTTCTGGTTCGTGCCCATCGTAGCGGTCGCGGCGTTGTTTTTCGCTTTTCTGTTTTACCGGCAGATGATGAAGGCGAGCGAGGGCAACGACACGATGCGCGAGATTGCGGCGCACGTCCGGCACGGGGCCGTGGCGTATCTCAAGCAGCAGTATAAGGTGGTGGCGATCGTCTTTGCGGGGCTGACCCTCGTCTTCGCCTTCCTGGCCTATGGGCTGAAGGTGCAGAATGGTTGGGTGCCGTTCGCCTTTTTGTCGGGCGGCTTGTTTTCGGGGCTGGCAGGTTTTTTCGGTATGAAGACGGCGACGCAGGCGAGCGCCCGGGCGACGCAGGCGGCCAGTGAATCGTTGGATCGCGGCCTGCGCCTGGCTTTCCGTTCGGGGGCGGTGATGGGGCTGGTCGTCGTGGGTTTGGCTCTTCTGGACATCAGTGTTTGGTATGCGGTGCTGAACGCCTTCATCTCGGATGAGGATGCGCATCACAAGCGGCTGATCATCACCACGGTGATGTTGACCTTCGGGATGGGGGCCTCGCTACAGGCTTTGTTCGCTCGGGTCGGGGGTGGGATTTTCACCAAAGCGGCGGATGTCGGCGCAGATCTTGTCGGTAAGGTCGAGGCGGGGATTCCGGAGGACGACGCGAGGAATCCGGCGACGATCGCCGACAACGTGGGGGATAACGTCGGCGACGTGGCCGGGCTCGGCGCGGATCTTTACGAATCTTACGCGGGATCGATTCTGGCGGCGTGTGCGCTGGGGGCGGCGGCGTATCTGCGCGATGCGGACCGGATGCACCTTCAAGAGGCGGCGGTGCTGGCGCCGATGTTGATCGGGGCGGTGGGAACGCTGCTATCCGTCGTGGGGATTTTTCTGGTTCGGACGAAGGAGAACGCCGGGATGAAGGAGTTGATGGGGGCGCTGAACTTCGGGATCAATGCCAGTTCGATCCTGATCGTGATCGCGGCCTGGGTGATCCTGCGGTTCCTCGGCTTCGAGAATCACTGGGGGCTCTGGGGCTCGGTCGTGACGGGTCTGGCGACGGGGATTTTCATCGGTCGAGCGACCGAATACTACACCTCCCACGGGTACCGGCCGACGCAGCGGATTGCGGAGCAATCGAAGACCGGGCCTGCGACGGTGATCATCAGCGGCATGGGAGAGGGGATGATCTCCGTGGTGTTCCCGGTGATGGCGGTGGTGGTTGGGACGGTGCTGGCATTCGGTTTTGCAGCGGGAGGGTTCCAGTTTGATGCGGAGCATTTGAGCATGGGCTTGTATGGAATCGGGATCGCGGCGGTGGGGATGTTGTCGACCTTGGGCATCACGTTGGCGACGGATGCGTATGGGCCGATCGCGGACAACGCCGGTGGGAACGCGGAGATGAGTCATTTGCCGCCCGAGGTGAGGCAGCGGACGGACGCGCTGGATGCGCTTGGGAACACGACCGCGGCGACGGGCAAGGGTTTTGCCATTGGGTCGGCCGCGTTGACGGCGCTGGCGTTGTTGGCGGCTTACATCGAGGAGATCAAGATGGCGTTCACCCATCTTCCGGAGGTGAAGCTGACGCCGGTTCTGGAGAAGTTGGGGTTCGATACGGTGCAAGCCGCGCAGGAAGCGGGGCTGGTGGAGTTCATGGAGGCGTTCGACGTTCACTTGCTGAATCCCAAGGTGCTGCTGGGCATGTTCATGGGGGTGATGATGGCGTTCGTGTTTAGCGGGTTGACGATGAACGCCGTTGGGCGCGCCGCGGGGAGGATGGTCGACGAGGTCCGGCGGCAGTTTCGGGAGATTCCTGGGATTCTGGAAGGGACCTCGCAGCCCGACTACGCGCGGTGTGTGAGAATCTCAACGTTGTCGGCCCAGCAGGAAATGATTCTGCCGGCGGTGATCGCGGTGACGGCGCCGGTCTTAATGGGGCTGGTGTTCGGGGTGCCGGGGGTGATCGGGCTACTGGGCGGGGCGATGGCCGGTGGGTTTTCCCTGGCGGTGTTCATGGCCAATGCGGGTGGGGCATGGGACAACGCGAAGAAATACATCGAAGACGGTCACTTGGGAGGGCGCGGATCCAATGCGCACAAAGCGGCGGTCATCGGGGACACCGTGGGAGATCCTTTCAAGGACACGTCGGGCCCCAGCCTCGACATCCTGATCAAGTTGATGAATATGGTGGCTATCGTGACCGCGGGTCTGGCGGTGACTTACACGCTGTTTTGAGGGGGTGCCGGCCGGTCGGGCCTAGTGCATCGTTTTCCGTAGAACGGAGTGGCACTCCATCTCCCTGTCTGCTGGGGGACAGGGACCGGTTCTTCGGTCCATTCGTCTTGCGCTTCGGGGAGCTGAAGTGGTGACACTTCAGAGGGCGGGGAGGCTGGAAGAGGAAGGTCCGAATTGGACGCGTTGCTCTGCCTTCGGCAGCCTATGTCCGCTTCGCTCCGATTCTCACGAATTCAGCTCGATCTAATAGAGTTTCTCGACTAGGCGGCTTAATCGGGTGTCATTCGACCTAACAAATCGGTGGAGGACAACTGCCTCCCGTTGGTGGTTGGTTCTGGATTCATCGTCATTTAGCGGGAGGCTGTGCTTTGCCTGAGGCGTTCTCCCGTTATGGGTTTCACCGCATTGGACCGGAGGACCGAGAGGAGAGCGCTGGAGGCCCGGAAATCGATGGGGGGGATGTAGTAGACCTCGCCGAGGTCTTCGGCATGATCGCGAAGGGCATCGAAGAACGTTTCAGCGGGAACTAGGCCCTCCACCAAGTCGCCGTGCGGGCCCATGCAGGAGATGAGATCTGCTTCCTTGCTAATGATGGTTGGGATTTCCTGCGGATAGTTCGAGACCTTCTTCTCACCATCTCAAGCAGAGCAGAACGGGGGAGTCGTCGCTGCCGAGCTTCTGGCGGAGGCGTTTGAGCCAGTCGTTCTGGTCGAAGGAGGCAGGGGATTTGATGGAGAATTCAACGCTCATTGGCTAGGGCTGGTTCGGGGTCAACGGCCGGCTTTTTCAGGCTCCTCAAGCCTCATCCAGGATGTAAGCGGGCTTCTCTTTCTCGCAGTCGAAGGGGTAGGAAATGTGCTCGTGGTGGATCTTCCAGGTGTCGTCGATCCTGCGGAAGACCACGGTGGTGCGCAGCCACGAACGGGCCGCATCGAGGTCGGCTCCGTCCAATACTCCGCTCAGGCGGTTGTAGGAATGAAACAGGGCGAGATCTCCCGACACGCACAGGGCTTCATCCTTTCGTTCCACGCCGATGTGAGGGCCGAAATAGGGAAGGCAGAACTCCCAGAGAGGCTTCACGGCATCGCGTCCGACGACTTGGGAGCTGACGTCGAAAATGGTGCAATCCTCCGTGTAGAAGGTGGCTAGGCGATCGATGTCTTTCTGATAAAGGGCGTCGTCCCAGTCACGGATGAGCTGGCGGAGCGCGGTGGCGTCGGCCTCGAGCCGGGGATCGGTCGTGATGGTCATGGACGGATGATGACATGGGAAGGGGGGAATGGCGAGCAGGGAAGAGGACGAATGGGAAACGGAGAAGAGTGGGCGTCGAAAAGTTTTTAAAAATCCGGCGTTTTTTTTCTGTGGGTTCGGGTCAGAAGGCTCGTTGTGAGGGGCGTGAAACACCAAACGCACTCATCCACACTCGTTTTCGCGTCCGTCGCGCAGCGACTGGTGACGCTGATTTGCCTTCCAGCCGTCCCGATGCTGGTTCCGATTTTGGCCCTTGCTCAGGACGAAGGTCCTCCTGTCGACGAGGAAACCGTGACGGGCCAAGGGATGCTTGAAGCCACAGTGGTGACGGGCAAAGCCGAGGATTTGCTAGGGGAAGCGCGAGCGGCCTCGAAAGGGCAGGCGAGTGCCGAAGAGCTTCTAGAGCGGCCGTTCCTGCGGCGGGGCGAGCTTCTCGAGGTCGTGCCGGGATTGATCGTGACCCAGCACAGCGGTGGCGGGAAGGCGAATCAGTATTTCCTGCGCGGGTTCAACCTGGATCACGGGACCGACTTCGGGATTTTCGTCGATGGCATGCCGGTCAATCTCCGGACCCATGGACACGGGCAAGGGTATGCGGACATCAATTTCCTCATTCCGGAACTGGTGGAGGAGCTGGAATATTACAAAGGGCCGTTTTATTCTGAGTTCGGCGATTTCACCTCGGCGGGGGCCGCCCGGTTCCGTCTCTACCGGAGTCTGCCTTCGGGAATCGCGACGTTTGGTCTTGGGGAGAACAACTACTACCGGGGTTTGATCGCCGACACGATCAAGGCCGGGGAGGGCGATCTGACGGTGGCACTGGAATACAATTATTACGATGGGCCGTGGGTGCAGCCTGACTCGCTCCAGCGGTGGAACGGGTTCGTGCGCTACTCGATCGGTGACGAACTGGATTTCACGAACTTCACGTTCATGGGTTACGATTCGCGGTGGGATGCCACGGACCAGGTTCCATTGCGAGCCATCCGCTCCGGACGGATCGACCGGCTGGGATTCATCGATCCCACGGTGGGTGGCAGCTCCTATCGATACAGCGGATCGATCGATCATCAGCGGATCGGGAACAGCGGGGTCACCAACTTCTCGGCCTATGCGGGGACCTATCAACTCGATCTCTATTCGAACTTCACGCTTTTTCTTGAAGACCCGGTGAATGGGGATCAGTTCAACCAGTTCGACGACCGGTGGTTCGCTGGAGGGCAGCTGTCGCACGTGTTTGACCAGCTATCTTTCATCGGTCGCGATGCGGAATTGGCGATGGGATTGCAGACCCACCACGATTGGATCGACGGGGTGGCGCTTCGAAAGACGCGGGCCCGGCGGGTGCTTTCCACGACTCGAGAGGATGACGTCTACGAGATGAGTTTGAGTGGTTTCACCGAGGCGGAGGTCCGGTGGGCGCCATGGCTCCGGACGCAGACGGGGATTCGTGGGGACCTCTTTTATTTCGACGTCGACAGTCAACTGGAGGCCAATACGGGTTCGAGGTGGGATACGATCGTGAGTCCGAAGGCCGGGCTGGTGCTGGGTCCCTGGTTCGACACGGAGCTCTATTTGAACGGCGGACTCGGTTTTCACAGCAATGATGCGCGAGGGATCAATACCGTCGTCGATCCGGTGACGGGGGACGCCGTGGATCCGGTCACTCCATTGGCGCGGAGCTACGGTGCGGAAGCCGGGATTCGAACTCAGCTTGTGCCCGGTCTCACCAGCACGCTGGCGGTTTGGTATCTGCAGAGCGATTCCGAGTTGGTTTATATTGGGGACGCCGGAACGAATGAAGCCGGCGATGCCAGCGAGCGGTACGGAGTCGAATGGTCGAACTACTGGCGGCCGAACGACTTCCTCTACATCGACACGGAGTTCACGGTGACCGATTCGTATTTCATCCCCAGTGGCGAACTCATCGAGAATGCAGTGCCGGTTTCCTTTTCGGGCGGGATTACGCTGGGCCGGGACGAGGGGGCCTTTGGGAGCCTGCGGGCGCGCTATTTTTCCCCGCGCCCCCTGAACGGCGACGGGAGTGTGGAATCGAAGGATGCCTTCCAGTTGAACGCGCGGGTCGGGTATCGCCGGAATCAGTGGGAGGTGGCGCTGGAGGCGCTGAACCTACTGGATGCGGACGACAACGACATCGAGTATTTCTATACGTCCCGTCTACCGGGAGAACCGCTGGGTGGCTTCGAGGATTTTCACGTCCATCCGTATGAGCCGCGCCAGCTGCGGGTGAGCTTTACCTACCGATGGTGATTCGCCGGGGCGCGTGGGCGGGGATGGAGATGGATTCTCTCAGGTGAGCCCTGGGAGGGTCCGGGTGCTGGAGGCGAACCGTTCGTCTTCGAGGCCGAAATGGTGGAGGAGGCTGAGGAAGAGGTTGGGTAGTGGTTCGTTATCGCGAGGATCGAAAGCGAGGTGGCGACCATGGGGGAAGCCGCCGCCTGCGAGCATGATGGGCATGTTCTTCGTGTCGTGATTGCTGGCGTTTCCGAGGTTGCTTCCCAACAAGACGGTCGTGTGGTCGAGCAGGCTCGAATCTCCCTCATTCCCCTTTTGAAGTTGGTGGAGGAACGTGGCGACGTTTTGCATCAGGGCCGTCTCGATGCGCTCGAGCTGGGCGAGTTTGTGCTCGTCCTTTCCGTGGTGGCTGAGGCTGTGGTGACCCTCCTCGACACCGTCGATGGGTGGAACGCCGTTGCCGCCCTGAAGATGCAGGGTGATGAAGCGCGTGGAATCGGTTTGCAGCGCGAGGGACATGACATCGAGCATGACGCGCTGGCGGCCGGCCAAGTCGGCGTCGTCGGGGATGTCGGTGGGTGGCGGGGCGTCGACGGAAGGTTTGGGACGGGCGGCCCATCCTTCGGCTTTGGCGAGGCGACGCTCGACCTCCCTGACGTTGGTGAACCAGGCGTCGAGTTTTTCGCGATCGGCCGGTCCGAGGTTTCGTTCGAGGCGTTTGGCGTCCTCACCCACGGTATCCATGATGCTCTGTCCGAGCTGGAGCCGGTGGATTTGACGTTTTCTTTCAGCTGGCGACCCCTGGACGAAGAGTTTGGCGAAGAGGCGGGACGAGGAGGATTCGGGAGGGATCATGGCGCCGCTCCGGGTGTAGGATGAGGCCAGGTTTTTCGCGGAGAGGACGAGGGAACTGAAGCGGGTTTCGGCGCCGAGGCGCTCGGCCATGAGTTGATCAAGGGAGATGCTGTTTTTGTAACTGGGTGTGCCGCTGTAGGGGGCCGCAGTGAGGAAGCTGGACTCGGAATTGTGGCCGCCACCGACTTCGGGATGGGAGGTGCCGGAGATGACGGTGAACTGGCCCCGGAGAGCGGCGAGCGGCTGCAGATAAACCGGCAGTTCAAAGTCTTTGCCGGACGACGAGGGAAAGAAGCGGGGACCGTGGAAGCCCAGGCCGTGACAGATGCTGACGAATCGGCGTGGGGCCACCTGGGAAGTGGCACCCAAAGCCGGCGTCATGGCATCGAGCCAGGGAAGCGCCATGGCGGCGCCGGCACCGCGGAGGATGGAGCGACGAGAGAGCATTTATGGTGGTCGGTGGTCGGTGGTCGGTGGTCGGTGGTCAACCTTTA
>CAZCRA010000091.1:0-15290 GCA_964500945.1 uncultured Verrucomicrobiales bacterium | reverse complement strand
GGGCTTGGAGTGGCGGGATCTCGCTGGCTCTCCTACTTGGGCTCTACCTGAGGTTTGACCTGTTCGAGAACGTCCGGATCGCCCGTGAATTTTACGCTAGTCTGCAGATGGGGCAGAACGTCGAGACGCTCCAGGCGTTGGCGGTGACGATTTTCAGTCCGCTCCTTCTGGTGATCTGGCGGGACCGGGAGCGAATGGGGGCTGGATTTTGGCTGGCAGCAGCCTGGGTGGCCTACTTCAGTTCGCTCTTTTTCGTGCTGCCTTCGGCATGGTATCCACGGATTTTCTTTCCGGTGCTCGTGCCAGTGATGCTGGTCGGTTCGGTGGGGCTGCACACCCTGGTGATCCGGTTTCCCCGGGTGACCGGGGCGGTGGCCTGGATTTTCTGTGCGCTCTCGGTGGCGACGATCATCTGGCTGACGACGGTGCCGCTGTCGCTGCCCGGTTGGATCAACCACTGGGTTTACTATTGACCGGCCTCAGCGGTTCCGTGCGGCGAGTTCGGCCAACCGCGCTTCGGCAGTTGGGACGAAGACGCTGCTCATGCCGGCGGCTTCGGCGGCTTGGATGCCCGACTGGCCGTCCTCGTAGACGAGGCAGGACGAAGGGGGGACGCCCATTCTTTCGGCGGCCAGCAGGAACATGTCGGGGGCGGGTTTGCCGCGCTCCACCAATTCTGGCGTGACGATGATGTCGAAGTGGTGGCGGAGGCCGACGATTTCGAGGGAGGGTTCGACGATCACCAATTCGCTGCCAGAGGCGACGGCCATGGGTGTTTCGAGGGAAGCGAGGCGTTCGATGATGGCGGCGATCGCGGCGACGGGTTGGAGTTCGTGCATGTGCTGGCGGAACCAACGTTGCTTGCTGCGCACCACGCCGTCGGGATCGAGGTTCGAGCCGTGCTCGCGGTTGAGGTTCCGGGTGACGTCGGCCTCGGCGATTCCGGCTGAACCATAGAAGTAGGGTTCGGTGAATTCGAAGGGCGCTCCGTGTTCTTTGAGTGCAGCGAGCCAGGCCCGGTAGTGGAGCGGCATGGAGTCGACGACCGTGCCGTCACAGTCGAAGATATGACCGGTGAAATCGCCGGGTGGAAAGTTCAGGTCCATGGTGAAAACGCCAGCACGCTATCGCGGGAGATCTGCAGGGCAAGTCAATCGCGGTCGCTCGGGGAGCCGCCACTGTTCCGATCGTCGTTTGATGATTTTTTGGAACGGCTGGATTCGGCCAGGGCCGGGGTGTTGGCGGAACCCGATGAAGGGGGCGTGCCGCCCTTGAAGAACTTCCGGTAGATGCGTTTGGGGATGCTCTGCCCGCTCTCTTCGGCTTGGATTTCCTCGAGGGCGCGGGCCTTGGCGGACTCCCAGGCGCCCGCGAATCCCGGGGCGTTGACGTTCATGGCGCGTTCGGCGCGGGCGAGAATTTCGAGTTCGCGCTCCATTTCGCGGGCGGGGGTGTCCCGCGTGCTGCCGACCTTGATTCGGAGGTTTTCGTTTTCCTTGGCGAGGCGTTCCTTTTCCTCGTGGAGTTTGCGGTGTTGAGCGGACTCGATCTCCATTTTATCGCTGAGCATGCGCTTGTAGCGTCCGAGTTCGAGGCGCGTCTTGAGGAAGTTCCAGGTTGCGAGTCCGGCGAACAGGAGGCCGAGCAGGAGGCCCCAGGTGAAGGGGTTTTGGAGAATGGAGAGGAAGGTTTCCATGGCCTGCCCGCACTATAGGCGGCGACCGCTGAAACGCGAATCGAAGGAGCTCGAAGCGGAGCCGGGTCATTTGGAGATTGTGTTAGGACCAAACGTGAGCAAGGTGGGGATGGATGGTGGACCAACCGATGGAAGTGCTGCCGAAGAAGCCGTTCGCTGAAGACGTGGATCACGAGCGCGGCGGGGTGGCCCGTCTCGTGAATGCGGAAGCCTTTTCGAAATTGAAGGGCTGGGTCCGGGAGATGACGGCGCCAGGTGCTGGCGTTTTTACGGGGCGATACGTCACGCTTTCCGCGCCTCGCGCCGGATATGGGAAATCTCACCTGTTGCGCCGGCTGCGGCGGGAAGTGCGCGGGGAGTGCTTCGTCTGCGGTTTCGATTTCGACGTTCGTCCGCTCTCGAGCGGGAGTGAAACGTGGGGGGCCTGGCTGGAGGCGATGGTGCGGGATTTGGATCGGCAGCGGACGGCGGGCTCTCGCGGACCGGATTCTGCGCTGGACGAGTTGGCGCGTTTTCTGTGCGGCCGCTACGTGGCGGCAGGGTTGGAGGTGGGTTTTGCCCGGAGCGACCGGGCGTGGGAGCTGAGGAAGCGGGCGTTGGAAGCGCATCGCCGGTGGTTCGACCCCCGGGTGCCGGGGCAGGCGATGAGCTGGTTGCTCGACCATTTGAGCGAGCTGGAACCGGTGGTGGCGGGACGTGTGGCGCAAACGGCGGGCGTGGATGAGCCGGTCCTGCGCTGGTGGACCCAGCCGCTGGTTTGGTATGCCGCGCAAACGGGCCGGGCGGGCCGGCTGGAGCGTTTATTGGGTGAGGTTCGGCGATTTTCCGAAGGGGATGCGCGGGCGGCGATGCGGGGGCTGATGGGCCTGGCGGAAGATCTCCGCCCCTGGGTGCTTTGGCTGGATCATCTCGATCGCTTCAGCGGACAAGTCGATCAGGCCAGGCCGGTTCTCCTGCGTTTTGCGGAGATCATGAGCTGGAATCGACGGCCGGTGGGCATTTTGTCGTGCAACCGGGATCTGTGGGACGCCACGTTGAGCGACGCCGTCGTTTCGGCCTTGGGCGACCGGTTTCGCGGGAGGGAAATGGCGTTGGAGGGGTTGGACAGCCCGGGGGCGGAGGAACTGGTTCGCCATCGCATGCGGGAACGCGGGTGTGAGGATGCAACTGAGAAGGCGTTCGTCGCTCACCTGAAGGGTCGAATGGGAGAGGCGTTCAGCGAGGCCTCCGCCAGCCGGTCGCCGCGGCAGGTGCTGCGTGAGGCGGCCCGGGCCTGGGAAAGCTGGGTGGACCGAGGTCCCGAAGAGGTGGGGGTGAAGCCGTCGCGTGGGGAGACATTGGAGGGCGTGAGCAGTCCGGCCTCAGAAGCGCGAACGCGGCTGCACGAGCTGGCGGAGGCGATTCGCGCCACGGGAAAGCTGCCGCGTGGAGGCGGGTTGGACGCCGAGCCGTCGAAGGCCGGACGAGTCGAGGAGGGAGCATCGCTGGCTGAGCGGTTTCAGAAGCGGAGGCTGCACCACGCCCAGTGCGATTCGGATTGCCTGAACCTGTCCCGTTTGATGGAGTTGATCTCCGTGCTGGGGCGTCGTTTCCCGGCGATCGCCCAGGAAGCCGATCAGGTGGGGCGGACGGTGACCTGGCACACTCACCGGCAAACGATTGGCATGGGGTTCGCCGAGCCGGATTCGACCGAGTTTTGGGAGGGGCTGGCCCAGCGGATGAAGGAGACGCAGGTTGAGGAGGCGCCCGACGGCATGCGGGGATTCAAGCTCGTGAGATTCCGGCGCGCATGGCATGCCGATGCGCGCGAGCGGGGGACGGAGGTTTCACCAGGGACGGGCGGTGTCGCGCTGGAGACGCTGGTTTTGGATCGTGAACTCCAGGTCAATCTGGCGGCTGCGGCCGACTTCCTGATTGGGGAGATGGACGAACCGGGATCGGCTTCTCGTCAGGCCGAGCTGTTCGGTTTCATCGCGAGGGAGCTGGACTTTTTCTGGCGACGCCTGACGCGCCCTGTGGCGTCCGCGGAAGAGGCGGTGCCGAGCATGCTCGAAAGCTGAACGGGTCTTTGCCTTTGCCTTGCCAGTCAGGCCTTCGCTTTGCGGCGGGTTGAGGGGCTCTTTTTGGCGCGAGCCTTCTTCTTTCTCGCGCGGAGGATGCGTTTGAGTTCGGGCCAGTATTCTTCTCCGGCGATGTAGCCGACGCAGTTCGAGGCTCCGCAGTGGCAGGGGTGGTCCTCGAAGTTCTCGAGGTCGAAACCGTAGTTGAAGAGGAGTTCCTCGCCCTTGGCGATGGTTCGCGTCGCCCAGATCCAAATTTCGTTCTCGTCTTCATCGACATAAGCCGCGCAGTTTGGGCGGCAGCTGTGGTTGATGAGGCGGGCGATGTTTTCTTCACAGGACCCGTCGATGTCGAAATCGTCGTTGAGGGTAAAGATGTAGACGCTGGCTTCTCCAGTCACCTGAGAGCGCTCCATGCGTTCCCAGCCGCGGCGATCGGATTCGTCCTTATCGATCTTCTCGCCCACATAGGGAAGGATCCGGGTGTCGTCCGGGATACGGCGAGTTGCGTAGAGCCCGCGCCCGTGGATCGAGCTCTCCCGGACTTCACACCAGATGGAGGTCACGGGAGCGCCTGGGGCGAGGGATGCGGCTTTGGCCATGTTACTTGGATGCCCGCGGATTTCGCTCTGGCCAGCGATTTTCGCATGGCGGAGTGAAAAAGGGTGGGGACGAAAGTCGAATGCGGGGCGCGTCGGGGTGCAGTCCCCTGAATGCTCGTGGAGGGTGGTTCGTCGGAGAGGTGCGTAGGAAAGCGATCTCGAAGGCGTCGCACAAAACCGATTCCGGAATCGTTTGCGGATCAATGTCAGGTTGAAGTCTGGCGAGATGATGGAGTAAGGTCCCCACGCTCTCACACCACCATCAGATGAAACGATATCAGCTTCTATTGGGTAGCTTTGCGGCGCTGACCGGGGCGCTGTTGAGCGGTTGTCAATCCGGCTCGAATTCGACAGCCAGCGGCGCGGGCTATGGAGTTCCGGACAATCCCTACACCAGTTTCCCGGCGGATGGTTCGGGCCGGCCCTATCCGCAAAGCGAAGATTATGTGGACGTGGCCCCCGTCCAGCCTCGCGACACCTTCCGGGCGCCTTCTTACGATTCGGCCCCGACACGGACGCCACCCGCTTCCAGCGGCAGCGGCCAAAGCTACACCGTGGTGCGCGGAGACACGCTGTACAGCATCAGCAAGCGCCACAACACGACGGTGTCGTCGATCAAGTCGCTGAACGGCCTGAGCTCCGACCGGATTTATCCAGGCGACGTGCTGAACCTGCCCTGATCCGGCGGAGTCGGAAGGCGAGAATCGCGGTCTCAGCTCGAGACGGGAAAGGCGGGAATGGTCGCGGCCCGCTTTTTCTTTCCCGGCCCGAAACGTGCTTCCATCTCATCGATGACGGCCGAGACCAGGGCTTCGTCCATCTCATGGACCTCGATGCTCGTCCCGATCCCGGTGACCAGTGTGACGGTGAGTTCCCCTCCGAGATGCTCCCGAAAATCCTGCAATCCACGGATCACCGCCAGCTCCCCCTGCTCCTGCATCTTGAGCGATTCGTCGTAGAGCCCGAATCCACACCGCTGAATCAGTTCGAGAATCCGGCTTTCACTGGCGGCATCGAGCAGTCCCGCGCGGCGAGCGTAAATCAAATCGACCGCCATTCCGATGGCCACAGCTTCACCGTGCCGAATGCCAAAGCCCGATAGCTGCTCGAGGCGGTGGGCTGCCCAGTGACCGAAGTCCAGCGGCCGGGCGGACCCGAGCTCGAATGGGTCCCCGCCTTCGGCGATGTGGTTCATATGAAGCTCCGCACTGCGCCGGATGATCGCTTTGAGGGATTCGATCTCCAGCTTTGCAATCCCGGCCGCATGGCTTTCGATCCAGTCGAAGAAACCGGCGTCGCGGATGAGGGAGACTTTGATGGCTTCGATGACTCCGGCCCGGCTCTCGCGCTCCGGCAAACCCGTGAGGAAGGCGCTATCGCTCACAACGGCAAAGGGCACGGCGAAGGTTCCGACCCAGTTCTTTTTCCCGAAATAATTGACGCCGTTTTTCACGCCCACACCGCCATCGCCCTGGCTGAGGGTCGTCGTCGGCATGCGGATGTGTCGCACGCCGCGGTGCGCGGTGGCGGCGGCGAAACCGGCCAAATCGAGGACGGCTCCTCCGCCGATCGCGACGACGTAGGAGTGGCGGCAGATTCCAGCATCATGAATCGCCGACCAGAGGGTTTCGACGAACGTGAAATCGTTTTTGGAAGCCTCGCCGCCGGGAATCCGGACGGGATCGGCAGCGAGTCGAAGGACGTCCGGATGGGCTGAGGCGTAAGCTCTGATGTCGGACTCCAAGCGCGGGAAGGCGGTGGTGAGCGATTCGTCGATGACGAAAAGCACTTTTGAGGGTTGGCCCGGGTGGTCGCGAGCTTCAGCGATCAAGTCGCGCAGGCAGGCGTTCTCCGGATCGAAGGCCTGATCGGTAAACAGCACCCGATAAGCGTGGCTGACTTCGATTTGCTTGGAGATCGTGGAAATCATGAGGATTCTAGCATCGAAAAATCACGTTAAGGTGAAATTTCCGGTGTTTTGACGGAACCGTCAAGGTGTTCACGTGGCGGCAATCACCCGCTGCATTAATAAAGTTACGGGGAGAAGCGCCAGACAGACGAACGCGGCGAGGGGGGATTGGCCGACCGCGGCGAGGGCATCGATGAAGACCATTCCCGCGAGCAGGGCGGAAACGAAACCACCGATTCGACGCGGCCCGCGGAGATTCCGGTAAGCGAGAACGATCCACGCGGCAAAGAGCAGGGCGAAAAAGGCTCGGAAAAGTGGTGCATCGCTCCAGGGCGTCATGGCGAGGCCAAGAATGACGGGGAGACCTAGGAGGATTCGGGCATCTTTGGCGACGGGATGTCCTGTGTCCTCGCCGCGGGCGGCCAGCGTGATGCCGGCCACATACCCGAGCAAGGAGAGAGCCCAAAGCCAGACTTCGAGCGCGAGGTATCGGGAAGGGATGGAGGCGACGCAAATGAAGAGGAAGAAGCGACAGGCTCCCATGAGCCAGATCGATCCGGTCCAGCGTTTGTGTAGGGCGTTGTAACTCAGGATCGCAAGCAGCAGTGCAGGCACCCAAAGTGGGTTCGCTCCCAGGACGAGCAGACCAGCGGCGCCGGCGAGCATCGAGAGCGAGGCGGCCCAGGCCGCGGCTTGGCGGGAGATGGAGCCTCGAGGAATGGGGCGTTCTTTTCCGTGCCGGGCATCCCACCCGGCGTCCCAGACATCGTTCAGGGCCATGCCGCCGTAGTAAATCAGACTGGCGGCGAGAGCGGTCGGAAGAATGGCGAAGGACGCGTTTCCTCCCGCGACGAACCATGCGCCGACGACGTTCGACCAGACGGTGGGCAAGTTCGAAATGCGTCCAAGATCGAGGAACGCTCTGGCGAGTCGACTGCTCACGCCAGCTGACGCTTTCGAAGCGATTCGAGGGTCCATTCGTATTCGCGAACGAGCTGGTCTTCCACCGAAGCGTCATGAAGTTCGGGCGGAAGCACTTCCCAGGTGTAGGTCTCCATCTCGAGATGGCGACACGCCGCCGGGTCGCGCTGGAGCCAGTCGAGGGCCGCCTCCAGATGGTCCCTGGTGGAACGGAAAGGGGGATCGGGGGTGGCGTGGAGCGGAATGTGGAAGTGGACCCGCCAGGAAACGCCTGGTTGGCGGGTGGAGTCCGCCCATTCAAGAGCGGGCGGCAAGTCGTGGAAACGATGGGAGACGCGTTTTCCGTCGTGAACGACGACCTGATGGAGATAGGTGTCTTCGGCGAAGTGGGCGAGGGCGCGACGAGCTTCGGCCGTGGGTTCGAGGTCGAGAGCGGAGCTGAGGTGGAGTTTGCTCAGCCGGATGCCGGCGTTGGCGAGGCGGTCGAGCGCAGCCGGGGCGGACTCGAACTCGACGGCGAGGTGGCAGGTATCGTAGTTGACGCCGATGATCTCGCGGAGGGTTTCGGAGTTTCCCGAGCGTTTGAAGAGGCGCTCGAAGAAGCGGGCGGTTTCTTCGCTAGTCTCGAAAAGGCCGAGTGGTTCGGGTTCGAGACCGAGATGGAAATCGCGCCCATGCCGTTGGCGGAGGGCATCGACGTGTCTGGAGCAGGTGATGAGGTGATCGATGATCCGGTCGATTTGGGAATCGTCCGAGATGAAGGTCTTGAAGGAGCCGGGCAGGGAACTGATGCTCGCGGACAGGTTGGGGGGCGAAATGACGGCCAGGATGTCGAAGAGCCGGCAGGTGTAGTCGATGCGCTCCCGGGTGGTCCAATCGGGGGCGTAGACCTGTTCCTTCACGCGGCCACCATGGAACTGGCCGTAGGGGAAGCCATTGATGGTGAAGACGTAGGCGTCGTGGGCCGCCAGCCAAGCCCGGAAGCGGTCCAGTGCCTCCGGCGCCGCCAACTCGCGAGAGGCCAGGTCCGAAAGGCGGAGGCCAATTCCGTAGGCCGAATCCGGAGCGACCCTGCGGCGGACCTCCAGCGTGTGCGTCTCCAGGGCGGCGAGGGTTTCCGGCCACGTTTCGCCGCGGTGGATGTTCGTGCAGTAACCGAGATGAAGTCCGGTGGCGAGTTCCATGAGTTCTCCGGAATCCTCTTGGAGAGCGGCGCCGGCGTCAACCGTGCAGGGCTGGTGCTGCTGGTCGAATAGGGCCGACTCCGGAGCGTCTCAATGGGTGGTTGCGTTTCTGGTTTTGTGGATGAGTAGAAGCCGCTGTCCGGCCGGGCAGCGGCTCTTTCTTTTAGCGGGGATCAGTCTTCGAGCTCCGCGAGGTAGCGCTCAGCGTCCAGGGCCGCGGCACAACCGTCGCCGGCTGCGGTGATGGCCTGCCGGTAAACATGATCGCTGACGTCGCCGGCGGCGAAAATGCCTGGGACACTGGTCATCGTCGCTTTTCGTTGGAGGACGTAGCCATCGTCGTCGAGGTCGACCATCCCGTTGAGGAAACCCGTGTTTGGGTCGTGGCCAATGGCGACGAAGACGCATTTGACCGCCAATTCGCTCTTTTGGCCCGTCACGGTGTTCGTCAACTCGACGGCGCGGACTTCGCCCTCATCGTCGGTGAGGTATTGGGAAACGACGCTGTTCCAGACCGGCTCGATTTTTTCGTTACCCAGGGCGCGGTCGGCCATGATTTTGGAGGCGCGAAGTTCGTCGCGGCGATGGATGAGATAGACCTTCGAAGCGAATCGGGTGAGGAAGGTGGCTTCTTCGCAAGCGGAATCCCCTCCGCCAACGACGCAGACCGGAACGTCGCGGTAGAATGCGCCGTCGCAGGTGGCGCAGCTGGTCAGGCCGTGGCCGATGAGTTCCTTTTCACCGGGGAGTTCGAGGTAGCGTGGGCTGGCCCCGGTGGCGATGATGATGGCGCGGGCTTCGTAGGATTTGTCTCCGGCGGCGACGCGAAAGTGGCCATCGGTGCGTTCGATTTCCGAGACCATTTCGTAGACGACGCGGGTGCCGAATTTTTCGGCTTGCTGTTGCATGCGCATCATCAGTTCGGGGCCCATGACGCCGTCGGGGAAGCCCGGGAAGTTTTCGACGTCGGTGGTGGTGGTGAGCTGCCCTCCGGGCTGGTTTCCAGCGAGGACCAGCGGGTTCAGGTTGGCCCGAGCGGTGTAGACGGCGGCGGTCCAGCCGGCGCAGCCGGTGCCGATGATGATGACGTTTTCCATGAAGGGTCTAAGTATGGTTAGGTAAAAGCGAACGTCAACGCGCCCGCTGCCGAGGGGTTACGGGCTGGAAGGCGAATCAGGCTCGCTGCGCTCGAGAAGAGCGTCGTAATCGGGCGCCGTCCCTTTCAGAGCGCGGTGCAATTCCTCGAAATAGTCCCGCGGTTTGCCCTCAGCGTAGCCGGTCTGGCGATGGATTTCCAGCCCCGAGGGATCGAGGACGATGATGGTGGGGAATCCGCTGACGCGGAAGCGTTCCTTGAGCTTCCGAAGGGCCGGCGGGGCGTTGGAAGGGTTGCGCGGGTAGTCCAGGAAGGCGAGCGCCAGTTCCTGGCGTGCGAAGGCGTTGAACGAGCGCGAGAGGAACACCTCGTCGCCGAGGGTCCGGGCGTTTTCGGACCAGGCCAGTCCGGTGAAGAGCATGAGCAGAGGCCGATCGAGGGCTTTGGCCTTGTGGAAGGCACGATCCGGGTTTCGTTCCCAGCGCGCGACCTCTTCCGGCCGGAGATTGGCTCCTGGAGGCGGGGGCGACGGTTGGGCTGGCGGGAGATCGCTGGGCAGGAAAGACCCGGCTTCAGTCGGGGCGGAGCCGTCGCTGGCGGGATCCGGTGAACCACCCTCATCCCGAGAGAGGCAGGCGGGCATCAGGGAAAGAAGAAGGGCGACGGCGGAGAGGCTGAGCGACGTCCGGGCGGCTGGGGAAAGGCGGAGCGTGACGAGAGCCATTGAGGCGAGATCCCGGCGTCTGAAGGAATGCGCGATACTGGATTTGAACCAGTGACCCCCACCGTGTCAAGGTGATGCTCTACCCCTGAGCTAACCGCGCCTTTTCGCCATTTGGCGGGCGAGGAACAAAACGGAGTGCGGGCTGTTTTGCAACCCATTTATTGTCTTGCGTGGACGCAGGAATGCGGCTGGGTGGAGAGATGGCGCGCGTGGACGAGCTTCGATCCCTGCTTCGGTTGGTGGACGACGAGAACGAGGTCGTTCGCGAGGCGGTGAAGCGCCGCTTGGCCGCGATCGGTCCGAGTTTGGAGGCGCTGCTTCAGGAGGCGGGTCCGGACGTCGCGCCCGAGATGCTGGACCACGCGCTGGACCTGCAGCGGGAATTCGAACGCGAATCGTTGCTGAGGGCGTGGGAGAGGTGGAGCCGTGAAGCTTCGTCGGTGATGAAGCTGGAGAGCGGGCACGAGCTGGTTTCGCGTTACCTGAGTTTTCCGGATTCCCAGGAAGTGACCATTCGGGACGAACTCGACCGTCTGGCAAGGGCCTTCGTGGAAGAGGAGCCCGAGGGCGATTTCCGCGATTTGGCGGGTTTCCTCTTCGGCAGTGGACGGTTGGCTGGTGCCAGTGAAAATTACTATCACCCGCAGAACAGCAATTTGACGCGCGTTTTGGCGGAAGGTTACGGGAATCCCATCAGCTTGGCGTCGATCTACATTCTGGTGGGCGCTCGTGCCGGGATCCAGATCGGCGGGTGCAATTACCCGGCTCATTTCCTGGCGCGAGCCGTGAGTCCGGAGGATGGCGAGCTTTATCTGATCGACTGCTTCAACGAAGGCAAGGTGATCGGAGCGGATGCGTTGGTCCGTCATCACCCGCTGTCTTCTCAGGAGGTGTCCGACGTGGTGGCGACTCCTGCACCGGCGGAACTGATCCTGGCCCGGGTGATCCGGAATTTGGAGAATGCTTTCACGCGGGAAGGGGAACCGGAGGAGGTGGGGTTCGTGCAGAAATTGGGGGCGGTGCTGGGGGACGAGTTCGCGGCGGAATGAGGCTGGAACGTTCTCGGTGGACGAGCGCGGCGGGGCCGCGGCTGTCCGGTGTGACCTACTGGCCGGAGGAGGACCCGCGGGGTGGTGTGCTCATGATGCACGGTCTTGGCGACTACGTGGAACGCTACGAACACGTGGCGAGATTTTTTTGTGAACGGGGTTATGTCGTCATGGGCACGGATTGGCCGGGGAGTGGGCGATCGGAAGGGATTCGGGGGCATATTCCTGGCGGATTCGCAACGATCCGGGATGTGATCGACAGCGGGGTGGCACGGCTCCGGGAAGTGGTCGACGACGTCCTGCCGCTGGGCGCTTTCGCGCATTCCATGGGCGGTTTTGCGCTGCTCGACTACCTTCCCGACCGGAGGCGTGTGTTCCGATTTGCGTGGTTGAGTTCGCCGCTGCTCAACCCTGCCAATCGGCGTGCGGGGTGGTTACTGAGAGTTTTACCGGTGGCCGCGCGTCTGGCGCCATGGTTCCCGATCGATACCGGCGTGCGGGCGGAGGACTGCCGCCCGGCACCGTTTGGAGGTGAGGATCCGGCTTTGTTCCACCATTGGGTGTCGGCCTCGCTGGGTCATGCAATGGTGCAGCGACAGCCCCTGGTCGAGAGTGGGCTCGAGCGTTTTCCGCCGGACTTGGAGGTGCTGGTGACGCACGGCACGGCGGACCCGGTTTGTCCCTTCGAAGGATCGGAGCGCCTGGTCGACCGCCTGCCACCGGGACGCGTGGCCCTCGTCCCGGTGGAGGGTGGACTGCACGAGCCTCTTCACGGGCCGGAGGCACGGAAAGTGCTCGAGGCGACCGGGCGGTGGCTGGACGATCTGGGGCTAGGCTGAGGCAATGAAGCTCAGCTCCGCCACCACTCGGGGTCCCGCTCCCAGGGATCGCGATGCTCTTTAGCTGACTCCTGGGAAGGTCCGGTCCGTGCTGGATCGGGCCGGTCGCGCAGTTCCTCGAGAAGATCCTGGGTTTCGGAGGGGAGCCGGCGATCGCGCTCTCGTTTGGCCAGCCAAATGAGGGCGAGGGCGGCCAGGATCATGCCGAAGAACAACGCCAGCATGAAGAGGACGGCGGCGCTTTCACCCGGAGCGAGGTCGGAGGTTCCCTGCCCGAAGGTTTCGCGATAGATGGCGGCGGAGAGCGGAGTCATCACTGCACTATTCGATCATGAGGCGCATCGGGATCATGTGGGAGAACTCAAAACCGAATTTTTGGAAGAAGCGCTGCGATTCCGCGTTCAGCTTATCGGTCAGGAGGGTGATGCGTTTGAAATCTTTGTCGCGGGCGAAGTCGATCACGTGCTGGACGAGCCGCGTGCCGTAGCCCATGCCTCGGTGGTCGGGGTGGATGATCACGTCTTCCATCACCAGGACGAACCCGCCCGAGGCGGTGCTGATGGTGAAGAGGATGTTCACCATTCCGACGATTTTGTGGTCGGTCCGGAGGATGAAGATTCGACCGCGGCTCGGTTGTTCGAGGATCAAGCGGAGGCCGTGCTGTTGCTTGTCCTGGTCGGGCTGGAAGTCGGTTTCGATGCGGAAGAGTTCCATGACCAGATCGACGAGGTCGTCGAGGTCGAGGAGGGTGGCGGTCTCGATTCGAGCGAGAGCGGCTGCGGATGCCGGGGAGGCGGAGGTGGAGGACATGGCAAAGCGATTAGGTGTCTGGGTAGCCTGGTTGGGTCGTTCACCGGGCATGACCCGGCAGAACAAACGACCACTGGAGCAGAAACCGGGCCAGAGGAAAAGCCCAAATGGATCCGGCCGCTCGGCCGGGAAAACGCGGTCAACCGGTGACGGCCCCGTCCGGTTCGGTCGCGGGGGTATCGCCGGTGGGCAGCAACTCCCGGACGCGGGTCCTGCGAAGTTCAGCCGAAAGGTCGTCGAGGACGTCCTGGCGCGATTTCTCCTGGCGATTGGCCCGGTTGGTTCTGACCAGGTCGAGCTTGGCGGTGAGTTGACTGGAGCCTGCCGTCCCGGCGTTGGCGTCAAAGAATCCCGCCGTGCTATCATCCACCGTCAGGATGATGCCCTCGAGTTTTTTGGGCAGGCGGGAGTCCACATTGGCAAGGCTCACCACGCCGGATTCGTCATCGGTCGTCGTCACCGTGGCGGACAAGGGGGTGTCGACCTTGCCGATCGCCGCGAAGGTGTTGACGGGGGTGGTGCCGGTGTCGGGATTGGCGAGCACACCGATCTGTTCTCCGTCTTCGGAGGCCACGAAGTAAGTGCCGAAGGCTTCCGAGCGGACGAAGTTTCGGCCTGTTTCGTCTTCGAAGACGAGAATGAAATCCGCTGGACCGCCGCTGAGATCGAGCACGGCAAAACCCGACTCGAATCCGCGGTAATTCACGGACGGAGAAAGGGATTCAAACTGGAGTGTGTAGATGGCGACCTGAGCGCGGGAGGTATTGGGGAGGAGAAAGCTGCCGGTGAGCGCAAGAACGAGGAGGGGCAGGAAGAGCCGACTGGGCGTGAAAGTTGTGGTTTTCATGACGAACATGGGAAGATCGTTGGTGTTGCGTCGATGTCAATCGGAGGAAGGTTGTGGGATGGCTCAACGGGTCGTGCTTGGCGAAGTTTCAGAGATTCCGGAGGGGAAAGTGAAGTCTTACCCGGTCGGGGAAAAGCGGGTGGCGGTGTTCCACCGGGAAGGCGAGTTTTTGGCGATCGAAGATCGGTGCACGCATGCAGACGTGCGATTGTCCGATGGATTCGTGGACGGGACTTGCGTGTCCTGTCCCTGGCACGGGGCGCAGTTTGACCTCCGCACAGGGGAAGCGCTCAGTCTTCCGGCGATCGAGCCAGTGCAGGTCTACGCCGTCTTCGTCGAGGAGGGGAAGATTGGGGTGGAGACTGCTGGGGGTGTCTGAGGAACCGGGCACGCCCGATCGGAGGGAGCCCGAACTTCTGAAGGGGGACGAGGCCTGGTTTGCTTCGCTTTCCCGGCAGACGGGCCTCCGGTGCTTTCGACTCCCTTATTCAGGGACGACAAGGGGGTTTTGACAGGCGCTGTCAGCCCGGGGCTTTTGGGACTGGATTTGCCCGTCCGAGGCGCTACAGTCGAGCCGGAGTGTTGGTGACCACGGGAAGGCGTTCAATCCCTCTGCTTCCATGACAGACCGCTACGAGATGAAAGGGAAAATCGGCCAGGGCGGCTTGGGAGCGGTCTATCGGGCATTCGACACCAAGTTGCAGCGGGAGGTGGCGCTGAAGCGAGTGTTGACACCCGGAGAGGCCAGTGCGGAGGAAGTCGAGCAGGCGGCGGAAGCGTTGATGAAGGAAGCGACGGCGATGTCGTCGCTGAATCATCCCAACATCGTTACGGTGTTCGACGTCGGCCGTGACGAGGAGGGGGGCTTCGTCGTGATGGAGCTTCTGAGCGGGGAAACGCTCGATGACACGATCGCTCGCTCTCTGTTGACGCTTCAGGACTTTCAGGACGTGGTGAATCAGACTTTGGAGGCGTTGATCGCGGCGCAAGCGGTGAACATGCTTCACCGGGACCTGAAGCCCGGGAACGTGATGGTGATTTGGCGTCCGAGCGGTCGATTTCAGATCAAGATCCTGGATTTTGGCCTTGCGAAGGTCAGCGAAGCGCCTTCCGCGCAGACGCTGGACCAGGGGGATGCGATTCTCGGCTCGATCTATTTCATGGCGCCCGAGCAGTTCGAACGGCGGGGATTGGGGTTCCCGACGGATCTGTATGCGATGGGTTGCATTTACTATTTTTGCCTGACGGGGAAGTATCCTTTCGATGGGGACAACGCGCCCCAGGTCATGGCGGCGCATTTGCAGAGCCGGGTCGTGCCTTTGGAGCAGCTTCGTCCGGATTTGCCCATGGAGGTTTGCCAATGGGTGATGTGGTTGATGAACCGCAATCCGGAAGACCGGCCACAGACCGCGCGTCAGGCCCTGGAACAGTTTCCCGCCCACGCTCTGATCAATCCGGTTCCGGCAGGTTCGGTGCAGGGGGCGAATGTCCCGCAGGAAGGCGCGGCGGCGCCTCCGATGGTGCGCCGCAAGCCGGCCACCGAAGGCGTGGCG
>CAZCRA010000090.1:9399-15388 GCA_964500945.1 uncultured Verrucomicrobiales bacterium | reverse complement strand
AACCGCTCCGGCTTCAGTGGCGGAGACTCCGTTCAATTCGGCTACCAACTGGCTTCCACCGTGCCAATCCCCGAGCCGGCCCCCTGGTTCGCACTCCTCATCGCCGCCGCCCTGCTGCTCACCCACCATCGCGCGCGCCCGTGAACTTCCGCCATTTCTACCCCTATCTTCTCCTCGCTGGGATGCTTTCCGGGCCGGGATGGGCTGGCGATTTCTCGTCTCCCCTCGATGACCCGGAAAACCCCTTCGACGCTCCGGTGCCGGGTTTCACCGGCCCACACGGCGACGGCAAGGCCCGGTTGGAGGATCCCTTCGGCACGCTTCATCCGGAGAACTTCGTGAACCCGCTGTTCTTCGCCTGGGCCTCCGGTCATTCAGACTACTTCCGCTCCGATGGCGAAACCTCGTTCGCCGATCCCGCGCTCGCTCTCGGTCCCGTCACGGGCGATACCTTTGACGTGGTCTCACTGGGAGATCTCGACCGAACGGCCATCGATGCCGCCGATCCACCAGGCTCTCTCACGCTGAGCTTCGACTCGCCGATCCGGAACCTCAGCGGTGCCGACTTCGTGGTGTTCGAAAACGGCATCGTCTCCGCGGGCGGCTCGGGTCAGGCCGGAGACGTGTTTGGCGAACTCGCGTTCGTCGAAGTTTCCGTCGATGGAAGCGACTTCGTCCGGTTCCCCAGCCGATCCCAAACCTCTGGGCCGGTCGCATCGTGGGCCACCATTGACGCCACGGAAGTCACGGGAGTGGCTGGGAAACACGCCAACGGCGGAGGCGAGTCCTGGGGCACGCCCTTCGATCTCGAAGACCTGGGTCTGGCGCAAATCAGCCACGTCCGCTTGATCGACATCCCCGGAAGTGGCGATTTTCAGGACTCGGTCGGAAATGCCATCCACGACCCCTGGCTCACGTTCGGATCCGGAGGCGCGGACATCGATGCCGTCGGCGCCATCGGGGTTCACACGACGTTCGGCGACTGGCCCGCCCTCGAGGCCTTGCCGCCCCTGGGGCGAGCTGAAACCTCGGACCCGGACGGCGATGGGGTTCCAAACCTGCTGGAATATGCCTTCGGCCTCGTTCCGTGGGTCCGGGATGCTGGGGAGGCGGCACATCGACCAGCCGTTCTCGAACAAGACGGACAAACCTACCTGGAAATGCACTTCCGCCGCGACGAACGCGCCGTCGATTTGACCTACGAAGTTCAAGTCTCCTCCTGCCTCAGCGCGTGGACGACCATTGCCCAGTCGACCGGTGGCGCGACGACGACGCCGGCCGGGGGGCACCTTCCAGAAATCGTCGAAGGGAGCGCCTTGGCGATTCGGTCCGTCGGGGTCGTCCGCGAGGTGCGTGTCAGCGCTCCGGTTCCCTCGGTGGGACCGCCCCACCATTTCATCCGCCTGAAAGTCACCCGGGATCTCCCATGAGCCGTCCGCAAAACGCTCGCCAAACGGCGTTTTCGATGATGGAACTTCTCGTCGCGATCCTCATCGTGAGCGTGCTCGCCGTCCTGGCCCTCGTCACCGCCTCCGGAGTGCAGCGCTCCGCCATGGCGCTCGAGAGCGCTTCGAACCTCCGCCAACTCGCCCAGGCTAACCTCGCCTACGCCACCGATTCGGGACGCTTTGCCCCGGCCAACGACCGCTGGAACCGCCGCCGCTGGCACGGAGTCCGCACCTCGCCTAATGCCCCTTTCAACCCCGCGGGCGGCTTCCTCTCCCCATACCTCGGCGAGAGCGGCGAAGTGATGGCCTGTCCCCTTTTCGAGCAAATGACCGGCTCGGCGTCCTTTGAACTCGGCGCGGGTGGCTACGGCTACAACCAAGCCTACATCGGCGGCCGCCCAGGGGGAGCTTACGACAGTTCGACCGGCATCCGAATCGCGGAACGCGTCGCCAACGTCACCGACCCGACCCAGACGGTGATGTTCACCACCACCGCTTACGCCCGCTCCGGAGGGCTGCAGGAATACCCCTACTGCGAACCCCCGTTTTGGGACTTTGGCACCGGTCCCTCCGGACATCGCCCCAGCCCCAGCGTCCACTTCCGCTTCCGCGGCAAAGCCATCGTCGCCTGGTGCGACGGCCACGTCAGCTTTGAATCCATGGACGACCGGCCTCACGGATCGAATCCCCACGGCGGCGACAGCGAGAGCCATGCCCTCGGCTGGTTCGGTCCCGACCAGCAAAACGGCTGGTGGAGAGCGCGGCGGTGAAGCGGAACCGAGACCAGACTCTCGTCCGGCCAGCGGCGGGAATGCAGCGAAGCTGTCACGAAACCGTGGCAATTCTTCCGTTTTCATCCACTCGAAACGCGGCAGATTAGCCCCGTTTGTTCCCCGATGCTTCGCCCGCCCCTCCATTGCCACCCTCGCTCGGGCCGCGCCTTCACGCTTTATGAGACGCTGCTCGTCCTGGCGCTGGTCATGGTCCTCGTGACCGTCTTCAGCGTCCCGGTGCTTGGGTGGCTGCGCGATCAGCAGAAGTCCGCCGGTCTTCGCGAGGTCAAATCCGCCGTGCGCCTGGCGCGCGTCCGGGCGCTTCAAGAGCGCACTCGCGCTCGGTTCGTTCTGGCCCCGGACACCGAGGCCATCCCGGAAGCCTACCGCGGACGGGCCTATCTGGTGATGCTTTGGGACGCCGATGAAGAGGCTTTCGTCCGCTTGACGGGCTGGAACCAACTGCCGGTCGACACCGTTTTTAACCTTGATCACCCCGAAGCCCCCGCTGGCACTCAAAGCCAGATCTGGCCCTCTTTCGGCACCGACGCCGCTGCGCCGGCCGCGGAGTTTCTCCCAGATGGCACCCCTGATCCCGCCTCCCTGCCGGCCGACAATGCGACCCGTCTCGTCCTGCAGATTCTCGAGGACGGACCCGACGGAAGGGAAGCGGCCGGCGAAGTCATCATCGATTCGCTTTCCGGTCGAACCGCCCTGACCCGCCCATGACTTCTCATCGTCGTCCGAAACGCGCGCAACGAGCTTTCTCCCTCGTGGAAACCGTCATCGCGATGGGCGTGTTCGCGGCCATTGCCACCTGGATCCTTACCACGCACGCTTTTTCGCTCCAAACAGCCACGGAAACCCGCCACGACCAACTCATCGCGTCGGTCGTGGAAAGTACGACCCGCCTCCTCCGCTCGCCCGTCACTTGGCATGTTTCCGGGGAAGCCGCGGGTCCCATCATGACGGCGCTCATCGGTAGTGAATCGCTCGAATCATTGGCTGCCTCCCCGGAACCGGTGTCGCGGGAGGCCTTCTTTACCGCCGCCGGAACGGTCGCCGAGAGCGCTAGCAACGAGGAAACGATGTATTGGATGCGGGCACGATTCATCCCGGCGCCGAATTTGGCACAGGGGATCGATGCGCCTGGCCTGCACCCGAACCTGCTCGGATCGGTCGAATCCGCCGCCAACCTGGTTCGGGTCGACCTCGAGGTCCGCTACCCGGCTCTCGCGCCGGAACCGGAGCAAAACTCGCGCTACTTCAGCACGATCATTGCCCGGCCAGCGCGCTAAAAGTCACTCGCCTTGCAATCGAACTTCCAGCATCGGATGGGTCGCGCCGGGTTTTCCCTGCTCGAGGTGCTGTTCGCCATGGTGCTTCTAACCGTAGTTTCGGTGCTGGCGTTGGAACTGACTCAGCGGATCACGGGAGAGAGTCAACTTCTAGCCCAGCGCCTCCATCAGGAGGGCGATGTCCGCTTTTGCCAGGAATACATGGGACGGGTTCTAGCCCAGGCTCGGCTCTCTCCTCAGCGCGCCGCTGGGGAAAGCGGTCACCGCTTCCTGGGGCAACCGGAAACTCTACACTGTCTCACCGCCCTCTCCCACCTGCAGCCGGACGACCCCGCCCAAACGGGAGACACCTTCGTCTCCGATCTCCAGGAGGTCACCTTCACGATCACGACCGATCTGGATGAAGCCGGCAACCCTAGGGAACTCCAGATCCACCATTATGAAGACGGGCTGTCCGTGAAACCCCTTCGTTCACTCCGCCTCTTCATCGTGAATCCCAAGCGCGATCATGCCGAGTCGGCCCCGCCGAAATGGAATCCGCTGGATCCACAGTGGTGGCCGGACGCTTCCTTCGGCTCCGATCCCGCCACTCAGGCGCAGACGCGAACCCTGCTCCGTGGCATCCTTCCCCCAGGGCCCCTCTCCCCGGCGTCCCAACAGGGCTACACCGATATCTTCACCTACCTCGATTCGAGCGGCCAAGTCATTCCGCCACCCGTCTCGGCGGACGAGCACCCGTCCCTGCTCGTGGTGAGCTTTCGATACGCCAGCCAAGAGATCATCGACGGTGGCGTCCTTCCCGCCTCCGCACTACGGGACTATCAGTTCTTTCTACCCCTTCCGCCCGCTTTCGTTCCGTGAATTCGCCGACGCATCATCGAAACACCTGCGAGCGAGGCTCGGCGCTGGTCCTGACACTGATCTGCGTGGCCATCACTGCGGCGATGATCATTTCCGTCCTCGATTTGCTGCGGATGGATCTTCTCGTCAGCCGCACGAACACCCGAATGGCGGAGGCCCGGTTCATGGCCGAAAGCGGACTGGAATTGGCAGCCGCCGCCGTTTCAGCAAACTCGCAGCACAACAGCTACGTCACTTACCAGCGCGCACCCGAAATCGATGGTCAGCTACGCCTCGAAACCGTCATCGCCGATACCGAACCCGCCACCGAACCGCCCAACACCTACCAGCGACGCGTCGCCTCACCCGTTCCCCTCCACAGCGGTTGGGCCTCGCCGGACCAGGAAGGCGCCGATCTCAATGCCGAAGGATTCATTGCCCCACGTTCGAACATCGACACCACGGGAGACGGCGCGGTCGACTGGCGGAATCTCCACGGCGACCTCTTCCGCGTCCGTTGGATCGAGGTCTATCGACATAACGACCGAAGCGATCCAGAAAATCTTATCGGACGCTACGCGTTTTGGTTGGACGACGAATCGACGAAACTGAACTTTAACTATTCCGGGATGCCGGATCACTACTCTTCCTCCTTCGATCCCAATGGCCGAAGTCCGCTCACCCTTCGTGCTCGTGGCTACAACAACTGGGGTCAATACCGGGAAGGCGTTTTCGGAGAATCAAACAACGCGCCCGGAAAGGAATACGACGCAAAGCTCTACCCGCTTTTCCTTGAACTTGGCGGCGTGAGCGGACTCGACCGGCGTGACGCTTACAACCTCATCGTCTATCGCGGAAACAGTAACTATGACCTGGACCATAGCGGCAGCACGACCTTCCGCCCTTTCGGCAGCATCCTCTCCGCCCGCAGGGGCACCATCGACGGCAATCATATCGGTTTGTCCGGACTGCTGCGGTCACCCGGTTCGAGTTATCTTCAGTTTCAATCCGGCTCGTTCTCCGAAGCCCGTCAGCGGGCTCAGCAAAGCGCGCTCTTCTTCACGGGAACGGTGTATTCCTCCGAAGAGGAACGCACCTTCGCCACCGGCACCAAACGCTTCGATTTGCTCGAGATCTCAGCCTCGCGGATCACGAGGATGAGCGCGGCGGAGTTGGCGACCTTGAAACGGAAATTGAAAGACGCAATCGCTGGCCCCTATCCCGAGTTCGATGAAAAATACAACCTCGATCACTTCGCTTCATCCATCATCGATGGCGTTCGTCATTGCGGGGATGACGCTTCCGATTTCACAGGCACCCCTTACACGGTGTCCGGCGAGGAAACACCTCACTATGCGCATCGAGGGATGCCACGGCTCAATGAAGTCAGCGTAAAGGGAACGGTTTCCCGGGAAAATGGCGCCATTAGCTTGCGCTTGGACGTCCACGCCGAACTCATCAACCTCTATCAACACCACCACAACGCTTGGGGAAGAACGGTCTACACCCATCACAATGAACTAAGCCCCGATGCGGCCAACCGCTTCTCGATCCGAATCCTGCCTAATCAGTCATGGACAGCCGGCGGCGAGAACCTCATTCCCGCCGCCAGCGGCATCACGCTCCGCCC
>CAZCRA010000090.1:0-9389 GCA_964500945.1 uncultured Verrucomicrobiales bacterium | reverse complement strand
CGGCTTGAGCACGGACTACACAGATCACCGCTGGTTCTCTTACCGCATCCCACAAGGAGGCGTGACCGCCCAACCCAGCCGCGAGATGATCGCCCCCTTCGATCCCGCGCTCTCCCACAATCTGGCGCTGCTGGAAGCCGGATTCGAGGTGGAAGCGCAGGACGCCTCTTCTCTGGACTGGCGGATCTCCGAAACCCTGGAGGTTCAGGTCGCCTACGACGGGTTGCCCTATCAAACACTTTCCCTCACTCTGCCTCAGCCCCTCTCAGGCGAGGCCCTCCCAATCGCGGACGGAACCAGCGACGCGCTCCTCTATCATCTCGTCTGGCTTCCAAGGAAAGAGGACGGCGTCCGAGGCGATCCCCGCCTGGGGCTCTTCAGCGCCTACTACACCAACGACCAACTCGCCCTCGACGCGCTTCCCGCACGATTGGAAAACCCATATAGCTCGCCTGCGGCTCTCAATCTCCACGATGAGACCTGGGCCCCGGGTCTTTGGGCCAGTGATCCAAACTCCCCCGATCTCATGGACGAGATCGAGTCGTTCGGTAATGGAAGCACCAGTCACGGTGGCAATCCCGGCGACCGCGGCTTCGAAACGCCCGGTGATTTCGCTGGGACCTATACGAATACCTATCTCTCCCCAGGAAGCCTGGGAGAAGTGCCGGTCTACGCCCATAACGCATCGGGGCACCTCGCCTGGTCCACCCCCCGGCTCTGGGGTGACGGGCGCGCCGGCATGAATGGAACGGAAACCATCCCGGACTGGTTCCTCATGGACGCTTTCCACATGGCGCTCCTTCCGCCGAACTATCCAGACCCTTCCCGAAGCCTCGATGAAGCCCACAAAAGCTATGGAAAGGTCAACATCAATAACCTTAAGACGCTCTTCCAAACCATCGACCGCGGAAGCAGCTCGGACGACTATCAGAAAACCACGTTGACGATCACGGATTCGCTGCTGACACAGATTCGCACACGCGATTTCCGCGACTACCCACTCAGCGGATGGCAAAGCATCGACTATCGAGAGCGGGCACGGCTCGGACTCTTGGAATACATCGAAGAAGAGATCCGGCAGCGGAATGAGGCGGACGAGCCGTTTTTGACCCCCTTTGCGTTCAACGCTTTTCTCGCCGGAAACGACAGCCCCGAACTCCTCGACAAATTCGCCAGCCATAACAACGGGCAGCCCTATGCCAAATGGCAAACACCCTCCAATGCCACGGAGCGTCGCATCGAATCGCTCGTTCGCTCCCTCAACAACCGGGTCACCACCCGCGGCAACCAATTCATGATCTATAGCCTGGGCCAATCAATTCAGGTCAATCGGGATGGAAATCCGGTTGTCACAGGTGAGGTCCTTCTCCAAGCCGTTTATGAACGCGCGCCGGATCACGATGAACAAACAGGTGCCATCGTGAATGGCGTTCCAATGCGGAGACTCTATCTCAGAGAAATCCGGTATTGATCGATCGAACAGCTCAAATAGCTTTTAAGATAAGAAGAATACGATGAAATTGCAGACCCTTTGTTGTGTGTGGATGAGCCCTCTGACGATTTTCGCCGGGGAATTGAAACTTCGGGTCGTGGATGCCCAAACCGGTGATCCACTAGCGGCACGGGTCGAACTGCGCGCCGAGGATGGTTCGTTCCCCCACGACCGTATCGGCCTGTCCGCCAAAAAGTGGCCGGGCATCGAAGCCCACGGCGCGTTCATCCGGGAGGAAACAACTTTCGACTTGCCTCCCGGCAGGACCCGCATCCGGGCAAGCCACGGCGCGCAATACATGATGGGCGAAACCGCGGTCGAAGTGCCAGCGGAAGGCCTTGTGGAGGCCACGCTGCGCCTCGAACGCCTCATCGATCTTCGCGCCAAGGGATGGGTCGGCGGCGATGCCCACGTTCACCTGATGCACGGGTCGCGCGAGGTCGAGACGAGTTACGAGGAAGCCGCCCGCAGCAGTGAGGCCGGTGGCATGGACTGGGTCTACTTCGGCCAGGGCTACATCGGCGCCGGAGAGCTGGACCTCCAGGGTTTCCACCAGGCCTGCGCGGAGGTGTCCAGCCCCGGACTCCGCGCCGCCATCGGCGGAGAGCGGCCAAAAAGCCTCCTCGGCCATAACTGCCTCATCGGCGTCCCAAACCCCTTCCTCGTCCCCGACGATCCACCCTATTACCGCGCGGCTCGCGAGGTTCACCGCCAGGGTGGCGTGCTCTACTACGTCCACCCCATTCGCTACTTCAACGGAAAGATGTGGTCCGGCCAATGGCTGGATTTCCCCGGTAACAACATGGCGCGCGAACTCCTGTTCGACGCTTGGGCAGGCCCCTGCTTCGACGGCCTGAGCGTGCTCTCGGATCAACCGGCCCACCCCACCGGCCACCAACTCTGGTTCAACCTCCTCAACCGCGGCCTCTTCGTCCCGGCCATGGCCGACACCGACACGACTTTCGATCGCCGGTATCTGAACAAGTCCGCACCCGGCTTCTGGATGAACTTCCTTCACACCCCGAATGGCGCAGTCGACGACGCCTCCCTCGCCGATGCGGTGCGCAAGGGGAAAACCTTCGCCACGACCGGCCCGTTGGTCGAGTTCCTCGTCGATGACGCCATGCCAGGCGCCACGTTTCCGCCGGATGGAAAAGCGCGAACCGTCACGATCCGCGCCCTGCACCATTTCAATGTTTGGACGCTCGAGACCTTCGACGAAAAGCGGGGCAAACCCGTGGCGGTGGAACGAATCGAACTGATCCGGAACGGCGAAATCGTCGAACGCTGGGAGCCTCGCCAAACGACCGCCGAAATTTCGACCACCATTCGGGAGACCGAATCCTCCTGGTACGCGGTCCGCGTCTTCGGCACCGATGACAGATGGCAGGTCGCGCTCACCAGTCCCGTCTATTTCGCTCCCCAACCCCGCCGGAACGGCGACCGCGTCAAGAACATCACCGTCCGGGGTCGGATTTACGACCACCAGTCCGGCCAACCGCAAGAGGGGCGCGTTTCGATCCGGCGCGGCGATGCTCTGCTGGCTGAGTTCGACGCCCGCGACCGGTTCCTGGTGAAAATGCCACTCGATACGGAGCTTTCCGTCCAAACACCCGGGTTCCGCCCGTTGAGCCACGAGTTGATTCGCGACCACGGACCAATCCACCGGTTTCTCTGGTATCTGGAATCGGACGATTTGGGAAAACCGGAGACCCTGGACGCATTCGACGAAATCATCTCGACCGTCGATCTGGAGTTCCCTGCCGGCTACCGCTATCCCGGTTCGTACTTGGCAGCCCCGCTCCCTGGGCCGGCCCCTTTTTCAAACCTGAAGGTGCGCTCCGCCCCGCCACGTCCCCCGCATGGCACCGTCTCGGTCGCGATGCTTCTGACCGATGCGGAAGCCGTTGCGCCGGGAGACACCCTGAACATCGCCCTGGTCTTCTGCCATGAGGGCACCGATCCAGACCGGGCTTCCGGAGTCCGCTTGGTGTGCAAGGCCCGCGGCTACGACCCTTCCCGGCCCTCCACTTACAATGCGCTCAAAGAATTCGGCGCCCTTGAAGCGGACTGGGATGACGCCGAGATGGCCGGCGCACACTTCCGCTACATCACTGGCTCGTTGAAGGTGCCGCACTGGGTGGAACCCGGCCCGCTCGGAGCCCTGGCCCTCGATCTTCGCGCTCGCCGCTACCCGCAGGAACCGTCTTTCGCCGGTGTCCTGATCCCCGTGAAGGAAGAAACCAAGCGCGGTCTCACCGTCACGGCCACCTGGCCGTCCATGCCCATCTCATGGCACGACCACAACTATGGCATCGGCCTTCTGCGCATCTGTGGCAAAGGCGGCCGCGAAAAGCAACCCCGCACCGACTACCGGAATCTCGCCCTCGACCTGACCGCCGGAGGCCAACCCTTTCGCGTCGCCCCGGCGATCGACGCCAAAGGCTGCGCCGACAGCGACGACGCCTTCTACGACGAGCAATTCTTCGACCAGATCCTCAACCGGGAATCGAATCACATGCAGCCACCCCCAAAACGGGCTCAACCGGAAATCGAGTGGCCCACCGATCTGCCGGTCGTCGACGCGACACGGGGGTGATTTCGCTGGAGGAGGCCCTTAGCTGCGGGATTCGGATCGTGCCGAAATCGTTGCAGAATACGGCTTCCAGTCCCCGCTGAATCGCGGATGGATATCGAACAATGGAACCGCTCAACCGTCACCTAGCAGGCGCGCTCGCTGCGCTCTTCCTCTCATCCCTTAGCTCATCTTTCGGTGTGATCGTCTTTGACGATGGATTCACTGGCGATTTCTACCAGCAAGGCATCACCTCTAACGTTTCCTCTACAGCGCTGGATCCCGCTGGGAGCGGTGAAACGGTGATCGCATTCCTGAATCCGGCGAACGACAACAACATTCAAATTCGCGCCAATCCCAACGGTAACCCCGGCACGGGGCCGGTCATCGCAGATTTCCCGATCTTCCGCTTTGAGATGTACGTTCCAGCCGGCTCCGTCACGGGAACAACGGGAACCGAAACCAGTGGTTCCGTCACCACCGGCCTCGACCGGATCCGTTTCGCCTACTCCCCCGACGGTGTCAGCGGCCGGATCGATACCGATCATCTTCTCTGGTTCGCCAACCTCCAGACCGAGGTTTGGGAGACCCACGAAATCAATCTTATCGATGACCTTGGCTTCCCTGGAGGAACCAGTGGCGCCACGCTCGACCGGATCGAACTCCGCGAACGCTTCGGCCAAGCCAACGAGACGTTTTACCTGCGGAATATCGAGCTGGTTTCCGCCATCCCGGAACCCGGTGCCCTGTCCTTCCTCGCTCTGGCTGGAGCGGCCCTTCTTGGACTGCGCCGCCGCCGCTCCTGAAGGGCCCCGCCTCCTCTCATCTCAGGGTGGAGCCCCAGCCAGGAGTTTCGGTCCGCTCCCCCGCCCACTCACACCTCCCCAGGCGCCTTCTCGGGAAGCACTTGGTGCGCGCCCTCCAAGATCCGTGAAATCTTGAACGGCTTTAGCACCACCCCTTTGACCCGCACATCCCGCTTCAGCGCGTCCTGACGCTGCGAATCTGCCGTTTCACCGAGAAAAATCACCGGCGGCGGCACCCGCTTCTCCAAAACCCGGTAGCGATAAACCCGCGTGATGAACTCATACAGATCTTCCCCTCTCAGCACCGGCAGGTGGAAATCCAGCAACAGCAGCGCGTAGTCCCGCTGCATCGCCCGCTCGAACGCCAAATGCGCGTTCGTGGCCGTGTCCACCTCGCACCGGCAGAATCCCAGGAGCGCCTCGCTCACCAGCCGGCAGGTCGCCACCTCGGCGTGAGCCACCAGGACCACATCGAGCTCCGGAGCCGGAAAGGCCGCGGTCTCTTCCTCCGCCGCTTTGCCCACTGGTGCCGCGCCCGCCCCTCCGCTATCCGTTTCGTCCGGTTCCATGTCCCAAACCTTCATCCAAATCCAGGGCGCCCGGCAGCACAATCTCAAAAATGTCGACCTCGACATCCCACGAAACCAACTCGTGGTGATCCAGCGGCTCCGGAGATCAAATCAGCGGGTTCACCCAGCGCAGCCCCGGAAACCGGGCGAAGTCCCCATCCGTGCTCATCAGAATCAGGCCGTGTGACATCGCCAACGCCGCCAGGTGGGCGTCGGGCACGAGCGTCGATCGAGAAACGTGAGGCATGAGCGCCGCCAGCAACTCCGAATGGCGATCGGTCACCGAGGGGACCCAAACCGAATCAACCCCGAGCCACGCCTCGATCTGTTCCCAGAGCGATTCCACCGGCTCAGGCACCTCCACGATCCGGGGATTCGAAAGAATACGGAGAAAGGCGAGCAGACTCTCCCAGGGGAGCCCTACCCGAGTCTCGATGTTGAGCTTTTCGTCGAGCCAGGCATGCGCGGCTTCATGTTGCGGAAACGAACGCGAATAGGCGTAAATCAGCAGGTTCGCGTCGAGGATGGTCATCAAGCCGGAGGCTTCTCGAGCCCCTCGAGAATTTCAGCGACATCGTCGACGTTGGGTCGAAGCGTCCGACCGTGATCGACCACCTTCGTGGAGAATGGCTTCCGGTTGGAAGATGGACGCTGCATCGACTGGAGGCCGTGACGAAGGGCCTCGTTGACCGCTTCTTTCAGGCCGAGCGCGTTTCGCTGGCGATACTCCGTCAGCATGGCCTCGACGTCGGGATCCAGGGTGAGCGTCGTCCTCATGACATCAAAACATTACGCAGATGATGTCATGATGTCAAAGTGACCTTTGCCCGGCTCCTTCCCCCAGCTGACCCAGTTTCCTCACTGGCGCCGCGCCCGCCCCTCCGCTATCCGTTTCGTCCGGTTCCATGTCCCAAGCCTTCATCCAAATCCAGGGCGCCCGGCAGCACAATCTCAAAAACGTCGACCTCGACATCCCACGAAACCAGCTCGTGGTGATCACCGGCGTCAGCGGCTCCGGCAAATCCTCCCTGGCCTTCGATACCCTCTACGCCGAGGGCCAGCGCCGCTACGTCGAAAGCCTGTCCGCCTACGCCCGCCAATTCCTCGACCAGCTCGAGAAACCCGACGTCGATTTCATCGAAGGCCTCTCCCCAGCCATCGCCATCGAACAGCGTGGTGCCGCCCCGAACCCACGCTCGATCATCGCCACCACCACCGAAATCTACGACTACCTCCGCATCCTCTTTGCCGCCATCGGCCGCCCACACGATCCCGAAACCGGCGCCGAACTCCAGCGCACCCTCCCAGCCGAAATCATCGCCACCCTCGTCGCTCTCCCCATCAAAACCCGTCTCACCCTCCTCGCTCCCGTCCGCCCGCAGCAAAGCGAAACGTTCCCAGACTTCGTCGATCGCCTGCGCAAACAGGGATTCCTCCGCCTCCGCTGCAACGGCAAAATCCTCGAACTTGATGACCCGGCCATCCCGGCCAAAACCCCGCGCGACCTCCAGCTCGTCATCGATCGCATCGCCATTCGCGACGACATCCGCTCGCGCGTCGCCGATTCGGTCGAGACCGCCCTTCAATGGAGCGGCGACACCGTCCAGGCCCTCGTCCAGGAACCTGGCTCGGACGAACCGGAGCTGCGCTCCTTCGTCACGTCCTTCGCCAACCCGGAGACCGGCTTCTCCCTCCCAGAACTCACCCCGAAACACTTTTCGTTCAACAGCCACCTCGGCGCCTGCCCCCGCTGCCAGGGTCTCGGCAGCGAACTCCTGCCCGACCCCGAACTCATGGTTCCCGACCCCGGCCTTTCCCTGAACGAGGGCGCCGTGAAAACCTGGTGGACCGGATCGAAGAAGCGCAAAGGCTTCCATCAGCGCGCTCTGCTCGGCCTGGCGAAACATTTCGGAGAAGACCCGGACGCCCCGCTTCGGTCCCTCGGCAGCGATTTCAAACGCGCCCTCTTCAAAGGCACCGGCTCCACGAAAATCCCCACCGACGGCCGCGAAAACGCCCCGCTCGGCGTCTTTGAAGGCCTCTCCGTCCAGGCCGAACGCCTGCTGCGCACCAGCAAGAGCGAAGTCACGAAGCGAAACGTCCGCCGTTTCCTCTCCCCTCGCCCCTGCCCCAGCTGCAAGGGCAAACGCCTCAGGCCCTCCATCCTCGCCGTCACGCTTCCGCACGATGAGCATCCCCAATCCATCGAGGGTTTCACCGGCCTAACCATCGAAGCTGCCCTGAAATGGCTTCCCGGCGTCCAGCTGCGCGAGCAGGAGAAAGGCTTCGCCGGCGAGGTCCTTCGGGAAATCGAAAAACGCCTCGCTTTCCTCAAGGAAGTCGGTCTCGGCTACCTCACCCTGAACCGCGAGAGCGGCACGCTTTCCGGCGGCGAAAGCCAGCGCATCCGGCTCGCCACACAGCTCGGGGCCGGTCTCGCCGGTGTCCTATACGTCCTGGACGAACCCAGCATCGGCCTCCACCCCGCCGACCACGAACGCCTCCTCGGCACCCTCAAACGCCTGCGCGATCTCGGGAACTCCGTCGTCGTCGTCGAACACGACGCCGACACCATGCTCGCCGCCGATCACCTCATCGACATCGGCCCTGCCGCGGGGGAAGGCGGCGGCCGCGTCCTGGCCCAGGGGACACCGAAAGAGGTCATGACCCATCCCGATTCCCTCACCGGACAATACCTCAGCCGCCAAAAGTCGATCCCCATCCCCACCCGCCGCATCACCCCGCCAAAACCCAGTCGCAAATCGAAATCCTCCGGCCTCCTCGAAGACGGGTGGCTGACCGTCGCCGACGCATCCGAGCACAATCTCCAGAACGTCACCGCCGCCTTCCCCATCGGCTGCTTCACCTGCGTCACCGGCTCCTCCGGAAGCGGAAAATCGACCCTCGTGAACACCGTCCTCCGCCGCGCCCTCAGCCGCCATTTCCACCGCTCGAAGGAACGGCCCGGTGCCCACCGCGAAATCCTCGGTTTGGACCAGCTCGACAAGGTCATCATCATCGATCAGGCCCCGATCGGTCGCAGCCCGCGCTCGAACCCGGCCACCTACCTCGGCGTCTTCGGACCCATCCGGGATCTCTACAGCGAACTGCCCCTCAGCCGGCAGCGGGGTTACGGTCCCGGCCGCTTCTCATTCAACGTCTCCGGCGGCCGCTGCGAAACCTGCCAGGGCGACGGCCTGATCCGCATCGACATGCATTTCCTCAGCGACGTCTACGTCACTTGCGAAACCTGCCGGGGCCGGCGCTACAACGAGGAAACCCTCCAGGTCACGTTCCGTGGTAAATCCATCAGCGATGTCCTCGACATGCAGGCCGACGCCGCCCGCGTCTTCTTCCAGCGCATCCCGCCCGTTTACTCGAAACTCAAGGCGCTGTGCGACGTCGGCCTCGGCTACCTCCGTCTCGGACAGCCCGCAAACACCCTCTCCGGCGGAGAAGCCCAGCGGGTCAAACTCGCCGCCGAACTCGCGAAAAAAGCCACCGGCCGGACGCTATACCTCTTCGATGAACCCACCACCGGCCTTCACTTCGCCGACATCCACGTCCTGCTCGAGGTCTTCTACGAGCTGCGAAACCAGGGCAACACCCTCGTCGTCATCGAACACAACCTCGATGTCATCAAGTGCGCCGACTGGATCATCGACCTCGGCCCGGGCGGCGGCATCCACGGCGGCCAAATCGTCGCCGAAGGCCCTCCCGAATCCCTGGCGCGCCACAAGGCGTCCACCACCGGTTCCTACCTCAAACGAGCCCTGATCCATCGTTCTTCCGAATGATGGATCACCCAACCTCCCGCGTCGGATCCAGCGCGTCCCCACATTGACACTTCTCCTGGCCAACCGATAATTTCCGCCAATGCCGGACCGCCTGCTCACCGTCCCGCGCCGTGAAGGTCGAACCCTCGCGTTTGCCCTTCGCGCTCTGGG
>CAZCRA010000089.1:9192-15516 GCA_964500945.1 uncultured Verrucomicrobiales bacterium | reverse complement strand
CCGAGTCTCTCGTCGTCTCGCTGGCGCCCAAGTTCACCCTCGAAAAACTCTCGGGACTGCTCGGCGGTTTCGATCGCGTCTCCCGCTGCATCCCGAACGCTCCTTCCCTGGTGGGGCGAGGTTTCAACCCCCTCGCCCACGGACCCGGCGTGACGGAGGCGGACCGCGCCGCCCTCGCGGACTTGCTAGACTCGCTGGGTCAGTCGCCCGAAGTGTCGGAGTCCACCCTCGAAGCCTACGCCGTGCTCTCCGCGATGGGGCCGACCTACTTCTGGTTCCAGTGGCAGACGCTCCGGGAACTCGGCGCCGAATTCGGCCTCTCTCACGAGGACGCCGACCTCGCCCTCTCCGTCATGCTCGACGGCGCCGCCGCGACCCTTTTCGACTCAGGACTCGAGCCCGCCGAGATCATGGACCTGATCCCGGTCAAGCCGCTCGCCGACTTCGAGGAAACCCTGGTCGAGACTTTGCGAGCCAGGCTCGGAGCGATTCACGAGAAGATTCGACCCTGAAAGACGACGCGCCGACGGTGCTCCAGCCAGTGAGCCGCCCGAATCGGCGTAACGTCTTCATCGCCCTCGACTCCGTCGTCGGCGTCCTCATCCAAGTGCCGCTGATCCTGTTCCCTGCGAGGATTTTCCGGAATCCGATAGAATGGTTCGCGTCATGCAAGTAATCTTGCGGTATTCAGCTCGAGAACCTGAGATTTAACCGGAAGCAACCCGCACCAAGGCAGATCTCGCTGAAATTCGTATTGCAACTCATTTTCACAGCGTTTCTGGTGCATGGCTCGGCTACGGCCTTCCTGAAAAAGGACGGCTTTTTCAACCCCGCCGCTCCGTCACCGCGCTTCGCCCCGGGTTGGAGGGGGGTGTTGTGAAGGGAGATGTTTAGCCGCATTTTTTTGCGACAACCCAGTGCTTGAATAGCGAACCGAATCGATTCAATTCAAGGTCTCCTCATGGCCGTCACCTTGGCAGATCTCGCGCGGGAGAGTGGGTTTTCGAAATTGACGGTTTCGTGTGCCCTTCGCGGCCTGGAACGGGTCGCTCCCAAGACAAAGGCACGCATTCTGGCGGTGGCCAAAGAACTCGGATACCAACCGAATGCCCCGGCGGCGATGCTCGCCTTGCAACGTCACCGGGCGGTGGAACCGAAGCGTCAGGTGCTGATCGCCTTGCTGCGACCGGCTGGTCGGGAGGATGAAACCCGCTTTCCGGTTTTCCGCGCGACCGCCTGGAGTCTCGGGTTGGCGCCCCGGATCATCGGTTGCGACATGAGCCGTTCACCGGACCTCTTGTGAAAAACGGCTCTGGGCGGAAGGAGTCGAGGGGCTTTTCCTGCGTCTGCCGGCTGGCGGTTGGACTGATGCCGAGCTGGTAGGAGCAGTTTGAAGCCGCTTTGCCGTGTGGTGAAAGCCACCCGGATGTATCCTTCCCTGCGGGTGCATCTGATCCGGCACAGTGCCTTTGATTACTTGTATGCGACCTTGCGCGAGATGATTGGGCGGGGTTATCGGCGCATTGCGGTGTTGAAACAAGATTCGGGAGTGGAATGGGATGAGGCCTCCCGGTTGGGCGCAATCCTGGCAGCGAGCGAGCGAGCGGCTGATGCCAGCCGGGGGGCGCATTGGCATCCACGACGTCCCGCTTCAGTCCCGAATTTCTGCCGAGGTCATGAGGGCGCAAGCCGGTTGGGTGCGCCGATTCCGACCGGATGGCGTGCTGGCTTTCCCTTTAGCACTGGGTTTGGGGTTGGAAGCGGAGGGGTTTTCCATCCCGGGGGATTTTGGGTTGGCGACTCCCTACACATTTCCCTCCCCGAAAGCGGACCGGTTGATTTCGGGATGCGACTGTCGGTTTGAGCAATTTGAGCATCGGGCTGTGGAGCGTTTGTATAAACTCCTTCAACTGGGCGAACGCGGCGTGGCGAGAGATGTGGTGGAAGAAGTCGTCGAGCCGGTCTGGGTGGAAGGAGAGACGTTGCCGATGCGGGGGTAGCCCTGCGCTCTCAACCGGCGTGTGAGAAGTCCGCAAAGGGGACCTCTAAAAACCAGCGCGAGCCGCGAGCCAAGCCCTGGGCGTCAGAGCGCGGAACGATGAACGAAGGGAGCTGCCTCCCTGAGCGAGGAGTGACAAAGCCCTGGCGCTCAGCGCGCAGGCTCCCGAAGGGCCGCCCCTCAAACCTTCCGGCGCCAGACGCTGACTTCCATGTCCATCTCATCAAAGGCGCGGCCGCGGGGGTTTTTAGAGGTCCCCTAAAGACTCTTCAATTCCCCCCCCCCACTGTTTCAGTCGGAAGCGAAGTCGGGCCGCTTTCGCCTCGTCCGTGTCGACGACTCCGACCCCGCCCTGCTCGACTGGCTCCGGGGACGGGAACTGCTCCCGTGCGCAGCCATCGAAATCGCCCCGCACGACTCGGTGTCCGGCATCGTCGAGGTCTCACTGGATCACCGCACGACCATCCAGCTCGGTGAATCCGCCGCTGCCCGACTTCTTGGTACCGCTGGATTCCTCCTTCGCCGGGGAAAAACCCGGCACCAGCGTATTCACGCGCACGCCACGGGTTCCCCATTCGCGGGCCAGATTCTTGCTCAAGTTTTGGACCGCAGCTTTGCTCAGGGAATACGTGAAGACGCGGGAAAGCGGGCCCAAGCCGGAGATGGGACCGATGTTGATGATCGAACCGCAGGTTTTCTGCCCTAGCATCACCTCGCCGAAAACCTGACAGGCCCGGAAGACCGCTGCCAGATTCACGTCAAGAATCCGTTCGAACTCATCATCCTCGATTTCCAAAACGGCGTGGGCGAATTCACTCCCGCTCCGTTCACCAAAATGTCCACCGCGCCGGACCGCTCGAGCACCGCGTCCCGCAAGACGCCGAGCGATTCCCGGTTGGCGACGTCCACCGCCTGAAACCACCCGCTCCCACCGGCCGCCTCGATTTCCCTCACGCGGCCTTCATTTTTCACGCGACCGGTCCGCCCCCTCCCCCTCCGGCTGCTCAAGCGGGAGGCACGACTCGTTTCCGTGCCCGAGGATGTCCCGGATCACTTCTGTAGCCCCCATGGCTGAGAAAGCCGGAGTGACGATCGTCAGGGGACAGCTTGACCTCAAAAAGGGGGTGCGCAAGGAAGGGGCCCGCATCACCAGCATCCGTCTCGAGGATGGAACCACCATCGCGGGCAAGATGTTCATCGACGCCACCTACGAGGGCGACCTCCTGCCGCTGGCCGGAGTTTCCTTCGTGATGGGGCGCGAGGCGAATGCGGAGTTTGGCGAAAAAGGGATTAATATTACGGGGCCCCTCCAGAAAAACCAGTTACCCAGGGGCATCGATCCCTACGTGGTGAAGGGCGATCCCGCCAGCGGGCTCTTACCCGGGGTCAATCCTGAGATGGGCGGCGAGGTGGGGGAGGGAGACCATCGCTTCCAGGCATATTGCTATCGCATGGTGCTCACCGACGTGCCGGAGAATCGCATCGTGATCGAGAAGCCGGAGGCTTACCGGGAGTCCGACTACGAAATCCTCTTCCGCGCCATCGAGGCGGAGCAAAAAGGTGGCCTCTTCAAGACGTCGCCTATGCCCAATCGCAAGACCGACAGTAACAATAACGGCGGGATCTCGACCGACTTCATCGGCATGAACTACGGCGACGACTGGAACTGGGCCACGCTGAATCATGCGGGGCGTGAAAAGCTCGCCGCGAAACACCGCGACTGGCAGCAGGGCCTTGTGTGGTCGATCCAGAATCACCCGCGCGTGCCGGAAGGGACCCGCCAGGCCTACGCCCGTTGGGGATTGCCCAAGGACGAGTTCACCGATAACGGCCACTGGCCCTACAACCTGTATGTGCGCGAGGCCCGCCGCATGCGCTCTGATTTCGTCATGACCGAGAAGCACTGCCGCAGTCAACTTCCGGTGGATGATCCGGTCGGCCGGGGAGCTTACACCCTGGACTCGCACAGCGTGCAACGCTTCGTCCACAAGGGGATGGTCCGCAACAACGGTGTCCAAAATGAAGCTTCATAACTCACATTCCGGCGATCTTTACCCACCGGCACTGTGACTGCGGAGATGTAGGTTGGACTTATGGTCCGACCGAACGGGAAGTCGAATCCGGCCAAAATTTGGTTCCTCCGCTGGTTCTTGAGCGCGGGGGCTTGGATATCGCCGGAATGTGAGGTTCATATTGCGTTATGTCTCAGAACCGGGGATTTGGGTAGACCTTGTTACGACGGCACCGCCCGACCGATCGTATCTACGACGGGGCCGGGACCTGGCCGGTCGACGATCCCAACAAACCGCCAACTACGCCACCGAATGAAGAATCCCGCGACACGTTTTTTCGCATGATCTCGCTTCGCACTTGATCGGGACGATGAAAAGGCGCTATACTATCACGATCTCACACAGCTACGCCGTCGACGGTCGACCGCTGAGCGAGGAGCTCATCGTGGAAGGTCGAACCTACAGCCTTGCCAGAAGCTACGACACCGCCAACCGCGTCGCCACCCAGACATTTGCAGACGGAAATGTCATGGCCTGGGGTTACGACGACCGCAACCTCGTCACCGGGCTAACCTATGATGCCGAACCAGTGCTGAGCCAGATCCACGTTCCAAGTTACCGCCTCGCCCAACAAACCTTCGGCAACGGGCCGGACCCGGCACATCACATTCGCGGCGGCGCCCCCAATTCCCCCCTCGACGCTTGAGTGCTCTTCCCAATGCCATCCACTTCCATGAAAAACACAACGACGACTTCGCCGGTGGATTCCGTCGCCGTAAGCGCAGCCCCTCAACCCGAAGCGCTAGGTGAACTCTTCGAGTCCGGCCACTACGAGGAAGCCTTTGTCCTAGCCTCCCGCGGCGTCGAAGCCGGGTGGGCGGTTCGCGACGTTCTGGCGGCGCTCGATCGCTTCCGCAATACCGGGCTCTATGAGCAGATGGCACAATTGGCCTGCCAAGCTCAGGCGCGCGAAATTGCTGCCGGGCGGGAGAACAAATGGCTGGGTTATCACGGTTTGATGGCTCGGATGCGTCAGAACGGAGTCGACGCAACAACGGTCGATGCGCTGGAGCGTCTGTTGGACCATCCCTTTCCTTCGCAGGCTGTGGATGGCATTCTACGCATGGTCGCGCCTTACATGATCGAAAACGGCGAATCCGAGCGACTCGTGCAGTTGGCCGCGAAGCTGCCGGACGGGATGCTCTTCAAAACGCGGCGGATCTTTGCGAACATGCTGAAGGATCGGCCTGCCCACGAGCGCGCGGCCTTCCATCACTACCTCACGGAGGACCAGGGAGCCTTCCCCCGGAGCTCGCTGATCTCCATGCCCGCTCTCGAGTCCCATACCATCTCCTGGGGACAGCCCTGGCAAGCCGGGGGACTGCCGGATTCACTCATCGAAATTGAAAAGGAGGGCGGGCTGAACTCCAAGGCCGTGAAGGTCTTCTCCGCCCCGGAAGCGTTCGCTATTCGCTATGGCAAAATGCTTTATTTCTTCGACCGCGACGGCCGGTTTCTGCGGGATGTCTCTCCACCGCTCTACGGTGATGCCGCCGCCTTTGCCCGGCAGAAGCTGGACGACGCCCGGCCGTCGGGCCGCGCCGGCATGGTGCCGGGGATAACCTACGCTATATCAGACCGGTTCGACATTCACAACTTCTGTCACTGGCTGCTGGATTGGATACCCCGAATCCACCTGTGCCGCCAGGTCGCCGAGGCGCCGGACTTTCTTCTGTCGTATGACGAATTGAACGGCTTCGAGCGAGAATCGCTCAACCTCTATGGATACTCCGATACCAAAGCCGTGGGAGTCAACAATGGAGAGATCCGCCGATTCGAGCACCTCGTGATCCCCTCCAACGTGTATCGCGACCTGTCGCGCACCTGCCAGCACGGGCATCCCGAACTGGTGGAGTTCCTGCGCAGTCCCCTGCTGCAAATTCCGGCGACCGGCCCTGGGCGGCGCCTTTACCTACCGAGAGGCGGTCGGCGTCAGGTCACCAATCAACGGGCCGTGATCGAGATGTTGAGTCAATTCGGATTCGAAGTGGTCGATCCGGGGGAGCACTCTTTCGCGGAACAGGTCGCCCTCTTCAGCCAAGCCGAAATCGTAGTGGCTCCCCACGGCGCCGCCCTCACCAATATCGTCTATGCGCGCCCCGGATGCCGGGTGCTGGAGTTCTTCGCCTGCGAAGGTGGCACGCGGGATTATTGCCTACTGGCCCTCGCTCTCAGGTTTGACTACGGGGTCTTGAAGTCGAGCTACCTGCGCGGCGCAACCAGTGGCTCGTCATCGTACAATGATCTTCCTAT
>CAZCRA010000089.1:0-9182 GCA_964500945.1 uncultured Verrucomicrobiales bacterium | reverse complement strand
AGAGGTCAATCTGGAACGGCTCCAGGACTGGCTGACCGAAAAGCTCTGAGCCCCCCCACCCCACCCGCAAAGCAGTGTAAGGGGAACGAACGATCCCCTTACACCCACCTGAGATGCGATGAAAGCGGGCGTTTCCGCTCACGCCACCGTTTTGTATTTTGAACTCCACGTTCTGGCGGAAGAGATCGCGGTGCGCAAAGGCCGTTTGAAAGCGCCAGAACCATCGTATGACCGAGGTGTGCCGAGTAAAATTCGCAAAGTTGGTAAGCTCCGCCTCTCCGCCTCAAGAGGAACCGTGACAGACGGGTGAGATCCGGGGAAGGAGCAAGGGGTCCCGGTTCAGCGGGTCATCCCCATGTAATCCAGGAATTCGGCGACGTCCCTGAGGTTCGCCTCGAAGCCGGATTGGTTCCGCTGCCTCAGCGATTTGAGGCGCTGTGAGCGGTTCATTCGATCCGGGAGTGATTTGTCGCCGCCGCAGAACAGACCGTGGTGGACCAGATCGCTCGCCGCGCTGATGGCCCAGAAACAGGGTGCCATGAAATCGCTGAACAGCTCTACGACCCGCGTCCCGGGCTGGCAGAAAGCCGTGTTCGTGAAGCCCGCCCCATGCGCTCCCATCACGATTTCGGCCTCCGAGAATAGTGCCGCCTGCTCGCGAATGGACATCTTTTCGCTTTGGACGACTTCAAAACCGTGTTCTGACAGCGTGGAGAGGAGTTTGTCCTCGTTAAAAACGCGCCGGGTGGCTGCTTTGCCGCGGCTGATATACAGGCGCCGGTGCTGCTTGGGGTGTGGATTATCCAGAAACTCCGCTTTCAGGAACTCAGGGTTCCATCGGCCTTGTTCGAGGCCCATGCTTCCACCGCCGAAAACGGGGATGAGAACCTCATCGGCCTGGAGGTAACAGCCGTCGGTGATGAAGTGCATTCGCTCCCGGTCGATTCCAAAATGCTCCAGCGTCTCTTTCTGAAAGCGCGTGGTCAAGGGTTTCAAAATGAATCGATCGATGGAGTTCAGATCCATTCCGCTGCGTTTCAGCACGGCCAAACGCGGCAGCACGTCGTTCATCCAGTGGTAGTAGTTGGCCGGATTCCTGTTTCCCAGGAGACAAATGCGCCCCCGAAGTTCCGTCGGCTCATTCTGCTCTGCGCTCGCCTGGGCAATCGCCGACAGGCCCCGACTCAGGTCCTCCACCACCCGGCCGCTCCGGTCCCAAGCCGTCACGGAACCGTCGAACCAGATGCGACCTTCCGGGAGGACGCTCGTGTATGCCTCCGCGACCCGGATCTCGGTGCGCCGGTATGCGTTCGCTACCGCCTCCGCATGCTCCGGCAGATGGAGAGGAAGCGTCAGCGGAATGACTCCACTCGGAAAGGCTTTCAATTTTTTGACGCTCTGCCAGCCGGCCGACTCCGACGTGCAGGACCTGCGCGGATAGTCGGCGAAGTGCTTGTTCTGAATCGAGTCGGGAATCTGCCGAACCCCACCGGCCAGCGCTGCTTCGAGATCCAAGCCCCTGGCGGAAAGCGTCGAACTCAGGACTTTGGATGGACGCCGCAGATACGGCTTCTGACCCGTGGCGGGAATGGACTTCAACGCGAGCACGGCACACGCCTCGGCCCCTTCGAATTCCTCCATCTCCAGAAAAAAATCCGCTAGCAGGCAGTAGCTCTTGAACCGCTGCTCGATCGTCAACGTCTGCGCCTTCGCGCCCTGCTGAGACTTCGCCCACAGTGCGGGCTCGTTCAGTGGCCCGGCTTTGGGGTCGCGCCTTTTGAGCCGACGGAGGTAGGTTACGGCGCGCGCCAGGAGAGCATCCGACAGCTGTTTGGCCACTGGGAGATCGGTCGCCTCACCCGCATTTTGGCGAGTCCTGACGCCACCTTGCTCAGCCGCACAGCGTCGTAGCATTTGGGTGAACTCATGTGCAAAGTCATTCGTGACCGCCGCAGGTGCCTCGAGGATCAAAGAAGCTTCAGATTGCATATTTTCCGTATGTTTAACGCTTTCACCCGATTTTTGCAAATTTGTTTCTCGAATCACCATATTTAAAGTGTTTTTGAGATGGTAACTGCAGGTCTACTCGTGACTCAAGCTTGTTTTTCTGTTTCCTATGGCCCTGAAATTCTGTGACAAAAAATGCAGAAAATTTTTTGGCATTTTCACAATTATGCGTTTTAATACAGCCAAAATAGGCAAATTTAAGGTTTTTCAAAAGTTTGATGATGCAGAAAATTGTTCTTGTTGCAATTCCATTGGCTCTTCTCACCGCTTTAGTCGTTTTCGCTCCCGGGACTCCGACGCCCTCTTTGCCGCTTGAGGACAAAGGGTCAGCTTTGTCTGGCGACGGTCCCGGGGATCGCGCTTTCGAAATCGTCGAGCCGGCCCCGCCCTTCACTGCTGTGACCGTGCAGAATGCACCGGCATCACCACTCCAGAAAGAGAGAGCCCAGGAGGACATTGCTCGCGATATGGCTCACCTCATTGCTGGATCAGCGGCTTCAGAATCTGGATGGAGCAGTCGCGTCGTGCTGGTCGAGCTTCGTCCCTTCATCGAAGAACTCCACGAGTTGCGTCTGAAAGGCAGCCTGAGAGAACCGTCGACCCGCAGTCGGCTTTACGAAGACGGGACACTTTCCGAGGCCGATTCAGCCCGCATGGAAGATGTGGACAGCAAGCTCGACGAGGACCCGGGGTTTGCCCTCCAACTCGAAAACCTTCTCCGCCGATACGATCTCATGACCTGCGAAACCGTGAACGCGGCGATGCGCAGCTGGCTCGTGGCCGGTTGACACACTCTCTCTCCCATTCATCACACAAACCACACCTGATCCATGCTATTCCAATTCCGACTGGCGAGCTTTCTCCTCGCCGGATGTCTCAGCATCGTTTCACCGCTCCGCGCCCAGCAGCAAATTCTCGCCATCAACTGTGGTGGAGGAGCCGTTGGGTCGTTTTCCGCAGATAACAGTTTCTCGGGGGGTAAGGCCTACTCCAACGGCGTCACAGTCGCGCCCGTGGGATCTGAACCGGGAGCGATTTACCAGAGTGAACGCTGGGGTTTAGCTCAGTATAACATTACCGGCCTCCAGGCTTCTACGACCTACAACGTCAAGCTCCACTTTGCTGAAATCTACTTCACAGAGGCCGGGAAACGGGTGTTCAACGTTCTCGTCAACAATCAGCCGGTGCTTACGAATTATGACATCATCGCGCAAACGGGAGGGCAAGGCATCGCCATCATCGAAACGGTCCAAGCTCAGGCGGACGGCAGTGGAACACTGACGATCGCCCTGCAAGCAGTGAAACAAAACCCGAAGATCAGCGCGATCAGCCTGGAAACCGATGTCGTCTCTTCAGGATATACACCCACAGGGGGAATTGCTCCGAACCAGGGCGGCGCTGGCGGCGTTTCCGCGTTCCTGAATGGCAACTTGCCCGCAGGAATCCCCTCTGCGCCGGGATCGGCATCCGCATGGGAAGTTGTCGAAGCATTCCCGAACCTTCCATCGTTCAGCAAGCCGATGGATTTAGTTCACGTCCCAAACACGTCGCCGACGGTTCTCGCGGTCCGAGAAAGAGCCGGAGTGATCAAGTTTTTCGTGGACGACCCCACTGTCTCGACGTCGAGCACGTTTCTCGATATCGAAGACCGAATCGATCAAAGCCATAACGGCGGTCTGCGTGGTCTGGCGTTTCACCCGAATTTCGGGATTTCGGGAGCGGTGGGGGAAAACTACCTGTTCGTTTGGTATTCCACGGTGGTGAACGAAAAAATGTATCTCCGGTTGTCCCGTTTCACGGCGACCTCTTCGACGAGTGCAGACCCGAATTCGGAACTTATCATGATTCAACAGCGCGAACTGGCCCCCTTCGATCACATCGGTGGTGGTCTAATGTTCGACGAAGACGGATTCCTGCTGGTCTTCATCGGAGACCTTGAGTGGACCGATGAACAGTATGATGACGCTCTTCGCATCGACCGCATGTTCCAATGCGCCGTGCTGCGCCTCGACGTAGATCAAAATCTCTCGCGGAGTTTCTATCCCACACGGACGCTGATGGGGACCTCGGTCAATGGTCAACCAACGGAAGCAAGCTTGGATGACCCCAGCGCCAAGTATTACGATCCAGACAACCTTTCAGGGGTTGGATATACCATTCCGACCGACAACCCGTTTAATAACATTCCTGACGCGTTGGCTGAACACGCCGCCGTCGGAGTGCGCAACCCGTGGAACGTGGCCCGCGATCCCGTGGACGGAGATATTGTCTTCTTTGATGTCGGGTCCAACAAAAACCCGAAGTTGGAGGAGGTCAATCTTTACGCATTGGGCGCGGATTTCGGTTGGCCCTACTGGGAAGGTGGAATCTCCAAGACCTACGAGACCGGAGTGGAAGCGCCCGCAAATCCGATCGGGAATTTCACGGAAGATCTCTGGGCCTACGACCACAGCGATGGAAATGGGAAGGCGATCGGTGACGGAGTGGTTTATCGTGGCTCTTCGCTCCCCGGTCTGGGGCAGAAAGTCGTCTACAACGACTATAACTCCGGGCGAATCTGGATGCTGGATTACAAGTCTGGATCCAGCAGTAACGAACTCCTGATTGACTGGGAGGGCGGCGTCACCGGAATGGCTCTTAGTGCAGATGGGGAATCTATCTATTTGATCAAAATCAATAGCGGCAAAATCTATAAGCTAACGACCGACGCCGTTCCCAATCCGGAGCCTCCGGCATTACTCTCGCAAACTGGGGCATTCACCGACATCCAAAACCTGATCCCGGCGCCAGGGTTGATTCCCTACGAACCGGCGGCGCCACTCTGGAGTGATGGCGCGTCTAAGCACCGGTGGATCGCCGTTCCCAATGACGGGACCCACGACACGCTAGACGAAAAAATCGTCTTCTCAGAGAATTTCGAGTGGGATTACCCAGTTGGGACGGTCTTTGTAAAGCATTTCGAGTTGCCGCTCGATAGGAACAATCCCAGCCAGGTGGCCCGCCTGGAGACGCGATTCCTCGTCAAGACGGCCGACGGCTGGTATGCCATGACCTACAAATGGAATGGAGAGGGCACGGAAGCTTTTCTCCAAGAGTCGGGAAGTTCCGTAACCGTGCCAGTGACCCTCGAGGACGGTTCGACATTTAACCAGAAGTGGGATTTCCCCAGCCGTTCAGACTGCTTTGAATGCCATCAAGAAGCCTCAGGACGCGCCCTTGGGCTGAACACTAGACAGCTTAACTGGGACTACGCCTACGCCTCTGAAGGTACGCAGAATCAATTGGAATATTTGGATTCTCACGCGCTCTTCCACACGCCTTTGAATACGTCGGCGCTCGCGAGCTACCTCAAGTCAAAGAATCTCAATGACACCTCGGCAAGTGTCGAGGAACGTGTCCGCTCATACTTAGATTCCAACTGCTCGAACTGTCACCGTCCGGGCGGTATCGCAGGACGCGCCGAATTCGATGCCCGGCTCACAACTTCGCTCGAGTTGGCGGGAATGATAAATGCCACGCCGAACGCCGAATCATTCGACCTCACCGATGCGAAGGTGGTCAAGCCCGGCGATTTCGTGAACTCCCTAATCTACCACCGTGACAGCAACCGCGGTAGCGTAGAGCAAATGCCTCCGATCGGTTCCAATATTCCCGACCCGGATTACATTCCAGTTCTTGCGGAATGGATCACATCGATGGGTGGCGATTTAGATACCGATGGCGATGGCATCCCGAATACTGAAGACCCGGATCACGACGGGGACGGCACACCGGATATTACCGACACCGACGACGACAACGACGGAGTGCCCGACGAAAGTGATGTCTTTCCATTGGACGCGTCCGAGCAATATGACTCCGATGGTGACGGCATCGGCGACAACTCGGATTCGCAGCCTTATGGCGCCTGGCAATTGGTTCCATCTTCGGACGGTTCGACGGTTCTCCAGCGTCACGAGGGCGATTGCCTTTCGGTGAACGGCAAGTTGATAGCCCTCGGCGGACGCGAGACGGCGATTGTCGAGTACTATAATCCCGTCACGAACACCTGGGAGCAGACCACGCCGGCTCCGAAAAAGATGCATCATTTCCAATCTGCGGTCGTCGATGGTCTGTTATACGTCGTCTGCGCCTTCGAGGGAGGTTATCCGAACGAGACGTCGGTCAGTCATATTTATGTCTTCGACCCGTCCACCGATACTTGGTCGGTCGGTGATGAGATTCCGGTCGACCGGCGCCGCGGGGCCGCTTCGACCGTAGTTTACGGTGGGAAAATCTATATTGCCGGAGGCAATACCCAGGGGCACAAGTCCGGTTGGGTTTCCTGGTTTGACGTCTACGATCCGGCCTCCGGGACATGGACCGTGCTTCCCGATGCACCGCAGCCGCGGGATCACCACCGGGCGGTCGTGATCCGTGATCAAATGTATCTGGTGCAGGGACGACGCTCCAGCCATGGCGTGGACAAAGTCACCGCCAACACCATTCCCGAGGTCGAAATTTACAATTTCACAACTGGAACGTGGTCGCGCCTGGAGAACCCCATTCCGACAGCCCGCGCTGGAGCCGGAGTCATCCTTCATGGCCGCCAAATCATCGTGGCCGGGGGCGAAAACACGACCGGAAAACTCAATGAAGTTGAGGCCCTGGATGTGGTGGATGGAGATTGGTCCGTTCTTCCTCCCCTGGTGAAACCCCGGAACGGACCGGGTGCAGCCTCCATCGGAAGTTACCTCTACGTCCAGGCGGGGCAGGGAGCCAACCAAGCGGACCTTGAATCGCTTTATTTGGCACCCAGGCCGCTCCTTTCCACGGACACACTGGCTCCCGGTATTCCGCTCGGCGGAGATCCGGATGACGTGGATGGCGATGGCGTGCCTAATGGAGCCGACGCGTTCCCGAACGATCCCACCGAACACACCGACACGGACGGCGACGGCATCGGAAACAACGCGGACACGGACGACGACAATGATGGCATCCCCGATATCAGCGATCCGAACCCGTTTGTGCCCGACTTCACAGAAAACTTCGCTCTGTCCATCAACGCAGGCGGTCCCGCAGTGGCGCCCGGCTTCGAAGAAGATCAGTTCTCTGTGGGAGGGAAGCTTTACTCGAAGGCAAACAGCATCACGACGACGACGGGCGTGCCACAGGAAGTGTTCCAGACGGAACGTTACGGAGATCATCAATACGTGATCCCCGGCCTGGATCCCGGCGTGACCCACAACGTCGATCTTTACTTCGCGGAGATATGGGCGACCACAGCTGGTAAACGGGTATTTAACCTCGCCATCAATGGCACCGAGGTCCTCACGAACTATGATATTTTCGTCGAGGCTGGGGGTATGAATATCGGAATCATGGAGAGCTTCACGGCCGTCGCCGATGCGTCGGGAATCATCGCGATCAGCTTAACCTCGGTGGTGAACAACGCGAAGCTGAGCGGCTTGAGCGTGTCCTCGCTGGGGGGGAATTCTCCCCCGGAACCCGAGCCCGAGACGGATACGGACGGCGACGGGGATCCCGACGTTACGGACCCCGACGACGACAACGACGACGTGCTGGACGGGGACGACGCATTCCCTCTGGACCCAACCGAACACACCGACACGGACGGCGATGGGATCGGGAACAACGCGGATCCGGACAACGACAACGACGGTTTGCTGGACGCAGAGGATCCAAACCCGCTTGTGCCCGACTTCACAGAAAACTTCGCTCTGTCCATCAACGCAGGCGGTCCCGCAGTGGCGCCCGGCTTCGAAGAAGATCAGTTCTCTGTGGGAGGGAAGCTTTACTCGAAGGCAAACAGCATCACGACGACGACGGGCGTGCCACAGGAAGTGTTCCAGACGGAACGTTACGGAGATCATCAATACGTGATCCCCGGCCTGGATCCCGGCGTGACCCACAACGTCGATCTTTACTTCGCGGAGATATGGGCGACCACAGCTGGTAAACGGGTATTTAACCTCGCCATCAATGGCACCGAGGTCCTCACGAACTATGATATTTTCGTCGAGGCGGGAGGTATGAATATCGGAATCATGGAGAGCTTCACGGTCGTCGCCGATGCGTCGGGAACGATCACGATTTCGACCACTTCGGTGGCGAACAACGCCAAGATCAGTGGCTTCACGATATCCGCCGGAGCGACCGAAACATCCCCCCTCGTGGCGGCGTCAGACTCCACGGAAACGGATTCCGACGGTGACGGCGTGCCGGACACCCAGGACGCTTTCCAGTTCGACCCGGTGGAATCCACCGACAGCGACCTCGATGGAACGGGCGACAACCGGGATCTTTACCCGGACGATCCCGCCACGAACGGCAGCGGCGTCTACACCCTGCTCATTCCGCCTCCGGCGAATGTGACGAACGTTGGCATGGGTTACGGATCGCTCACACTCGGTCCCGATCTCAGCGGCACACTGGAACTCACCATGGGCAACGGATTCTCGTTCTCGGAAGCGGTTAGCGTCGTCGCGGGTGGCTCGATCGAGCTGGATGCCGATTCCGCCACCACCTCCGACGCTCTGTCTGGGACGCTGACTTGGCAGGACAACCCGGGCATCAGTGATTTCGATGGGTCCGGACTTGTCTGGGCCGTGGAGGGTGAGCCCGCCAGCTTTCTGGTGGATGTCATCGGCTCGGCCTTACCCGCCGGAGATTTGGAGTCCCGGTTCGGGATGGCGGGAGTCGTCGTCGATTTGATCGGCGACCCCACCGATCTTCAGGACGGAGCGATGATTGATCAGAACACACTGACCTGGACTGCTACGGGTGAGGCGGGCGCCTACGATGAAAACACCGGACGCGTCAGCTGGGAAATTTCGAGCGAAGGCAAGACGCTGATGCTGAACGGGGTCTACTTTGCCGACCAGAACATCGTCGGAGGCTTGTTCCACGACGGCCAAGTCGAGGGCGGCGTCTTCCAAATCTCGACGCCTTGACGCTGCTAGCGGTCTTTGAATGAGTCATTGAGCTCTCAGTCCCGCAGCCGGAAGCGGACCCCGTCCGTGACCCGGTTGCGGGGGTGAAAGAGGACGTTGTCGTCGAGCTGCAAACAGGCGAAGACTCCGCGCCCTGATGTCTTGGTCTTGGCTCGCGGCTCACGCTGGTTTTTCGAGGTCCCCTTACGCTTTGAGTGCCGGGGCGCAGATCGCGCAGGT
>CAZCRA010000088.1:11516-15568 GCA_964500945.1 uncultured Verrucomicrobiales bacterium | reverse complement strand
TGGTAGAGCGCTTCAATGGCATTGAAGAGGTCAGCGGTTCGACTCCGCTATGCTCCACTTCCGCCACTCGCTGGCGCCAGGCTGGAGACTCCCTCCCCGGGCTGCGACTCGGGCCGCCCGCTCGATGGCGGGTTTTCGCGTCTTCCCGATGACTTCCACTCGTGCCAGGGCCGGACGACGTGCTCCGCCAGGCTTTCCCGGATCGCCTGACGCGTTCGACGAAGCGCAAATCGGCTGAGGGTTGCCAAACCGGCGGCGGTTTTGGGATTGAACGCCACCAGACTGATCAGCCTCCGCTCGCGTTCCATCCACCAGCGCTTGTAGGTGCTGGTCCCGGCCCCGAAATCGATTTCGCGCAGCTCCTCGCTCATCATGATTTCGCGCAGCAGCCGCTGGAGGCAGATGGTTCCCGGCGAGAACGCTTTGAGTCGCTCCACGTAATGAAGCTTCATGAGCGAGGCGATTCCGCCCGCAAGAAGAACGAGCTGGGCGGACACCGGTTCGTCATCGAGGAACAGAATGCCCAAGCGCAACACCCCGCTCTCTGCGGCGGTCCCGATCACGCCCGGCACGAAATCGGGGAAGGCTTCCGGCTCTTTCCAACTCGCTTCGAAAACCTCCTGGTAAAGCCGAGTGCCGCGCCGTGTTCCAGACCATGCTCTTCGAAATTCTGGAACCAGGGAAGGCTGTGGTAAAAGGACCGCCGCGCGCCGTGCCGAGCGATGAAGGCCGTCCAGGGCGCTGGAAGGTGGCGAGTGGAGGCAAAAGAGCGGGCACGCATGGAGGCTCATCATTTTACGGGAACTTCGCCGCCCACGCAATGGTATTTATGGAAAACGTAAAAATGAAAGGCTTGCGAAGCTTGGGATGCATCATCTCCGATCTTCCCGAGCATGATCCCCGATTCGAGCGCCAGATCAGCACAGGCCAGTCGTTTGAAAGTTTGAACAGCCACCGTTCTCAATCAGTCCACTATATATGAATCGAGAATTTGGCAGAACTCCTATCGCTGCCGGTTCTCATAACCTCCAGCCGGTGCAAAGCCGCCTGAACGAAATCTTCCGAGTCTATCTCTATCCAAACTCGTAATCGATAAACCAGCCTCCCGGGTTCAGCGGAACCAAGGCTCCCGTTTGAGATCTTCGCAAAGGCAGCTGAGTCGCCGGCAAGCGACTCATGAAGGCTGCCTTGATGCATTTTTTCCGACACCCAAAGACGCCCTGGGACCACTGGTTCTCCCGCGATAAAGGCGCCGCGCTGGACGGTTCCCGGACCGCTGCGGGGAGCGGATCCTTGGCCCTGAAGACCCTCAACCGGCCGCGGGTCGGGCTTGTCTTGTCCGCCGGGGCGGCGAAGGGCTTGGCGCACATCGGCGTGATTCAGGTTCTCGAAGAAGAGGGAATCCAGGTCGACGTCGTGGCCGGGACGAGCATGGGCGCCTATGTCGGGGGCATCTGGGCAGCTGGTCACGACGGCCGCGCGTTACAGGATCTGGCCACCGAGCTCAAGACGGCACGCGACCGTTTCGAACTGCTGGATCCGGCTTTTCCGCCGCGCCGCGGCTTTCTCCGTGGCCGGCGCATCGAGCAAAGACTTCGCAAAACCCTGGCCGAGCGTCGCATCGAGCACCTTCCGAAAGAACTCCACATCATAGCCACGGAGTTGGACACCTTCCGGCGTCGCATCTTCTCCGACGGTGATCTGACCCGGGCGATCTGCGCGAGCATTGCCATCCCTGGCATCATCATGCCAGTCGATGTCGATGGAACCGAGTATGTCGATGGCGGTGTGGCCGATCCGCTGCCGGTGGGAGTCATTCGCGACAAGGTCGACGTCGTGATCGCGGTCAGCGTGATTCCGACGGTGGATGATCTCGAATCGTTCCGCACGCCGGAAGCGCTGCCGAGTCGCCTCCAGATGCACTGGTGGAGAAGGATTCTCGCCTACATCAATAGGCACCTGAACTACTTCGCGCGCGGCAATCTCTTGGATATCCTGCGAAAAGCCGCTTACGGCGCCCAAATTCGCTTGATCGAACGCTCCGCCCGCGACGCCGACGTCTTTATCCAAATCGCGGCGGTCGATGCCAATTGGCATAACTATCATTATGCGCTCGATTACATCGCCCAAGGGCGGGAAGCCGCCCGCCAGGCCTTGCCGGACATTCTCGAAGCCATGGAGGAGGCGGTCGAACTGGAACCTGTGGAGGAAAAACAATGCGCTTGATACCCCGTCATCCAAATCGCGATTGGGACCGGATGGATCCGGACGCCCTGCGTTCTCGTCAGCTCGCTGACTTGCGTGATTATCTCACGCGCGTCGTCTTGCCCTTCTCAAAATATTACGGTGAGCTCTTCCGCCGCGAGAATCTTCATCCCGAAGACATTCGGTCCTGGGACGATTGGGCACAGCTTCCGCTCTCTTCGAAGACCGATCTATTGCCTGAGGAGGCCAATCCGGAGCGCATCCGGGATTTTGTGATTATCCCGGACGAAGACGAACTCCGCCGGCGGCCAGAAACCATCGTTCGAGCCGTCCTCCGTGGGAAAGATGCGGCACGCGAAGCCGCGTCGCGCGAGTTCCGGCCCATCTTTGTGACCAGCACGACCGGTCGTTCTGCCGACTCGGTTCCCTTTGCTTACACGGCTCACGATTTGCACCGTCTCGAAGTGGCCGGCCGCCGCGTCATGGAGATCGGTGACTCCCGCCAGGACTGGCGTCACCTCAACGTTTTCCCCTATGCCCCTCACCTCGGCTTCTGGCAGGTCCACGCCGCTGGACTCGGGTTTGGCGCCTTCTGCCTGAGCACGGGGGGAGGGAAGGTGCTTGGCACGGCCGGGAACGTCGCCATGATGCGCAAAATCAAGCCCGAGGTGATCGTCGGCATGCCGACGTTCATCTATCACCTGATGCAGGAGGCGCTCGAGAACGAACTCCACCTGCCCGGGCTACGGAAACTCGTTCTCGGCGGCGAAAAAGCGCCCGACGGCATGCGGCGAAAGCTGCGCGCGATGGCGGCGGAGCTTGGCGCCGGAAGGGTCGATGTCCTTTCGACTTACGCGTTCACGGAGGCCAAAATGGCGTGGGTGGAATGCCCCGCCCCGCAAGGCGTCTCCAGCACCGGCTACCACTTGTTCCCGGACATGGGTCTCGTGGAAATCATCGATCCCGAGACAGGACAGCCCGTGGAGGACGGGACACCGGGCGAAATCGTCTTCACGCCCATCGACGCCCGGGGAACCGTGGTCGTTCGTTACCGGACCGGCGACTGCACCGACACCGGATTGGCGCATGAACCCTGCCCCTGGTGTGGCCGGAGCGTCCCCCGCATTCTCGGCCGCATCTCGCGGGTCTCGGACCTCCGCCGTCTTCAGATCGACAAGCTCAAGGGCACGCTCGTGAACTTCAACGAACTCGAGCACATCCTCGATGATATCGACGGCATCGGCGCCTGGCAGATCGAAATCCAGAAACGAAACGACGATCCCCTCGAGACCGACGAAATCCTCGTCCACGTCCACCGGACCGGCCGGACCCGCAAGCCCGTCATCGAGAAACAAATCATCGAGCGCTTCCTCGTCGTCACCGAGGTCCGCCCAAATCGCGTGGCTTTCCACGACGCTCGCACCCTCCGCGACATGCAGGGCGTGGGGCGTCATCTGAAGGAAGAGCGCCTCGTCGACAACCGTCCCAAGGGCCGCACGGCCGAACGCAAAACCCCTCGTTCTCATGAAACCCCCGTCTAAATCCCTCGTCATCGTCGATGGTGTCCGCACCCCGTTTTCCAAAATGGGGACTGACTTGGCTGCCTGCGACGCCGCCGAACTCGGTCGTCATGCCGTCGACGCCCTCCTGGCGCGAACCGGAATCGATCCCGGCGTCATCAGCGAAGTCGTTTTCGGCTGTGTCTCTCAACCGGCGGACGCCGCCAACCTGGCCCGCGTCATTGCCCTCCGTGCCGGTATCCCAGCCCGCGTCCCGGCGATGACCGTCCAAAGGAACTGCGCGTCAGGCCTGGAGGCCGTGACCACCGCCGCCACGAAAGCCGCGGC
>CAZCRA010000088.1:0-11506 GCA_964500945.1 uncultured Verrucomicrobiales bacterium | reverse complement strand
CCGGTCTTTGCGTATACCCGCGAGGAAGATGAAGTGTTCGTCGTCGGTGGCACGGAGAGCATGACCCACATTCCCTTCCTGTTCCGCCCTTCAGCCGTCGAGAAGTTCACCAGTTTGACCCGGGCAAAGTCCTTCGGGCAAAAGGCGAAAGTTGCGGGACGATTCCGCCCGTCGGATTTCAGTCCCGTCATTGGCCTGAAGCTGGGTCTGACCGATCCGGTGGCGGGCCTGAACATGGGCGAAACCGCGGAACTGCTCGCCCGTGAATACGGGATCGATCGCGGCTTGCAGGATGCGTTCGCCCTCGAATCGCACCGGAAAGCGGAAGGGGCTCGCCAACATCTGATCTCTGAAATCGCTCCCGTCTTTCCGCTCGGATCGAAATCGGCACCCGTTACCGCCGACAACGGCATTCGGCCCGGCCAATCCCTGGAGGCCCTGGCAAAGCTGAAGCCCGTCTTCGATCATCAACTCGGGACCGTCACCGCCGGGAACGCCTCGCAGGTCACCGACGGTGCGGTGGCGCTGCTGGTCATGACCGAAAAACGCGCCGCCCAACTCGGGCTCGAGCCGCTCGGTCGCCTCGTGGATTTCACTTACGTCGGTTGTGATCCCAGCCGGATGGGACTCGGGCCGGTCCATGCGCTCGAAGCCCTGGCGGCGCGCACCCAGGTGAAACCCGAAGACGCCGGTGTCTTGGAGATCAACGAGGCCTTCGCCGCCCAAGTGCTCGCCGCGGCCCGGGAACTGAACCAGCGCGAACTCGGCTTTGAACTCACTCAGCTCAATCGGTGGGGCGGTGCCATCGCCCTCGGCCATCCCGTCGGCGCATCCGGTGCCCGCCTCGTCCTCACCGCGCTCCACCAGCTTCGTCACTTCGGTGAAAAGCGCGCCCTCGTTTCCCTCTGCATCGGCGGAGGGCAGGGCGGTGCCGCGCTTCTCGAAACCCTCTGATTTTCAACCCCAACCACCATCGAAAAATCCCCATGAAACTGAAATCCATTTCCACCAACGGCAAGGAACCGCCGACGACCTCCGGTGCGTCGCCCAGTGCCGAGCCTGCGCTTCGCCGCACCCGTCTAGACCGCGATGAAAACGGTGTGGTCACCCTGATCTTCGATCATCCCGACCGGTCGGCCAACCTCTTCGACCGCGAGACCTTCGCGGAATTGGAAGAACACTTCGATTATCTCGAAACCGATCCCGCGATCACCGGCCTGATCCTGAGGTCGGCCAAACCCGCCGTTTTCATTGCCGGCGCCGATTTGAAAGCCTTGGCCGAAGCCACCTCTGACGAGGCCGAAACCCTGCTCGTCCGGGGACAAGCCCTCTTCAACCGGGTCGCGGCCCTCCGCATCCCCACGGTGGCGGCCATCCACGGCGCCTGCCTCGGTGGCGGGTTGGAGCTGGCGCTGGCCTGCGACTGGCGGGTGGCGTCGACGGGTCCCGCCACACGCCTGGGCCTTCCCGAAACGCAGCTGGGCATTCTTCCCGCCTGGGGCGGCACTACCCGCTTGCCTCGGCTGATCGGACTGCCGAAAGCACTCAAACTCATCCTTTCAGGCAAACCGGTCGATGCTCGCCGCGCCCGCAAACAAGGGCTCATCGACGCCACCGGCCATCCGGAGCAACTGCGCACCCTTGCGATCGTCCACTTGGACAAAGGCAAACGTCCTCCCTCGAAGCCGTCCTTTGGGGATTTCGCGAAGAACCGGATCGCCGCTCGCATCGCGAATCGAGATCTCCTGAAAAAGACGCGTGGCCTTTACCCCGCGCCCCTTCGCGCCCTGGACGTCGCGATTCGCGGCCTGCGAGGCCCCGTCGAACATTCGCTCGAACTCGAGCGGGAAGCGTTCCTCGAACTTTTCGCGGGTGAAAAAAGCCAGAACCTCGTCCGAACATTCCATCTTCAGGAACGAGCCCGTCGTGGGCGCCTTGGCTGGAAAGGCGACTGGGAAGATCGCGCCATCGATCGCGTGGCTGTCATTGGTGCCGGTGTTATGGGCGCTGGGATCGCTCACTGGCTGAGCGGGGAGGGGAAGAAGGTCTTCCTTCGCGACCTCGATCCGGCCAGGCTCGCCGCGGGCATGGAGCGCATCGATCGCCTGAATGCGGAAGGCGTTCGCAAACGCGTCCTGACCGAGCGCGAGGCGCGTGCGGCCCGCGATCGCATCGTCCCGCTGACGCCGGAGGTTCCGCTGCGTGGTGCCGAACTCGTCATCGAGGCGGCCACTGAAAATCTCGAGGTGAAGAAAGCGATCTTCCGCGACCTCGCCGCCGGAACGGGCCCTGAAACCGTGCTAGCCACGAACACCTCGGCTCTCCCGCTTTCTCAGCTGGCCGAAGCGCTCGAAGATGACGACGCGAAGCGCCTGGTCGGCCTTCACTTCTTCAATCCCGTCCACCGCATGAAGCTGGTGGAGGTGGTGCGAGGGAAGCAAACCTCCGACGAAACGGTTTTTCGCGCCGTTCAGTTCGTCCGCCGCATCGGAAAACTGCCGGTCGTGGTGGAGGACACCCCCGGTTTCTTGGTGAATCGCATTCTCATGCCGTATCTCATCGAAGCAGGCCGGCTCGTCGAGGAAGGCGTCGACGTCTGGGACATCGACGAAGCCATGCTCGATTTCGGCATGCCCATGGGCCCGCTTCGGCTCCTGGACGAAATCGGCCTCGATGTCGCTCGCGATGTCGGCTCCACCATGGAAGCTGCCTTTGGCGATCGCATGACCCATCCCGGCATTCTCGATCGCCTCATCGCTCGAGATCAACTCGGCCGGAAGTCTGGCGCCGGTTTCTATCTCTACCCAAAGACGAAGTCCAAAAAGGGTAATCCCGTCGTCAACCCGCGCTGCCGCGATTTCGAGCCCGTCTTCATGTCGCGCAATCTCATCGCCCGGCGCTTGTCCCTACTCATGGTCAACGAGGCCTTCCGCTGCCTCGAAGAAAACGTCGTGGATGACCTCCGCGATATCGATTTCGCCATGATCTTCGGCACCGGTTTCGCCCCGTTTCGAGGTGGCCCGATTCAGCATGCCGAATCGCTGGGGCTCGACGAAGTGGCATCGGACCTCCGGAAACTCGGTAAGAAGTTCGGCGTTCGCTATGAGCCATGCGCCCGTTTGGCGGCTGATCTTCCCGCGGAGACGGTCACGGAACCCGGGTCGCCTGCCGAACCCAAACCCGAATCCGAACCGGACGCCGCACTCGATGACCCCGCGCCTTCCGTCATCGACACCTCGAAGATGTCGCCCGAAGAACGGGCGGCTCTCGAATTGGCTGAGTCGGCCCGGACCCAGGCGGGGTCGAAGAACAGCCTCGGCGGTTCGTTCTTCATGGGCTCGCCCGAACTCGGTCTCATCTCGCGCTTTCCGGCGCAGGACCCCGGCGACCGGGCACGAGGGGACGTGTTCCTGGAAAAACTGACCGCTTTCCTCCAGGAGAACGTGAATGCCGATGCCATCGATCGCGACGGCGAGATTCCTCCCGGGGTCCGCGAGGGCTTGGCCGAACTGGGCGCTTTCGGAATCAAAATCCCCGAAATTTATGGCGGCCTCGGTCTGTCGCAGACAAATTACAGCCGGGCCGCGATGACCCTCGGAGGCGTTTGCGGAAACCTCACCGCGCTCCTGTCAGCCCACCAATCCATCGGGGTGCCGCAGCCGCTCCTGATGTTTGGGACGCCGGAGCAGAAAGAGAAGTTCTTGCCCCGGCTCGCTGCGGGGGAGGTTTCGGCCTTTGCGCTGACCGAACCCGACGTCGGCTCCGATCCGGCCCGGATGACAACCATTGCCCGGCCCGTCGATGGCGGCGATTTTTACGAGATCACCGGAACCAAACTCTGGTGCACGAACGGCACCATCGCCGGTCTGCTGGTCGTCATGGCCAAAATCGTCGACTCACCGGAAGAGGCCGCCGATCCCGGGTCGGCCCGCACGATCACGGCGTTTGTCGTGGAAGCAGATGCGCCAGGCGTGAAGGTCACTCATCGCTGCCGCTTCATGGGACTCCGCGCCCTCTACAACGGCGTGATGGAGTTCGATGCCGTTCGCGTTCCGAAGGAAAACATCATCCTCGCACCGGGCAAAGGCCTGAAGGTGGCTCTCAGCACGCTGAACACCGGCCGGCTGACCCTTCCGGCAGCCTGCGTCGGCATGGCGCGGGAGTGCCTGGACTTCACCTCGCGTTGGACACGGGATCGCGTTCAGTGGGGGGCGCCCATCTTCAAGCATGACGCCATCGCCCAAAAGCTGGCGCGGATGGCCGCGGACACCCTCGCCATCGAGGCCATGGTCCGCTACACCTCGGCCCTCGTCGATCATGACAAGAAGTCCGACATTCGTCTCGAGGCCGCCTTTGCGAAAATGTGGGGCACCGAACGCGCCTGGGAGATCGCGGATCAAACCATGCAAATTCGGGGCGGCCGCGGCTATGAAACCGCGGACTCGCTTAGGGAGCGTGGTGAAGAACCCATGCCTGTCGAGCGCTTCCTGCGCGATTCCCGCATCAACACGATCTTCGAGGGCTCGTCGGAGATCATGCGGCTCTTCATCGCTCGCGAGGCCTTGGACCCGCACCTTCGCCGCGGCGGCCCGGTGCTGAACTCCACCCTCCCACTGAAATCACGGGCTGAGGCGGCGCTGAAATCGGCCTTCTTTTACGGATTCTGGTATCCCGGGCTCTGGCTCCCTCGGTTGGGCGGACTGCCTCGGCATTGGCACCCCCGGTTGCGCCGGGAACTCCGGAAAGTGCGCGGCCTCAGCCGGGGCCTCGCCCGGCGGTTGTTCCACGCGATGTTGCGGCATGGGCCGAAGTTGGAGAAAAAGCAGGTCCTCCTCGGCCGCTTCGTCGAAGCGGGTGCCGAACTTTTCGCCATGACCACCACGCTGAGCTATGCCCAGCACTTGCTGGACACCGGCGAACGTGATCGCGAAGAGGTCTTGGGCCTCGCCACCTACTTCTGCGAACGCTCGCGCGTCCAGGTGGAGGCGATTTTTGCCGAGACCTCCCGTGCCCGCCGGGGCAACCGGCTCGGCTACACCCTCGCAAGGAAGCTGATCTCCCGCTAATCGAGATGGCACTCGGCATGGCCGAGATCATTTCTGCGTCAGCCCTAACAGGCTGTTGAAAAACCGGGTGCAACGCCGCCCTGGACTTCAGGGACTTGCGCCCGCCAGGGAAGAGATCCTCGCCACCCTGCGCAGCCTGACTTCTTCCGAACCAAACGAGTCTCTTCGGCGCGGTGCAGGGTTTTTCAACAGCCTGCTAAGCTGGCGCCACTACTCCTTTCGCTGCTTCAGTTGCCGGTGTTTATGGAGCACCGACTGCCAAATGCCGTTGTGCAAATCCCCGAACTTCGTCCGCCAAACCTCCCGCTGCTCGTCCGTCAGCATTTCCTCGAACGTCTTCTGTGGAATGCCCGCCACGGGGAGCACGGCATAGTTCCCGCTGAAACACCATCCCCCTTGGTGGTGGGAGAAAATCGCGTCCATGGCCTCGCTGTAATCCCCGAGGATGCCCGACAGCTGCTCCCGGAACGCTTCCCGTTGCTCGCCGCTTAGAAATAGCGCGTCGTCCAGGCGCGAAAGAACGAATTGAGTCGTCACCTCGTTGCGCCATCGTTCCTGCTCGGAGGCTGCTGCTTCCCACACGGCGATTTGGTCCGAATCCAGAACGCCGGCGATCGTCTCCCTCCAGATTCCGGTCGAACTGGCCTCTCGAGCGGGCACCCGAAACCTGCCGACCGTATTCAGCCTGTCCTGGATCGTGCGGCCTTGTCCCTGGTTCGGATCGAAGGCCCTCCGCAGGTAGTGCATCATCGTCGTCGATAGCTCCGAAAGCTCTTCCTCCACCGCTCCCTTCGCCGCGGTCTCCAACCGCTCGCGCTGCTCCGGACGCAGGCCCGCCACCGCGTCCAGCATCTCGATTTCCGCTCGCAGCGGCACGGATTCAAATCGCCGTTCCATCGCCATCCGCTGATCGAGAAACAGCGAAATCGCCGTCTCGATCTGATCTTTCGAGGCGTTCTCCAGTTCCAACGCACCGAGCGAGCTATCCTTGGACAAGTCGATCGTTGGATTCCGGTTGAGCTGCTGCTCGATGAATAGTGCCAGACCTTCCCGTTGAAGGCTGGTGAGCGTCCGTTCCATCGCTTCGGAGACTTCCGGTTTGCGAATCTCGCGTAGGAGACCGTGGAAATCGATGTAGGCATGGGGTTCCTCCAATTTCGGAAGAACCTCTTCCTCCACGATGCCCGTCAAAGTCGGCATCAGGTCGCGGCGTTGCTCGGCCCGGAACCTTGCGTGGGAGTCGAGGACGCCAAGAAGCACTTCCGCGAACACCTCCCTCCGCGTTATCTCGCGCTTCCCCGTGCTCGATTCCCAGTTCGCCTTCTCCTCATCGGTCAGCAAGGTCCCCAAAAACTGCTTCCACGCCTTCCGTTCGATCGGCGGCGTCACGGCGTCCGCCCTCACGTTCAAATAGCCGCGGTCCAGCCATCGATCCCGCTCCTCCACCGGCATCGCCGCCAAATGCGCCCGGGCGGCCTCTTCCCAATCCCGCATGGTTTCATCGAGCAGCGCATCCGCCCGCTCCCGTAGCCGCTTCATCCGCTCGTCGTCCAGCCGGATCGATGCCGAAATCTCGTGAACTTGGTCATCGAGCCCCTTCCTGAACGACGGACGCTGACGGTCGCTGAGCGCGTTCAAAACGAGATTCTCGCGCTCTCGTCGTTCGACCGCTTCGGCGGCCTCGCCATCGGCCCGAATTTGCGCCAGTCTCTCCGTCTCGTTCTCCGTCAGAAGTTCCGCCAGCGCATGCTGCCACCCCGAGGCCTGGCTCGGATCCACACCCGTCCAGCCCCAAGCCCGGAGCATGGGCGTCGCTTCACGCACGAAATCGTCGCCGCCCCGAGCGGCGGAGAACTCGTTGAGAATCCCTTCCGGCAGAACCTCGATTCGCGTGCGAACCATCGCGTGGAGCTCCTTCAAAGCCGCTTCCTGAGCACCTTTGGCCCCGGCTCGAATCGCCTCCGCCCGTCCCTTGTCGAGCCTCAGACCGGTAATCACCTCGTCGCACATCTGGGCAAACCGCTTGCCGAGGCTTGGCTCAAACCCTTGGACCCAATCCTGCGCCGCCTCTTCCAGGAAAGCTTCGCGCGTTTCCAGCTCGCGCTCCACCACCGCCTCCCAGGTGGCCAGCGCCTCCGCATCCAGGTGACGCCTCAGCGCCGACTTCCAAATTTCCGTCGCCGTTGCCCGCACCTCGGGACCCATCTCGAGGAGAGTCGCGCGTTCCTCGGCTCTTTCGTCCCCGCGCTCCATGTAGGCCAGCATCTCGGCCACCGCTTTCTCATCCCCGGATTGAGCCTTGAAGTCGCGCGCCATCCACCGCAAATGGCGGGCGTAAGCCTCCAACCAAGCCGCTTCACTCGCCTTTACCGCCTCCCTGCTCGCATCCTCGAGCGCATCGATGACCGTCGGATCGGACAGGCCGGTCACTTTTTGGATCCGCTCAATCACCTCCTTCATGGCGGCGGATTCAAACTCGGCTCGCTTCTCCTTCAGCGATTCGACGATCCGGCCAATCTGTCCTTCAGTCTCGGCGGGAATCTCTTCCGCCTGGGCAAAACTCATTCCCAGAGCAGCAACACCCGCGCCGAGAATCAAAACAAGGGGGGAGGGGACAAAGCCTACCTTCTTCATCTAAATTTGGAACGACCGGACTTAAGCACGTCCCGCGCCCCAAGTCATTTCTTTCCAACCGAGCGCGCCGGTATCCGCTCACCTCCCTCCCTCTCTCCGCTCCGCCCTTTGCGCAAAACCGTTCCCAACCACGCTCTGCCAAAACCGCAGTTGCCATCGCCCTGCCGTGGGCCGAAATGGACCCGCCTCACTCCGGACGCACGGATCACCACTCGGGACCCCAATTTGCACCGAACCTTGCCATCGCTTACGATCTGACCGGTCCGATGAGCAGCTTCAGCGACCTCCGCGCGATCCTAAAATACGTCCCTCAATTCCAGGGGCGAACTTTCGTCGTCTCGGTCGATGCGGAAATCCTGTCCTCCGATTTCGTGACCAATTTCCTCGCTGACCTCGGCGTGCTTCGATCTCTCGGCGTCCGTTTGGCCCTCGTCTTCGGCGCTCCTCCGGCCAAGGACGTCGAAATTGCCCTGCGTGAAATCCGCGAAACCACCGCTTCCCTCACCGAAGCTTTCTCCATGCTCGGGATCCGGGTCGTTTCTTCGAATCTTCTCGATGTCCGTCCAGTAGGCATCGTCGAGGGCGTGGAACAACCCCGTTTCGGCCGCGTCTACGGCGTCGACCGTCCGCTCGCCGAACGCCTTTTAGATTCTGGGCTGCTCCTGGTTCCTCCCAGCGGTCAGGATCGCCGGGGCGTCACCCACCGCCTCGATCCAGGCGCGACGGCCACCGATCTCGCCATTGCGCTCAGCGCCGCAAAGCTGATCTTCCTCGTCGCCGATCACCGTATTCCCTTTGCCGAAACCGGCCCGCGCCAGATGACGATCGACGAAGTCAGGGAATGGCTCGAGTCCGCGGCTTCTGCTCACCCGGCCCCGCCTTACCGGGTCCTCCGCTACGCGACACGCGCCTGCGAGGAGAATGTCGCGCGTTCTCACGTCGTCGCTGGCCTCAGGGAAGAAGCTTTGCTCGCCGAACTCTTCAGCAATGAAGGCGTTGGAACCATGGTGCACGCCGATGTCTATCGCACCATCCGTCCCGCCACCGCAGGCGATGTCGATGGCATTCTCGAAATGACCCGGCGCGCCGTCGAAGACGGCCAACTGGTGGCGCGAAACCGGACCGAACTCGAAGCCGAACTCGACGATTACTGGATCCTCGAGATCGACGGGACGCTCCTCGGCTGCGCAGCCCTTCACCTTTTCCCGGCTCGCCAGGAAGCGGAAGTCGCGGCACTTTTCATTCGCCACGGCCACGCTGGGCGCGGCTATGGTTCCGCCCTTCTCGGCCGCCTCGAGAAGCGGGCCCGTGAACTGGGGATGCTGGCACTTTTCGCCTTCACCACCCAGGCCACCGAATACTTCGGTGAGCAGCGCGGTTTCCACGAAGAAAAGGATCTCGCACGGGTCCCCTCTGAACGTCGTGAAAAGCACCTGAAGAGCGGTCGCGGCTCCCGGCTCTTTTGGAAAGACCTTTGATCACCCGGTCATCTCACCCCGAACCGGGGCGAAAGATACCTCGAACGAGCGCGTCCCATGATTCCGCTCGTCGCTCGAGCGGCTGAGAGATTCTTCAAGCCCTAACCCCCACTTGTTGAGCCAGTCATAAGTTCGGCTCCTTTACCGGCTCATTATCGGGTTGCACCCGCCTTTGGCACGTTGCTACTTTCTACTCATGTAGGTCACCAAGCCTTCAAAACTTTGTCTGCGGTAGCGGGACTTTTACCGAGGGATTCAAAACCATGAGCAAAACCATGAGGTGCAGACTTTTTGGTGGCCCGCACTTACCACGGATGTGACTTCGTCTCATCCTTGCCACCTCTTCCCAGAACGTAGGTTACAGCTCCCATCCCAGGCAGCCTCGGGGGCCAGGTCAACCAAGGGCGGCAGCGTCTTCACCGTTCCCGACGTCACGACCTTCGAAGGTGTGACGACCGACTCCCGTGCTCATCTCGCCTCGTAGGAAGGAGAGGCATTGTGTTGCCCGTCGATCCGCCGGCCCCAGGGGATCGACCGCCCAAGCCATCCCGTGCAGGTTTCATCCTCCCTCCACGGACGGAACGAACGAAGCATCATCCCAGTCAATCCTCCGCCCATTCGTCCAACGGACTTTGCACCTCCACCCCGGGCTGATTCACCACATGCGTGTAAATCCTCGTCGTGCTCACGTCAGAATGGCCCAGCAGCGTTTGGATCGTTCGGATATCGGCCCCACGTTGCAGCAAATGCGTGGCAAAGCTGTGGCGCAGCGTGTGGCAGCTGACCTTCTTGAGGATTCCCGCCCGGTCGGCTGCCTGCTTCACCTGCCGTTGAAGTCCGTTCTCGTGCAAATGATGGCAGCGAACAAATCCGCCCCGCGGATCGATCGACAGCTTGTCGGACCAGAACAACCATTGCCAGGCCAATTCCAACCCCGCGTTCGGCCACTTCTCGGCGAGGCAACCGGGCAGATACACTGGCCCAACCTCCGCCGCTCGGTCTTGCTCCCAAACCTCGCGCGCCCTTTCGAGCTGTTGCTTTATCCCATCCTTGGCCGTGCGGGGTAGGGGGACCACCCGGTCCTTGTCGCCTTTCCCGCTGCGAACCTCGATTCGGCCCTGGTCAAGATCGATATCCTTCACTCTCAGCCTCATGCACTCCATCAACCGCAGGCCGGAACCATACAGCAGCTGCGCCGCCAGGCCGTGAACCCCGCTCATTTCGCTCAGTAGCTTGCGAACTTCCTGCCTCGACAACACCACCGGAAGCCGCTCTTTCGCCTTCGGTCGATGCAGTTGCGATAGCAATTCCGTGTCGACCCGAAGCACGTGACGTCCGAAAAACACCAGCGCGTTCAGGGCCTGGGACTGCGTCGCTCGGCTGACCCCCTTCCGCAAAACCAATTCGTGCAGGAAACTCGCAAAGCTCTCCAACCAGATCTCCCCGGTCTCTTCATTTTCCGAGCGCTCACCCCTTGTCGGTCCGTTAAGCTGATCCCGGGCTTCCATACCCGCGTCCACCGCATCAGCTCCTCCCGCATCCGATTCCGAAGCATCCTGCCCCGCCGTAATCGCCGCTTCCGTGTTGCCTGAAATCTTTTCAATCGCCCCTCGATGCTTGTGCCAAACGAGCAACCGCTTCACCCAGCTCGCATAGGTTTGCTCGGTCCGGATCGACATGTGGCGTTTTCGGATCTCCTCCACCACTCGCCTTATCAGGTCCTCCGAGCCTGCGTCGAGTGGCTGGGCCGGACCTTCAATGCCGTCCGAGGGACCCGTTTCCCGCTGCGACTCTCCCTTCCTCCCGTCCTGCCCGGGATCCGGGCCTCTTAACCACGCCACGGGATCCCGGCGTCGGGCAATGGTCGGGTGCTGATCCTCCAATTCCTGAAGTCGATCTTCCCATCCTGTCCAATCAAAAGTCTTCCCGTAATCAAACTTCAGTAACTCCTTCAGCAGCAACCTCAAGGCATCCACCGCCTGCGCAGCCTGCCAGCCCGTCAAAAACGGATTTCTGCCTATTTCCTCCAAATACGCCTCGACGTCCGCTCCCGTTCGTTGCGCCAATCGTTTCTCGGAACGCCGGATGAACTCTTCCGTCCACTTGACGTAATACCTGAGTCGCTTCTGTGAAACGCCCTCACGTTGACAGAGTTCCACATACCGGTTCCAAAACCGCTCCTCAGCCTCCGACCTGACATCACTCGGCCCGCTCATAACGGAAACCACTCCTAGCATGTTCAAAAGAACAGTCAGGCCGCATTCCAATCAAAAAGAATTAGACGGAAATCAATCAATCCCTGAACATTCCACAAATCTGTCCAAGTAA
>CAZCRA010000087.1:0-15600 GCA_964500945.1 uncultured Verrucomicrobiales bacterium | reverse complement strand
CTCGCCCAGTGAGCACCAGGCAACGCCGCCCTGGGCTTCAGGGACTTGCACCCGGCCAGGAAGAGATCCACGCCACCCTGCGCCGCGTGACTTCATCCGAATCAAACGAATCTCTGCGGCGGAGTGCAGGGTCCTACAACAGTCTGCTAAGCCGAACGGCGTTCGGTTAAGTGCAGCCGGCTTCGTGAGAATGGGAGCAGCGCGGATACAGGCTGCCGAAGGCAGAGCAACGCGTCCAATTCGAACCTTCCTCCTCCCGCGCACCAATCATCTGAAGTGTCACCACTTCAGCTACTCCTGTAGCGGCATTCGTGAGAATGTCGGAGCGAAGCGGATACAGGCTGCCAAAGGCAGAGCGGAGCGTTCAATTCGGACCCTCCCCCCGCCCAGCCCTCTGAAGTGTCACCACTTCAGCTACTCCCCGAAGCCGCAGACGATGCAGCCACTCCATCGAGTGCCCTTCCTGTTAATCCAGCCGCTTCAACTCGAAGATACCCAATCGCGGGAATTGTTGGTTCACCGCCTGGGCCGTCGCATCGTCCACGTAGATCACCTCGGGAAATTCGTCGAACTCGATCTTGTGGATCCCCTCGGCCGGCTCCTGAAGCGCCGCGTCGAGGTCCTTTAACGATCCAATCTCCCGGCCATTCACTTTCGTCACAACCCGGTTGTTGATCTTGTCATAGCCGAGCGTGGCAGGGGTCAAGATGGTGGCGCTCAAAATCACGAGCTTTTCCCTGCCTTCTTCCTGGAGGGTTTCTTGATGCGCATTGGCGTGGACGAGGTGAAACGGAGCGCTGGTCGTCCATTTATCTCCCCAAGCCTTGAGATAAGGCAGCGTCACCTCCTGGAAAATCAGTCCGCCCAAAATCAGAAACTTCGGTCCCCGGTCGAACATGTAGGGATCGATGAGATAATCCTCCGGATTTTTCCGGATCATCGGAAACTCCAACTCCAGCAGTTCCCCATCGCGCACCAGCTTGACCTTCATCACCTGACCCACCTCCGGAGCGCCCCGAACGAGGTGGCTGAAATTCAATCTCCCATATTCCGGATGATCGTAGTTGCCCCTGGCGTCTATCGCGTAGCCATCGATCTCCAGCAGCACGTCGCCGTCCTGAATGCCACCGTTCGCGGCCGAGCCCTTTGGGGAAACCCGGCGCACAAAGACGCCTCCCTCGTATTCGTCGATCTTTAGATAACGCCGCAGTTGCTCGTCCAGCGTCGAAGAATAGGCGAGACCGAGATTCGGGAAGCCCGAATACTCCCCATCCTCCAGATCGCGCAAAAAGTGATCGATGATCGGCGCGGCGATGAGATCGCTCGTCTGCTGTTTCGAATCATAGGTCACCAAGAGCCCCGCCAGCTTGCCGTCTTTCGCCACCGGCAGCGTGAAACTTCCGGCGCGATACTGCAGCGACCCCCGGAGCACATACTGGAGGAAAAACGCGCCATCGGCAAAGTAGCCTCCACCTCCCACATCCACCCGGATAACCGTTCCTTCCGTGATCGCGGGAGTTCCGTTTCGCTCAATCTGCCACACTTCCAGCGTGTCTCCCGTGCGGACGCCGGCATCGACTTTCATCGGAACGAACGAGGACAGGAATTCCGGATCGTCCTCCGTCTCCAGCAGCGCCAGGTTCACCTCGTAATCCACGCCCACCACCTTTGCAGGCGTCTTCTCCCCGGTGTCCGGCTTCTCCAGTTCGATGAAGGTGTGATCTCTTACCATCTCGGCCGTCACCAACACACGGCCGCCTTCCACGACCGCCCCAAGACCGTCACGCCGGTTTGGACTCTCCTTCTCCCACGGCCGGATGAAATTGTATCCCTGATTGGTCGCCGTCACCCGCACCACCGAGGTCCCGGCGGAAGGCTGTCCCTCTTCCGCCGCCACGAGAAGCGGCATCCACCCTAGCATCAGCCCCAATATCGCCACCGCCGCCGGATTCATTTGGTCTCTCATCGATCGAATCATCAGTCTTCCTCCCGTTCAGTCTCCCATCAACGATTCTCCCAACCGATGGTCGATGGGCACACTGTAACGCTGCATGATCCGCTCCTGCGCTTCCTCGACCTGCTTGCGATCCAGCACAATCGGCCGGCCCTCCCCAAGAATCTTGATCACGTGGAACTCCCCTTCCAAATCCTCGCGATGCAACGCTTCGTGCAAATCGCGCAGTGTCCTTATCTTCTCGCCATTGACCTCGTCCACGACCTTGTGCTGGAAAGGATTTAGATGCGTGTTGATCGTGTCGTTCAAGATATCCGTGAGGACAACGATCTGCGGGCGCTCCTTGTAGATCTCGCGTTGACTGAAATACGTGAATAGATAACGAGCCTGCAAATCGGAGATCTTGTGCGCCGCCATCAAGTTCCGGTCCAGCGGCTGGAACAATAGCCCCGCAAACATCACAAACTGCGGCTGTTCATCATACAGGCGAGCTTGAATGAGATACGGCAGGAACCGTTTCAACTCGATTTCGAGATCCATCACCTCGTCCCCTCGCTTCACTTCCATTCGTACCCGGTCCCCCACGAATTTCCGCTCGACGATTTCGTTCATGTCGACACGGGACCCGTTGATCTCGATGAACCCGTCGCTCGCCACCGGATAATCGTCGATCGACAAAATAATGTCGCCGGTCTCCAAAATCCCGCCCGCGGACCCCGCACTGTCGGCCGACACCACCATCACGCCGCGCCCGTCCGGCCCGAGTCCAAGTGCCTTGCGCTGCGCCGGATTCTGGACCTCCAAGTGAGACAACGCCAAGTCGGGATAATGGTCGTACGTCCCGTCCTCGATGTCCATCATGAACCGCTGAATCACCGGCACCGGAATCATGTAGCCCGTGTTCTGGGCCACCGCTCCGCTGAAGCCCTGAAACGCCACCCCGACGACTTTGCCGCCCTGCAACACCGGCCCCCCGCTGTTTCCAGGGTTGATGGCCGCATCAATTTGAACCGCAAGGTGATTGTCCACCGCCGAATGCGCGTAGGTCCGAAAATCAATCCGCGAGACCACGCCCCGCGTCACCGAAATCCGCTCCCCTCCAATCGGGTAACCCACCGCGATCACCGTGCTGTTCAGGGGAGGCACCCCCCCAATCTCCAGCGGTTCCACACCGTCGAAGATCCCGGGATCCTTGAGTTCCAGCAGAGCCAAATCGCAGTCGTGTGCAATGTGGACGATCCTGGCCTCGTGAGGACTCGGATCGCCGACTTTCCGGACGTAGAGCAAGCGGCTGTTGCTCACCACGTGCGCATTCGTCAAAATCCGGTTCGGCCCCACCAGAAATCCGCTGCCCGACCCGCCCCGCGAGCCTCCCGGATTCCATGGAACACGGTAGTTCGGAACCCACGACTGATTCTCGATCCGCACGATGGCCGAATAGGCCGCTTCCCCGCTGACGCCCGCCACCACGGCAGGTGGAGCCACCGGAATCTCCCGGTCCAGCGGTTCGCTTTCCGCTTCCTGCGCCGCGGCGAACCAAGCGCTTCCTAGCAGCAACAGCAGAGCCATCATCAGTCCGGCCATTTCGTTTCGTCTCATCTTCATAATTCGCTTTTCCCCCTCCATCGGCCGTCACACGTTGAAGCGGAACTCGATCACATCACCGTCCGCTACCTCGTAATCCTTTCCCTCGATACGAAGCTTTCCTGCCTCGCGAACCTTCCCCATCGAACCCAGCGCCTTCAGATTCTCATACGAAACCACCTCCGCCGCGATGAACCCGCGTTCGAAATCCGTGTGAATCACCCCTGCGGCCTGCGGCGCTCTCGCCCCGGCGGGAATCGTCCAGGCCCGCGTCTCTTTCTCCCCGGTCGTGAGATAGGTGCGTAATCCCAACAGGTCATACACCGCGCGGATCAGTTGCGACACGCCACTGTCCTCCACGCCCATGTCCTCCAGAAAAATCTGCGCCTCCCCAGGATCCAAATCGATCATCTCCTCTTCGATTCGCGCCGAAATCACCACGGCCTCCGCGTCGTGCGACTGCGCAGCGTAGGACCTCACCTTCGAGACGAACGGGTGCCCGTCCGGGTTCTTCTGCGCCTCCCCCAACTCGTCCTCCGCCACGTTGCATGCGAAAATCGTCGGCTTCGACGTCAGTAGGAAGAAGTCGCGCATGAGCTGCCGCTCCTCCTCGCTCACCTCGAGCGTGAGCGCCGGACATCCCTCGTCCAAATGCGGCATCAGTTTGCCGATCAGATCCACCTCGCGCTGCGCCTCTTTCTCCCCTCCCTTCGCCTTCTTCGCCCGGCTCGCCAGCCGCTTCTCCAGACTCGCCAAGTCCGCCAGCACCAGCTCCGCTTGAATCACCTCAATGTCGCGGAGCGGATCCACCGATCCCATTTCGTGAATGATGTCGTCGTTCTCGAAACATCGCACCACCTGCACCACCGCATCCACCTCCCGGATGTTCGCCAAAAACTTGTTCCCCAACCCCTGCCCCTCGCTCGCCCCTTTCACCAAACCCGCGATGTCCAAGAACTCCACCGCCGTCGGAACCACCTTCTGCGATTTCGAAATCTCCGATAGCACCGCCAACCGCTCGTCCGGCACAGTCACCACCCCGATATTCGGATCGATCGTGCAGAACGGGAAGTTCTCCGCCTGCGCTTTCCGCGTCTTCGTCACGGCGTTGAACAGCGTCGACTTCCCAACGTTCGGGAGACCCACGATGCCGGCGCGTAACATAAGGACCGAACCTACGCGCTTGCCCCTCTCGTGCACGCGAAATCTTTTGCGCTCACCCCCGCTCCCGGCTACCGGATTCCATGGCTTCGCTCGCGGAAACCGTCGATTACGTCCGGGGCCACCTGGAGATCGATCGCATCCCGGATTCCTCCCGGGCCCTTAACGGCCTCCAACTCGAAAACAGCGGTCGCGTCAGCCGGATCGCCGCAGCCGTCGACGCCCATCTGCCCGTCGTCGAAGCGGCCGTGAACGCGGATGCCGATCTGCTCCTCGTCCATCACGGCCTGTTCTGGCAGGGCGCCCAACCCATCACCGGCCCGCTCTACCGCAAACTCAAACTCGCCGTGGATCATGACCTGGCCATCCTCAGCATCCATCATCCACTCGATGCCCACCCCGAACTCGGAAACAACGCCCTTCTCGGCAAGGCCCTCAATCTGACCGGACCCGAGCCCTTCTTCTATTTCCAGGGTTGCCCCATCGGCCTCCGCTACCAAACCGAAATCTCCCGCCAAACCCTCCAGGAACGCTTGGCCCACATCCTCGGCGGTCCCGTTCACGTCTGCCCTGCCGGCCCCGAAACCGTCCGGAAGATCGGCATCTGTAGCGGCGGCGCTGGATCAGAAGTCGCCTCGGTCGCCCAGAGCGGCATCGATACCTTCATCACCGGGGAAGGCCCTCACTGGAGCTACACCGCCGCCGAAGAACTGGGGGTGAACCTCATGCTCGGCGGCCACTACGCCACCGAAACCTTCGGCGTCAAAGCGCTCGCGGAGCACTTGGCCGGCCAGTTCGACGTCGATTGGGAATTCATCGACCATCCAACGGGCCTCTGAAGCATGGCCGAAACCCTCAGCCGCGTCTTCTTCCAGCGCGACCCCGTCGTCTGCGCCCGCGAACTCGTCGGCATGCATTTCCGCTGGCACGGCTGCTCCGGCATCGTGGTCGAAACCGAAGCCTACTCCAGCGACGGCGATGAGGCCTGCCACAGCTTCATGCGGCCCTCCGCCCGCGATTTCATGGACCGCCACGAAGCCGGCACCGCTTACGTTTATCTCAACTACGGCGTCCACTGGCTGACCAATATCCTGATTAAGGATGGCCCCGCCCACGGCTTTGTTCTCCTTCGCGCCCTCGAACCGCTCAGCGGCATCTCCGGCATGAAGTCCCGAAGAAACAAGTCAAAACTCCAGGACCTCTGCTCCGGTCCGGGCAAACTCAGCCGCGCCCTCGGGATTGATGGCCGCCATCATGGCTGCAGCCTCGTTCAAAGCTCCGACCGCGCCTTCGCCCCTCCCCCCAGCGGCTCACCTCTCCCCGACGTCACGGCCGACGTCCGGATCGGCATCTCGAATGCCACCCATTTGCCCTGGCGATTCCTCGCCCTGGACTCACCCTTCGTCAGCGCCAAACCCAAACGCGCTCAGGCCACCGCCGCCAAATCGTCGACCCGCAGGTAGTCCACCAGGTCCGTCAGCCCGGCCGAAAAGCCCGTTCGCGCCACGAAACCCATCCCGCTTCGCGCCTTCGAACCGTCTCCGCGCGAGTGCCGGATGTCCCCGGCCCGCTCAGCCGCATGCGTCGTCTCCGGCGCGGAGGGAAAATGCTTCCGGAGCAAATTCACCACGTCCCGCAACGTCACGCTCCGCCCGGTGCAAAGATTGTAATTCCCGCTCCGAACCTCGGGACGCGTCGCCGCCAGCACGTTGCCCCGGGCGATGTCATACACGCTGATGAAATCCCTGCTCTGCTCACCATCGCCGAAAATCGTCGTGGGCCGCCCTTGCGCGTAGCGCTCCGTGAAAATCGAAAGCACCCCGCTGTAGGGCGACTTCGGATCCTGCCGGGGCCCGAAAACGTTGAAGTAACGGTTGCAGACGCAGCGCATGCCGTAGCTCACGGAATACCCCTCCAGAAGCACCTCGCTCATCCGCTTAGCCGCGCCGTAGTTGCTGACCGGACGGCAAACCAAATCCTCGTTCAGCGGCAGCGTTTCAGGCTCCCCGTAAACCGCCGCCGACGAAGCGAACACGACCGTTTCGACACCGTGCGTCCGCGCGGTCTCCGCCACGAGTTGGGTCGAGGCCACGTTCAGTTCAAAATTGCGTTGCGGCGTCTCCTGGCCGAGCGCCACGCTCACCAAGCCCGCCAGATGAATGATGGCGTCGGGTTGAAACTCCTGCGAGAGACCATCGATCAGTCCCGGCTTCATCATGTCCTCGACATGGAGATTGAACATCGGGGAGAACCGCGCCTGGCTCAGATTTTCGAGATGTCCCGTGGAGAGGTCATCGATTCCTACAACGCGGTGCCCGCCCTGAAGGAGGAGATCGACGGTGTGACTGCCAATGAAGCCGGCAGCGCCGGTGACGAGGAGACGGAGCGGTTCGCCGACGACCTGGGCCACGAAGGGATTCTTTGCCATGATAAACATTATAATTTTCATAGCAAAAAGGGCAAGATGAACCTCCGCTTCTTTCGGAAGCACAAAAATCCTCAGCCCTGCGTCGCACTTGGCAGCCGCCGGAGCACGGCGGCCACCCAAAGGCCTCGGCTATTTCCCATACTCGACGTAGCCCGGCTCAGGCGCCAGCGGCTCCGCCGTCTTCTTCGCGCAGGATAGGCTAAACATCGCCGCCGCAATCGCGGTCAGTAGCATCAGTGATCGCATCTTCATAAGTCTCGAGGGGATTGAATGAACCGGCCTCGCCGGCTTCCATTCCGTTAGCACTCCTTTAATTCCCGCTCAAATCACGATTTCGACCGCCGTCCCCTCTTCCACCGCCGCGAAAAGGGTCACGACATCCGCGTTGCGCATCCGGACGCACCCGATGCTCGCCGGCTGCCCGATTTCCCCCTCGTGATTCGTTCCGTGGATGTAAATGTAGCGGTCCTTGGTGTTGGCGTTCCCCGCCTCCAATCCCTCCAACCATAGAATCCGGCTCAGCACGAGATCTCCAGGCTCGGAAACGGACGGATCCCACTGCCCGATCGGCTCCCGCGATCGAAAAATCGTCCCCTCCGGCATCCCGTCCCCGATCCGCTCCGCCACCCGAAACCGGCCGCAAGGCGTTTTGAAACTCCCTTCTTCGCTTCCAATCCCAAACTTGGAGGTCGATACCGGAAAGGCAGCCACGACTTGGTCGCCTTCAACGAGTCGCAGCTCTTGTTCCGGCACCGAAATCTCTATTTTCCGGGGGGGTGGTTGCATCCACAAATCTTCACGATACCATGCGCCTCTTTCAAACGACGATCCATGGGTGCGAAGAAAAAGATCGCCATCGTAGGGGCGACGGGTGCGGTAGGTCAGGAAATGCTGAATTGCCTGGCGGAACGTCGTTTCCCCCTCGCTGAACTCCGTCTGCTCGCCTCCGCGCGATCGACCGGCAAAGAAATCGATTTCGCCGGAGAAACCCTGCGCGTCGAGGAGCTTCGCCCCGAATCGTTTCGCGGTATCGATATCGCTCTCTTTTCGGCGGGTGGCGACATCTCCCGGGTCTTCGCCCCTCATGCCGTCGATGCCGGATGCGCCGTGATCGACAATTCGTCCGCCTTCCGGATGGAGTCATCGGTCCCGCTGGTCGTTCCGGAAATCAACGGGGCCGATGCCGTCGCCCATGAGGGCATCATCGCGAATCCAAACTGCACCACGATCGTCACCCTCATGGGACTTCACCCGCTTCACCGGGCCTGGGAAGCGAAACGGGTCGTCGCCGCCAGCTACCAAGCCGTCTCCGGCAGCGGCCAGGCCGGAATCGACGAGCTGAGGGCCCAAATCCGGGCCCTGGCGTCCGGAAGCCCAGCGAAACCCTCCATCTACCGCCATCAAATCGCCTCCAACTGCATTCCGGACATCGGGGACGTCACTGCCAACGGCTACACCAGTGAGGAAATGAAGATGCAGAATGAAGGCCGGAAAATCCTCCACGCACCCGCTCTCCGGGTCTCCGTGACCTGTGTCCGCGTCCCAGTGGAGCGCTCCCACTCCGTCGCCGTCTCGGTCGAGTTCGCCAGCACGCCCTCAGTGGAGGAAGCTCGACGCCTCATCGATGCCGCACCCGGCGTCCGCGTGATGGACGACCCCGCCTCGTCGCGCTTCCCCACCCCTCTCGACGCCACCGGAAAGGACGATTGCCTGGTCGGACGCATCCGGGAGGATCTGGCCTTTGAACGCGGGCTTAGCTTCTGGATCGTCGGCGATCAGGTCCGGAAAGGCGCAGCCCTGAACGCGGTCCAAATCGCCGAGCTGCTCCAAAACGCCTGACGGGGCATGGACATCAACGCCTACATCGAAGAACACCGGCGGCAGGTCGACCTCGTCCTCGACCAGCGCCTGCCGCTCGAAACCGAACGCCCGGCGACCCTCCACCGCGCCATGCGGCATTCCCTCTTCGCCGGCGGCAAACGGCTCAGGCCCATCCTCTGTCTCGCTGCCACCGAGGCCTCCGGCGGAAATCCGGCCGACGCCCTATCCGTCGCTGCCGCCCTGGAGTGCCTGCACACCTACACCCTCATCCACGACGATCTGCCGTGCATGGATGACGATGACTTCCGTCGCGGCCAACCCACCTGCCACAAGGTCTTCGGTGACGGCATCGCCGTTCTGGCCGGCGACGCCCTTCAGGCCCTCGCCTTCGAACTCTGCGGGGAAGCCGGTGGCGACTTCACCCGCGAACTCGCTCGCACGGCCGGTAGCCTTCACCTCGTCGGTGGCCAGGTCCTCGATCTGGAAGGAGAAAATCAGGAGCTCTCGCTCGAGGAACTTCGGTTCGTTCACGAATCGAAAACCGCCGCCCTCCTCACCACTTCAGTCCGGTTCGGCGGTTTGATCGCCGGCGCCTCACCCCAGGAATTGGCTGCCCTCAGCCGCTTCGGGAACGCCACCGGCCTCGCGTTTCAAATCATCGACGACATCCTCGACGTCACGCAAACCACCGAAAAACTGGGCAAAAGCGCCGGCAAAGACCTCGTCGCGGACAAATCCACCTACCCGGCCCTGATGGGTTTGGAGGCCTCTCGCGAGGAAGCTCACCGCCTCACCACCGAGGCCCACGACAGCTTGACCCTCTTCGGCCAGAAAGCACAGGCACTCGAAGCCCTGGCCTCCTACCTTCTGGACCGCGACTACTAACGGGCGCATAGTGGCAAACCACCCGGAATGGCCGCCACTTCCATCCTCGCCCTGACCAAGGAGGAGCTGGAGCAAACCCTCTGCTCACAGTGGGGAGAATCGCGCTTCCGCACGGACCAGGTCCTGCGGTGGCTCTACGCCAAGCGCGTCGCGGACTTCAGCGAGATGACCAATCTCCCCGCCGCTCTGCGCGACCGCCTGAACGCTGAATTCCAGCTCTCCACTCTCGAACTCGTCCGGCGACAGGGCTCGCTGGACACCACCTCGAAGCTCCTCTTTCGCCTCGGCGACGGCAGATTCATCGAAACCGTCGTCATTCCCGCGAACCCGGCCCTCTACGGCCAGCGATCCACCCGCCGGACCATCTGCGTCTCCAGCCAGGTCGGCTGCGCTTTCGACTGCAAATTCTGTGCCTCGGGCCTCGCCGGCTTCACCCGGAATCTCACCGCCGCCGAAATCGTGGAGCAAGTCCTCCGCGCCGAGGCCGAATCGGGCGAGCGAATGGACAACGTGGTGTTCATGGGCATGGGCGAACCCCTCGCCAACCTCCAAAACGTCCTTCATGCCATCGAAATCCTCAATGCCCCGTGGGGACTCGGCATCGGCGCCCGGCACATCACCGTCTCCACCAGCGGCTTGGCCCCTCAAATCGAAAAATTGGCGGCTTTCCCAATGCAAATCCGGCTCGCCATCAGCCTTCACGGCGCCACCGACGACGTCCGGAGCCGCATCATGCCGGTCAACGATCGTTTCCCCCTCGACCGGCTCTTCGATTCGCTGAAAACCTTCTCCGATGCCCGAAAACAGAAGATCACCTTCGAATACATCCTCATCGAGGGCGTGAACGATAGCCTCGAACAGGCCGAAGCGCTCGCCGCCCGCTCCCGTCCGCTTCGCGCCAAAGTCAACCTCATCCCCTACAACACCGTCGAAGGCCTCCCCTGGCGCCGCCCCCCCGAAGCTCAACAGGAAAAGTTTCTCCGGCACCTCCAATCCAACGGCATTCAAGCCACCCTGCGACGAGAAAAGGGTCACGACATCGACGCTGCCTGCGGCCAACTGCGTCTGAAAGAAGAGAAAGCCGGCTTGATTACGGAGGCAGGTTGAGGTTTAAATGGTATTGTCATGGTTCGCATACTATCAGCTTTTCTTTGCAGTCTTTTCCTGCTGACTAGCTGCACCACTCCCGCCCCAACGCCGGTCGCCGATTCCACTGGCGCACCGGAAGCGACGGAAAACGCCGGCGAAACCGCCAACTCCCCTTCCCCACCTCCCGCCCCGCCCAAACCCTCGCTCGCCGCCCTCGAAGATCGCTCCCGGCCCAACCTGGAATTCTTTGGGGCCACCATTTACGCCGATGCCATCGACCCCGTCCGCCTCGAGGCCCGCGGACGCGTCTTCCTCGACGGCACGCCACTTCATCACGCCAGCCGCTCGTTTCCCGTCGCGGTCTATGCGGACCACGTCCAAATCGATCCGGACAAAGAACAGGTGCGCTTCACCGGTTGGCCGATCGTGAAAACCGATAGCGCCTTCGTCCAGGCCCAGGCGCCCACCACGGTCATCGAGCTGAGCCAAACCCGCATGGCTCGAATCGACGGTCCAGCCCGCTACGTCATGGGCGACAAAGGCAAAGACCTGTTCCTCCCCTGACACGGCCGCTGCGCCTCACCCCGCCTACTCCAACTCCCCCGCCGTCCAGGGTGCCGTTCTCCCCGCCGTCCGCTCCCGCACGGAACGAACGTCTTCGGGGGTCACGCCCTCCGCCCCATCGCCATACGCTTTCCGGACGTAGCTCAAAACCCCAGCGATCTCCTCATCCGTCATCCCGCCCATCGCCGGCATCGGAATCGAGTTCGCCCCGGCGCCATAGACCTCGCCCGCCACGTCCACCGGTCCCGTCAGCCCGTGCAAAACGATCTTGATCAGCCGTTCTTTCGATCCCGACACCCATTCGCTCCCGGCTAGCGGGGGGTAGACTCCGGGCAGGCCTTTACCCCCCGGTTGGTGACACACCATGCACGCCGTCTGATACAGCTCTTCGCCCGGCGAGGGTACTCGCGGCCCGTCATCCAGATAGCGCTGCAGGTAGGTCCGGGACGCTTCATCCGGCATGGCCAAATCCCCCGCTAGAAATGGCTCCGCCCAAAAAGGCTTCAGCGAAGCCACACTCTGGCGGATGGCGTAGTCCAAAAACCGGTCCCGTGGCCGCTCCAGCGCCGCCGTCACCACGGTAATCGCTCTCCGGTCCCGCCAGTAACTCGCCGCCACGACCGCCTCCAGACGCACCCGGGGATGATCGTCCCGCACCATGCGCCCCAGCCAGGCCCCACCGTCGGCCATCGACCCATGCCAGCGCCCCAGCAGACGCGTCGCGTAGGCCCGCACGCGGAAATCGCTCGAAACCAGCAGGCGCTCCAGCAATGCCGGCCGACTCGCATAGTGCGCCGCATAGACCCCGATCAACTCGCGCAACAGAGTGTCGTCCGGATTCGCTTCCGCCACGAATTCGTCCAGCGCCGCGACCACCTCCGGCGTAGGCCCGTCAAACAACAACCGCTTCGCCTGATAGCGCACCCAGCGCTCCTTTGACCCCACCTGCGCGATCAACTCGGCTTCGTTCAGCGTCGCCAAATCGGGAACCTTCACCCGTCCGTCATGCCCCTGCGCCGTGATGCGCCAAATCCGCCCGTGCGACTCGTCCCGCCGGGGATCCGCGTAGCTCGCCTGGTAGTGACCGATCACCGGATTATACCAGTCCGCCAAATAAATCGCGCCGTCGGGGCCCATCGAAACGTCCACCGGCCGGAAGGCAGGGTTCGATGAGCGCATCAGCTTCGGCAATTGCGTCGTCTTGAAGCCCGCCCCGTGGTCGTGAAACCGGTGGAACTCGACCACCGATCCGAAAAAACCGGCGATCACCGCGCAGCCCTGCACCGCTTCCGGCATCGCTTCCGTCCCCACGATCGCGAGCGATGTCGTTTTTGGCGACGTCTGAAACAGCGGACCCACCGAGTGATACTGCTCCGGCGAGTTCCGGTAGGACACGTTCGCGGATTCTTCCGAACCACTGCCGATCACGTTCGCCTCACAAACCATCCCCGGCACGCTCCAGTAACCCTCCGGCCGGTCACCGGACTTGTGGAAGACTTGTCCGAAATCGTCAAAGGCCACGCCCCAGCAGTTTGCTCCCGCCATGGCGCCGCCAAAAAAACCTTCCAACTTCAGCTCGCGAGGCCGAAACCGCCACAGACCCGCCCGGTCCAACCGCGCGATCCCGTGCGGGGTTTCCACCCGCGACATCGCATGGAGCCCCTGGGAAAACCACAGGCTGCCGTCCGGCCCGTGGCAAATGCTGTTGATGAGCTGGTGCGTGTCACCCACGCCGAACCCCGAAAAAACCACCGTCTGCTCCTCGGCTTGCCCGTCCCCGTCCTTGTCCCGCACGTGCAGTAGCCGATCGAAATCGCAAACATAGACCCCTCCGGCGCCAGGCTCGACTCCCTGCACCATCGTCAGACCCTCCACCAAGCGCGACGATCGATCGGCGCGTCCATCCCCGTCGGTGTCCTCCAAAACCAGCACATAGTCTCGCGGCGGCACGGTCGCCAGCGTCTGCGGATAGGAAGGCGAACAGGCCACATAAAGCCGCCCCCGTTCATCCCAGGCGATCTGAACGGGATTGACCACGCCGTCGGCTTCGGAAGCGAAGAGGTTCACCTCGTAGCCCTCCCCCATCTCGAACGTGCCGAGCTGCTCCTCCGGCGTCAGAGCATCCTCGTCCAAGGGAAGCCGTGCCGGCTCCGGCGCCGGTAACTCCGCCCCTTCCAGCACGTCGTAAACCACTTTGTCCGCCTCCTCTAGAAAGGGCCGTTGCTGCTCGAAAGCCACACGCAGCGGCGGCGACTCCCCACCGGCTCGTCCATAGGGATGCCGGACCCGGTCCCCATAGGCAAACGTCCAGTTCGCCGGACGCCAGCAGTCGAACCAAAGTTGGTTTTTCCGCACTACCGCCTGTTTCACCGTCTCCAGGTCGATTCGTTCATAGCCGCCCGGACGCGCCCCCAGCTCAGCGGCGATCACCCGCGCCGCCGCTTTCAGCCCCTTCGGCGTCAAATGAATGCCGTCGCGCGTCAGCCGCTCTCCCGCCCCGGCCTCCAGGGACGTCAGGTCGATGTAGATCGCCCCTCGCTGCTCGGCGATTCGGCGAACCGCCTCGGCATACGCCGACACGTCGTCGTTCCGCTTCGTCAGGTCCGGCGCCTGATCCGCCAGCGGGCGTTCAAAGGGCATCGGCGAAACCAGCACCACTCGCCGTGTGTGCTGCGCAAATTCATCGAGCAACCGGTGATACGCCGCCGAGAAATCCGTCAGCCGCCCGGGCCCATCCAGCGCTTCCATCTGGCCAAATTGCGCCACCACCACCGTCGCCCCCGCCGCCTGAAGCTGCTCCGCCCAACTTCCGAAGTTCAAATCTCGCCACTGCCGGTAGACCGTGTCCGCCTCCCATGCCATCGAACGAAAGCGCGGGCGGACGCCGGCAAATTCCGCCGCCAGCAGCGCTTCCAGTTCCCCGGCTTTTTGCTCCCGGACAAAATTCTCCTGCCCCACGAACACCACCCCTTCGTTCTCGCCAAGCTCGAAAACGCCATCCTTGAACGGCGCCGAAGGCGTCCCGCCCTCGCGGTCGCCGCCCATGGCAAATCGCGCCAAAATCTCCTCCCGTGGCGGCACCGTCGCCTCCTTTTTCGGCGCTTGAGCCTCTGCGCCCACCACCATGCCGCTCAAAAGTAACTCAACCCACGCAAAACGGAGGACCAATCTCATGTTATAGCCTCGCCACGACCCCGGTCCCCTGTCAAGACACGGCAAAGGCTGCAGCCAGGTAGGCGCGTCCGCAAGAACGTGCTCCCATCCCTCCTCCCCTACCTCAAGGCAACGACGGAGTTGGAAAACCGACTGGGATGCCCGACGTTGGGAGAGGCCTTTCGCTCGCCGTTCCATTCCATGCTCCCCAGAAATCAGCGCCGGCCAGGCACCAGGGACCTGCACTACTGCGGAGGCAGGACCTGAAGCGTGTAGGTCATCCCTCCAGCGGTCAGGAGCGGGTAAGAGGCGTTGGGCATCACCAGAAGGCTGCCCGAGACCGAGTGCTCACGGAACTCGACGGCTTCACCCGCTGCTCCTCCGTCGCTGGACTCAGCACTCTCGTCCTCCGGCAGCACCGGCACTCGCAAATCCAGCGTGTGATTCAAAATCATGACGTTCCCCTTGAGCTCCGAAATCGAGCAATTGAGCGAAATGAAAGCAGCTTTGCCTTCTTCGCCTAGAACTCCCGCCAAAGTCGTGCGCTGAGAAGCCGTCAAACAGGCGAGTTCATGCACCGGCTTTCCATCCGCGGAGGCCGTGATCACGAGCCGGTAGTTTCCGGATAACAAACGCTCCGCCTTCGACGCCACCGGGGGCGAGGCGACCGGCTGGGACGCCCCGATCGGCCTCGCGACGATGGTCGCGGGTTCTTCTTCGGCTGAGGCTCCTCCCGCAAAGGTCAGCGCCAGAGCACCCCAAATCATGGTGCGTCGTTTGTCCATGAGCATGCAACGGCGCAAAAACGCCAATTCCAGCATCTGAACCCATCCCCCATCCCGGGTAAAGCGTTTTCGGGCAAGGAAACCGTCACCAAACCTTCGTCGATCGACATCGCAAGGCATCCGGCTGCCGCCCCGCGTTCGCTCGAGCTCAGAGGATTCTCACGAACCCACTTGAA
>CAZCRA010000086.1:0-15719 GCA_964500945.1 uncultured Verrucomicrobiales bacterium | reverse complement strand
AGTTCCTCGGGCCGCAGTTCCTCCGCAGACCCGGCGGCATAGGCGATTGACCGGGCACCATCGCCCTGCCGAACCCAAATCGAAGCCAGCGGCCCCTCGCGGCCGGATCGCCGAACGAGATGCTTCGTCTCCACCCCAGCGCTCTCCAATCCCTCAATCAGGCAAGCGCTCCGCCAGTCGTCTCCCACGGCGTCGAGCAGCGACGTCGTCCGCCCCAGTTTAGCAGCCGCCACCAAGGCGCTCGCCACCGGTCCCCCTCCCTGGATCTGGGTCTCGCCTGCCCGCTGAACCGATTCGCCTGCGGGGAACGCCTCCACCAGCATCAAGAGGTCCAGCGTTGCTACCCCGATGCCGGCCAAATCCAACTTTTTCGTTGTCAGGGCACCCGGCGATGGGTTGGGTGAACTCGGCATGACTTTTGAAGACTATCTCGACTCGATCGATTCGTCAGCGAATCCTCCAGATGGCCTTTCCGATCCGCTCCGGGCCTTGTGGTTGGCCAAGGTGGACCGCTGGGACGCCGCCCACGATTTGGTGGGCGATCTGGAAACCCCGATGGCGTCCTGGATCCACGCCTACCTTCACCGGGTCGAAGGGGACTTGGGCAACGCCGCCTACTGGTATGCCCGGGCAGGACAACCCGCCATCCGGAATGGGGACGATCTTCAGGGTGAATGGGAACGCCTGGTTCGGAAGAATCTGAACTGATCGCTCGCTGCTGCCCCGACCTTCGCCCTCGGTGTGGAGCTCCGGCCAGCCCTAACCAATCGCGAGGCGTTGGGACAGGAAAGCCATCCACCTCACGTCAGCCGCATCGGCATCAACACGTACAGGAAGGGTTCATTGATTCGTAGAACGCCGGGATTCATCTCGTCGATCAAATCCAAGTGCACCTCGTCCGTGTCCAAATTCCGGAGCGGCGCCATCATGAACTCCGGATTGAAGGCGATGGCCATGTCTTCGCCCTTGTAGCTCACAGGCAGCGACTCCCGGGCTTCTCCGACCTCTGGCGAGTTCGCCATGATTTCGATGTTGTCTTCCGTGAAAGCCAACTTGATGGAGCTCGACTTGTCATTGCTCAGCAAGGCGACCCGGTGAACGGTATCATGGAGCGTCTCCCGGTCTATCGTCACCCGGTGACGCGTCTCCTTTGGAATCACCTGACGGAAGTTTGGAAAATTGCCGTCGATCAGCTTACTGGTCAGCAGGTAGCCGTTCAGCTCGAATGCAATCTGACTGTCCGACAGCAGCACCCGAACTTGACCCGCATCCGTGAGCAGACGCTGGAGTTCGTTCACGGCTTTCGTTGGAACGATGACCTCCGCCTCCTGACCGGCTGGCACCTCGAAATCGTGGTCGACCATCGCCAAACGTCGTCCATCCGTCGCCACCAGGGTCAGTTTGCCCTCCTTGAACGAGCAAAAGATCCCGTTCAGCACGTAGCGCGTCTCATCCGTCGAAATCGCGTAGGATGTCTTCTTCAAGCTGTCCTTCAACAGCTTCTGATCGATCGTGAATTCCTTGGCTCCTTCAAAATCCGGCAGCTGCGGAAACTCGTCGTGACTGAGACCCAGTATTTTGAAGAAGCTCGGCCCGGCGTTGATCGCCGCCACGTTGTTCCCGTTCACCTCCACTTCGATCTCGCTGGCGGGCAGTTCCCGGACGATCGTCGCCAGCTTCCGCGCCGGAAGCGTCGTCGACCCCGCTTCGCCCACCGTCGCCTCGACGTCCCCACGCACCCCCACATCCAAATCCGTCGTGGTGAGCGTCAGCCCATTGGGCCCTGCTTCGAGGAGCACGTTCGAGAGAATCGGCAACGTCGTCCGCGGACCCACCACATGCTGAACCTGCTGCAGCCCCTCGATGAACTTCTCTTTCGTGATCCTGAATTTCATGGTTTCAAAGCCCCTTTAGACCGGCAGGCCGCCCCTCCGGCAAACGCGCGACCCGCCTCGTCTCGAGCGACGCCACGATGAACGTCACCCGCCACGACCTGGCCGCGGCCCAAGCACAGCCCGGCCAACCGGCCTAGCAAAACCATAAGGCCAGCTTCGTGCAAGGGGAATTTGCACCTCCCGTCCCCAAGCGCCGAAAAAGCGCTCAGCCCTGTAGCCGCGCCTTCAGATACTCGACCGTTCGCTTCATCTCCGGACTGGCTCCGATTTGCTCGCTGACTTTCTTGCAGGCGTGAATCACGGTGCCGTGATCGCGCCCGCCGAAAACCTGACCCACCTCTTTCAGCGACGCCCCGGTCAACTCCCGGCACAGGAACATCGCGACCTGCCGCGGCTTCACGATCGCCGCCGTCCGGCTCCGGCCACTCAGGTCCGCCAACCGCACGTCGTAATGGCTCGCCACCTCCTGCTGTACCGCGCTGAGCGTGATCAGGCTGCTCTTGGCTTCTTCCAGCAGTATGTCCTCCAGCACCTGATCCACCTGGCTCAGCACCAAATCTTTGCGGTAGAGCGAAACAAAGGTCGATACCCGAAGCAGGGCACTCTCCAGGTTCCGCACGTTCTTCTTCACCCGCGTCGCCAGATACTCGGCCAGCGCATGATCCAAATCCACCTTCCATTCCGCCGCTTTCCGCCTCAGAATGGCGATCCGTGTCTCCACTCCAGGCGGCAGAAGTTCCGCCGCAATTCCCCACTGAAACCGGGAAACCAGCCGCTTCTCCAAACGCGGAATCTCCGCCGGTGCCCGGTCGCTGGTCAAAACGACCTGGCTCCGGTGGTTAATCAGCGTGTTAAACGTGTGAAAAAATTCCTCCTGCGTGGAATCCTTCCCCGCCAGGAACTGAATGTCATCGATCAAAAGCAGGTCGACGTTCCGGTACTTCGCCCGGAATTTCGGCAGCTTTCCCATCTGCAGCGCTTCGATGAATTCGTTCGTGAATTGCTCGCCCGTCAGATACACCACCCGCTTCTTCGGGTGCTTCTGAAGCACCTCCAAGCCGATCGCCGTCATCAGGTGCGTCTTTCCCAGACCCGGACCCCCGTAAATCAGCATCGGGTTGTAACGCTCACCCGGACTGCTCGCCACTGCAATGGCGCCCGCGTGACAGTAGGTGCTGTTGTCCCCCACCACGAACGCGTCGAACGAATAGCTCGGATTCAACCCCGCCGACTTCACCCGCGCCGTGGGCAATTTGCTCAAACTTTGTCGTAAACGTGCAAGATTTTCCTCACTGAAATCTGGCTCGGCTTCCTCCGCCGCTTCCGCCTCCAACGACTGCTCCGCCTGCCCCAGCGCCGAGGACTCCAACCTCACTCGCAGCCCCCGCCCCATGCTGTGAGCCACGACCGATTCCAAATCCGACCGGTAGTAGGTTTCCGCCCAGGTCACGTGCAGAGGCGTCGGAAAACGCACCCGCATTTCCTCCGAACTCATCTCAACGATCGTCCCATCCGCAAACCATCGGTCGACCACATCCTCACCAACCTTCTTTCCAAGCTCTTCACAAATTCCCGGCCAAATCGTTTCATCGGGTTCGCTCATCTGTGGGTTGTCTGCGTGTTCAGTACTCAAGAATGACATGTTTAAGTTAAATAGCTGATTTTCAGCAATTAACATCTATGCCCACCGTGGAAGCGCGACACAGCTCCGCCCGGAACACGGCGGTCCTAACCGGGATCCTTCCCGGTTCAACAGTCGAAGAGTGTTTGGCGCTGCACCCCGCTCAGGGATGCCAGTGGTGTAAGGTGTAGGGATCGATTTAAGTGCGGACCTGACCGAATCACAACTAGTTTTTAAAACCTTCGGGGAAGAAATTTTGGATCAACGGGCAATTCACCACTCTAAACCCTTACTCGTTTTGAATTCCCAAAGATTCCGCTCTCGCGGTCGCGGGTATAATGCAAGATTTGTCCGGCTCCAAATATCGGATTCACGTCCTCGAGTCCCTCCCCTCTCGCTGAGCCCCGACCCGTCGACCCGCTCCTTGATGGCGCGATCCCGTGTCGCATTTCACCTAAGGCGATGCCGGCTCGTTGCTGCGCCCGATCCCGAGGCGCCCCAGCCCCCACCCACACAGAAAGGTGATCCCCGCGTTGATCGGGAAGAGCCACGGCCACGCGAACCATTGCTGCGGTGTCGCATCCTCCAGGCCCATTCCGCGCAGGGCGGTCGACACGTCCGGAAGAATCAGCGCCGCCAGGACGATCGAGATGAGCGTCCCGATCAGAATCCCCAGCGTGCTCCTGTGCACCGGAAAGACCGCCAGCAAGAGAATGCCTAGCATCGGTCCATAAGTGTAGGAGAGCATCCGGAAGGCAAAGTCGATCAGGTTCTTGTCGCCCCGCTGATAAAGCATGTTCAGCATGATGGCGAAAACCGACAAGGCAATTCCCCAGAGCACCACCGCCATCCGCGATCGCCAAACCATTGCCCGCGACCCCTGCTCGTTCTCAAAACGGTCCCGGCCGTAGAATAGCGAAAGCGTGGTTTGGGACAGCGCCGCCAGGATCGAGTCCAAGCTCGAAATTGCCGCCGCGAACGCACCCGCGATGAGGAGACCCGAGAGCCCGGCCGGCAGGACAGTCGTGATCCAGACCGGGAAAACGTTGTTCTTGTCCTCCGCGAAGAGCTCGAACTCCGATTCGGGGATCGGATGGCTCTGATACCAAGCATAGAGTCCGGCGCTGACGAGCAACATAAGGACCGTAATGAATTGCGAAAGACTACTCCAGAGAACGGCTCGCCGCGCCTCCACGACTCCGCGACAGCAGAAAATCCGCTGGGCCATCAACTGATCGGTTCCGAATGCCGCGAAGTTCTGGAAAGGCATGGCGAAAATGGCGATCCAAAACGTGAACACCAGGAAATTTCCCGTCTCGTCCGTGATTCGGGTATCCAGCATCCTTAGCTTATTCCGTGTCTCGATCTCCGCGGGTAACACCTCGCCCTCGGTCAAGACTCGCGGAGGATCCCCCGAAAGCACTTCCCCGGTCGTCTCGGGCGTCGAACGCAACGCATCGCGTTTCACCGCGACGAGCCGCCTCGTTTCGTCGCCTTCCTTCACCTGGTAGATGGTCTCACGGTAGGTCTTGCCCTCGTGCTGGAACTCGATGACCTCCGCACCGCGGTTCACGCGCGTCAGTTCGCCCCACCCTCCATCAAGACTCGCCGTGATCCAGATCAAGGCCAGCAGACCGCCCCCGAGAAAAAGGAAAAACTGAACGACATCCGTCCAAATCACCGTTCGCATCCCTCCCATGAACGTCCAAGCAATGGCAAAGACGCCGATGATGAGAATGCAAATCTCGATGGGCATCCCCGTAACGACCTTCAGGATGATCGCTGTCACCAGCACCCTCACGCTTTGCCCGAGGATTGCCCCCCCGGTGAAAAGCACCGTGACCAGTTGCTTGACGCGGAAGCCTAGCTTGTGCCCCATGAAATCATATGGGCTGTAGATCTCACGCTCATAATACATCGGAACCAGCCAGTATCCGACCGCGAAGCGAGCCATGATCGAGCCGAGCGCCCACTGAAGATAAGTAAAGTCCCCCTGCACCGCGAAGACGGTCCCGGGCACTCCGATGAAGGTCAGCGCGCTAATCTCGGTCGCGATCACAGATCCCGTCACCGCCGGCCATGGCAGCGTCCGGCCACCGAGAAAAAAGTCGCGAATCGTCCCCTGCTTACCTCGCAGTCGATGACCGATCCAAGTGGTCATCAGCAGATACAGCACCACCACTGTCCAGTCGAGAGCGGTGAATGCCGCGTGAACCTCGGTTTCCATGTCGCACTCTAACTGGCTTTCCAAGGCATCCGCAATCAGGAAGCCTGGACCACTTGCGTTGACCCAGACGCCGGACTACTCTCCCACTTGCACCGCGGGCAGCGGTTTCGATTCATGGCCCTCTCCCCCGAACTCCAACGGCTCAAGGCAAGCCTGCAGAAACGGCTCGACCTCATCGCGGATCACGCCTTCCGGGACCGGGATCCGGAGGGTCACCTCGCCGAGCTTAGGGAAATCTCCGAAAGCTTGACCGAGCAGCAGCGAGCTCTGGCCTCACATGTCGACGCGAGGCTGAACCATTACCTGACCCAGTGCAGCTACAGCAAGGCCCTGGACCATCTCCACGGATTGGAACAGCAGGGCAATGGAGACTAGTGCGAATGACACTTCAGAGGGCGGGGCTGACGCGGGATCAGGAAGATCCACATTGGACGCGTAGCTCCCCCTTTTGGCAGCCTAGCCCCGCTTCGCTCCCATTCTTGCCGATCCACGTTCGCGACGTGAGATTAGCGCGAGTAGAGTTCGACCACTTGCTGCTCGTTGACCATGGGGTCCAGCTCTTCCCGTTCGGGAAGACGAACGAAAATTCCGTTCAGCTTATCGCGATCCACATCGACCCAGTCCGGGACGGGAACCGCCTGAGTGAGATCGAGCAAGCGCATCCCCAGCTGCTGCGAACGCTGGGACTCGCGGACTTTGATCACATCCCCAGCCTTCACCTCATACGAGGGAATGTTGACACGCGTCCCGTTCACTTCGACATGCCCATGATTCACAAACTGCCGAGCGGCCCGGCGCGTATTGCCAAATCCCATCCTGAAGGAAACATTGTCGAGGCGACTCTCGAGCAGTTGAAGGAGAATATCACCAGTCACTCCACGGCGGCGCTGCGCCTCCTTGAAATAGGAGCGGAACTGCTTCTCCATGATGCCATATTGCCAGCGTAGCTTCTGCTTTTCAGCCAGAGCGACGGCGTAGTCGGACTTCTTCTTGCGCGCGCTACGCGGCCCGTGCTGTCCCGGGGGATAGGCCCGGCGTTCAAGCGCTTTTGAAGGGCCGAAAAGGGGAACGCCAAAGCGCCGGCTCAGCTTTTCCGTGGGTCCTCGATGTCTTGCCATGAGATGGAGAAATAAATTGGGTGGGTAAAAAAGGTGACGGTCTTTCGTCAGACACGCCGGGGTTTGCGCGGCCGGCATCCATTGTGGGGCACCGGTGTCACGTCGCGGATTAAGGTCACTTCGATCCCGAGATTCTGAACCGCTCGCACCGCCGATTCGCGGCCGGAACCGGGTCCCTTGACGCGAACCTGAACGGTTTTCAACCCATGACTCATCGCTTGCCGGCAGGCGTCCTGCGAGACCAGCTGCGCGGCATAGGCCGTGCTCTTCCGAGAGCCCTTGAAACCGAGTTTCCCGGAACTCGACCATCCGATGACGTTCCCGTTGAGATCCGTCACGGAAACCTTGGTGTTATTGTAAGTCGCGAGAACGTGAACGATCCCGGCGTGGACGTTTTTGCTGCCCTTAGCCTTGAGAATCTTCGGCTTATCTTCACCGCCCTCGAGCGCCAGGAAGACTTCTTCTGCCGTTTGAGGAGCGGATGCTTTATCCTCGCCCTTGCCCTCCCCCTCGGCTTTTTTCTCGTCATTGTCTTTCTCGGGCTTTTCCGTATCCGCGGTTTCCTTGGCTTCAGGCTTTTTCTGCTCTTCCGATTCCTCCGCGGCTGCGGATGCCGGTGCCGAAGCTTTCACCTCACCGTCCTTCTTCTCATCAGGTGCCTCGGCTTCCGCCTTCGCCTGCGGTTGGTCTGCCGGAGCAGCAACTCCCTCAGGCACTGCGGCACTCGCTTCTTCGGCGGGCTTCTTGTCCTCTTCCTCTGCCATGACGATCTGATTAATTTTCTTTGGACCTAGCCACGTCCCTTATTTCTTGCGGATGACCCCCACCGTCTTCCGTTTGCCCTTCCGTGTCCGGGCATTGGTCGATGTCCGCTGACCACGAACCGGAAGTCCGCGCCGATGACGAAGCGCACGGTAGCAATTGATCGAATTCATGCGCTTCATGTTGGCTTGGATCTCCCGGCGCAAATCCCCTTCGATCACAATGCCGGCGCTGTTCACGACTTGCGCAATTTTACCGAGCTGCTCATCGCTCAGCTCTCCCGTCCGGGTCGATGGGTTGATGCCCGCCTGCTCCAGGATCCGCCGGCTTGTCGTCCAGCCGATTCCATAAATGTGCGGGAGAGAAGCCTCAATTCGCTTCTCATTCGGAATTTCTACGCCAAGTAATCTAGCCATTCTAGTGCCGGTAAAATCTCTCCTGCTTTTCTCCGGATCCTCGTCCAGCGAGCAAAACGGGCCGCTTCATCCAATGATCGCCCAAACGTTTCGCCGCAGCGCGACGACCAATCGCGCCCAAACGACCTCCCATCGAAGGACAGGTAGCCCGCAGAGTTAGCATCCGCAGAGTGAAAAGCAAGTGGAATATCATCGGGATTCTCCCTCCATCCCGGCCCCAACCTCACTCAACCGCGGCGTCTCCATCACCGGAATCAATCTCGACCGGGGAGTGAGCACCTCGGGATCGCCTTCCGTCAGCAAAACCGTGTGCTCGAAATGCGACGACGCTTTGCCATCCAGCGTCTTAACCGTCCACTTGTCATTCAACAACTTCACCCGCTTCGTTCCCATATTCACCATCGGCTCGATGGCGAAAATCATCCCGGCTCGCAGCCGCGGTCCTTCTCCCGGCCGTCCATAATTCGGGATCTGCGGCGCCTCGTGCAGCTTCCTCCCAACGCCGTGGCCGACGAATTCTTCCACGACGCTGTAACCATGCGCCTTCACCGTCTGCTCGACCGCCGAACAGATGTCCCCCAACCGGTTCCCCGCACGCGCATTGGCAACCGCAGCGTCGAGCGCCTCTTCAGTGGCCCACAACAAATGCCGGGTCTCCGGATCAATCTCGCCAACCGGCACCGTCATCGCATTGTCGCCCACCCAGCCGTCCTTGATGATGCCGACGTCGATTTTGACGATGTCCCCATACTGAATCACGCGCTTCGACGTGGCGATTCCGTGAACCACTTCGTCGTTGATGGAGATGCAAATCTGCCCCGGAAACCCCCGGTAGCGATAGAAGGCACTGCGGCAGTCTCGCTCTTCCATCAAGCGCACGGCCACCTCCTCCACGTCGGCGGTCGTTGCGCCGGGCTGAATGGCTTTGGAGGTGAGTCTCAGGATCTCCGCGGCCGTATGACCCGCCACGCGCATGTGGTCCAGGTCAGCCCCGCGTCGCGTTTTGATCGTCTCACCCATGAACCGTCCCCCTTCTCTACTGGCTTTGCACGAAAACGAAATACGACATGCCGACGATCACCACACAGGCCACAAACACATAAAGCCAGACCATGCCGCCACCCGATGCCGCAGGCGCCGCCGTCGACGTGGCCTTCGAAGACCGGCCACGAATCCTTCCCTTTCGCAGGAACCCATCGTAGTGCCGCTGAATCAGATGCGTCTCGACCTGACGCATGATGTCGAGCAGAACCCCCACTAGAATCAGCACGCTCGTGCCACCAAAAAACTGCGCCGCAATCGGAGGCACGCCCATCGCATCGGAGAGCAATTTCGGAAACACCGCCACAAGCGTCAGGAACACCGCACCCGCAAAGGTCAACCGGCTCATGGTGTAGTCCAAAAAGTCAGCCGTCGGTTTGCCGGGACGGACGCCAGGGATGTAACCTCCGTTCTTCTTCAGATCCTCCGCCACCTGCTGCGGCTGGAACATGGTCGCAACCCAGAAATAGCTGAAGAAGAAGATCAGAAGCCCTGACACCACATAGTAAGGCCATCCAGTTCCCAGAGAGTTCGCGAACCGCTGAACCCCTTCGGCCTCCGGAAGCGCATAACTGAGAATGGTCGCCGGAAAGAGCAGCAGGGCCTGAGCGAAGATGATCGGCATGACGCCCGCGTAGTTTACCTTCAACGGAAGATATTGCGTCTGCCCACCGTAAACCTTCCGGCCCACCACTCGCTTCGCATACTGGATGCTGATGCGCCGCTGCGCCTGGGTAATCGCAATCACCGCCGCAGTGACCACTAACAGAAGGGCGATCAACGCCACCAGCTTTACCGGGTCGAGCGGGTTTCCCGATTCGGGATTGATGTAGGTCCGCCAAACCTGGACCAACGCACCCGGCAGGCTGAAGATGATGTTCACGGTAATGATCACCGAAGTGCCATTGCCCACCCCTCGCTCCGTGATTTGGTCACCCAGCCACATCAACAACATCGTTCCCGCCGTGATCGTCAAAACGGCTGTAAACAGGAACATCGGTCCCGGGTTCGGTACCAGCGGCCCAACGGTCTCCATCGCATCCGCGAACGGCTGAAGGAAGATGTTGTTCTTGGGATCGATCAACGATCTCGCCAGCATGAAACCTTGGAACACACAGAGCGCGATCGTGACGTAGCGCGTGTATTGATTGATCTTCGTCCGGCCACCCTCCTCGCGCGCCAGCTTCCCAAGCTGCGGCACCACCGCCGTCAGCAGTTGCATCATGATCGCCGCACTGATGTAAGGCATGATGCCCAGCGCGAAGACCGCCGCGTTCTGGAGACCACCTCCACTGAAGATGTTGAAAAGCGCGATAATCGCCGCCCCCCCACGATCGCTTTCGCCTTCGATGTTGGAACGAAACGCCTCGTTGAGCACGAAGCCATCCACACCCGGCAGCGTGATGTGCGCTCCCAAACGCACGATCACAACCATGATCAATGTGAAGAAGATCCGCTGCCTGAGCTCGGGAATCTTGAGAGTGTTTGAAAAGGCGGAAATCATGGTGCGTCAATTGGCCAAAGCCGTCCTCGCATCAAGCCTGTTCGCCCGAGGTTTCTTCCGCAGAAGCTGCCTCGGTCTCGCTCGCGTTTCCCGCCGTCTCGGACATTTGACGCAAAACGACGACACCTCCCGCCTTCTCCACTTTCTCGCGGGCAGAGGCACTCACCTTGTCGACTTCGACTTCAACCTTCTGATCCAACTCGCCGTTGCCGAGCAACTTGATCCCATCGATGCGACCCGAAACCAAACCCGCTGCGCGAAGCGCGGTCTCGTCGATTCGTCCGGTCACCTCGAGCTTCGCCAGCTGACTGACGTTGATGATCGCGTAATTCCGCCGGAACCTCGCATTGCTGAATCCCTTCTTCGGAAGGCGGCGGTTGATCGGCATCTGCCCACCTTCGAAACCGGGACGAACACCTCCTCCCGAGCGCGACTTCTGCCCTTTGTGCCCCCTTCCCGACGTCTTGCCGAGGCCGGAACTTTCGCCCCGCCCCAGTCGTTTCCGGCGGTGCTTGGCTCCTTCGTTCGGTTTGAGTTCGTGCAATTGCATGGTTTTTAACTGAGTCTTGGCCACCCCCCATCGCTCGCGCGACCCGGGACGGCACTGGATTAAATCGATTCCTTGTCGCTTGTCTTGATGCCGCGACCTCCAAAAATCTGGTCGCGTGAGCGCAGGGTTCTCAGCGCCTGCATCGTGGCCTTCACCACGTTGGCATGATTGTTCGAGCCCAGGGATTTGGCCAGCACGTCGGAGATCCCGGCGGCCTCCACGACCGCGCGGACGCTACCCCCGGCAATGATTCCCGTTCCCGGCGAAGCGGGCCGAAGCAATACCCGGCCACCTCCAAACTCCCCGATCACCTGGTGAGGAATCGTGTTCCCCCGAAGGACCACCGGTTCGAGATTCTTCTTGGCCGCATCGCTCGCCTTCCGGATGCATTCGGCCACCTCTTTGGCTTTACCAAATCCGTAACCCACCCGTCCCGATCGATCTCCAGCGACGACAAGGGCACTGAAACTGAAGCGACGACCGCCCTTCACCACTTTCGCGCACCGGTTGATGTGCACGACCTTCTCCATGATCTCGGGCTTGTCTTCCACGAGCTGTTCGACGCTCTTCGCGCTGCGCGCCGAGCCTTCCTGGGTTTCCGCTGCCATAAGAATTTTTTGTCTTCAGGTGAATGGCCTCGAAGGGACGCTCAACGCCTCCCCCAAAGGCCACAGGTCAAAACTTGAGTCCCCCTTCCCGCGCGGCTTCGGCCAACGCTTGCACTTTTCCGTGATAAATGAATCCACCCCGGTCGAAGACCACCGCCTCGATCCCGGCTCCCTTCGCTCGCTCGGCCAGACGTTTGCCCACCGAAGCCGCCACCGTCTTGTTCGAACCGCGAACTTCTGCCCCCTTCTCCACACTGCTGGCTGCGGCCAACGTCTTCGCACTCTCGTCGTCGATCAGTTGCGCGTAGACGTGCTGGTTCGAAAAATTGACCGCCAAACGGGGACGCTCGGCCGTTCCAGCGATCTTGCGCCGAATCCGGCGATGCACTTTCCGGCGGGTTTCTCTGCGATTGATCTGTGCCATGATGATCCTTTTTATCTAAAGTCAAGTCGGACGGCGTGGTTAGCCCACACTCTTACCGGCCTTTCTCCGGACGTATTCGTCTGCGTAACGCACGCCCTTGCCTTTGTAAGGCTCCGGCGGGCGGTAAGCACGCACTTCCGCCGCAAACTGCCCCACCTTTTGTTTATCGATTCCCTCGACTTTGATCTTGGTGTTCTCCTCGACACTCACCGTGATTCCCTCAGGAATGGGATGGAGCACCGGGTGCGAAAAACCGAGCTGCAGATCGAGATCTTTGCCCTTCACCGCGGCGCGATAACCGACCCCTTTCACTTCGAGTTGCTTCACGAACCCTTGGCTCACCCCCTCGACCATGTTCGAAATCAGCGATCGCGTCGTCCCCTGGAGCGAGCGCTCGGTCCGGCTGTCACCCGCACGCTTGACCTCGACGGTGCCTTCCTCGACCGCCACGTCGATACCGCGCGGCACATCCCACTCGAGTTTCCCTTTGGGCCCCTCCACGACGAGATGCCGGCCTTCGAGAGAGAATTTGACCTTCTCAGGCAGGGGCACCGGTTGTTTTCCGATCCTAGACATTGCTTCTTACTCCAAATTCCGAAATGAACATCCCGACACTCACCAAACCTCGGCCAGCAGCTCGCCGCCCACCTTCTCCGTCCTCGCCTTCTGGCCTGTCATCACACCTTTCGAAGTCGAGAGAATCGCAATCCCCATCCCGCCGAGCACCTTTGGGATGTCCTCACTCCCAATATACCGTCGCAGACCGGGCCGGCTGACCCGCCGCAAATCCGTCAGCACGGGCCGCCCCTCGACATACTTCGTTTTGCACTTCAGCACGGGAAACTGCTGGCTGTCGTCTACCTCGAACGACCAAAGGTAGCCTTCCTCTTTCAGGATGCGCGCCAGCTCGGTTTTGACCTTGGAATAGGGCGCTTGAAATTCCGCGTTTCCCGCTCGGCTGGCATTCTTGAACCGAGTGAGAAAGTCGGCGATTGGATCAGATAGGGCACTCATGATGACTCTCGAAGTAGATTAGGCGGCCTGGGCTTCGGCGGGTTCTTGCGATGTTCCGTCCCCCGACGCCGCGGCCGGCTTGCGGAACGGCATCCCCATCAAAGCCAACAACTCGCGGGCCTCGTCGTCCGTGTTCGCCGTGGTGACGAATGAAATGTCGAACCCGGTGGTTCGCTTGATCTTGTCCAGCTCGATCTCAGGGAAAATCGCCTGGTCTTGAATCCCGAGGGTGTAATTCCCGCGACCATCAAAACTCTTCGGCGATACCCCGCGGAAATCCCGGATGGTCGGAATGGCGATGTGAAGGAGGCGCTGCATGAACTCATACATGCGATCGCCACGAAGACTCACTTTCACTCCCACCACGTCGCCGGTGCGCAGCTTAAAGTTCGAGATAGCGTTTTTCGCCCGGGTCAAAATGGGTTTTTGCCCGGTGATCGTGGCAATCTCGTTGGAGACTTCCTCCGCGGCGGCCTTTCGGTCTTCGGCTTTTCCGATCCCGCTGTTGATCACGATCTTCTCGACCTTCGGAATCTCCATCACGTTCTTGTAGCCGAACTTCTCCTGCATCGCAGGGGCGACCTTTTCGCGATAAATGGTTTTGAGCGCTGGTTCCATGATGTGGATAGAGTCTGGATTCAATTTCGTCCCTAACGGTTCACGCCTCGACGCGGCGGACATTGGAAATGTGGAGCGGCCCTTCCCGTTCGATGATTCCGCCTTCGGGATGATCCTGTGAGGGCCGGGTGTGTTTCTTGATCATCCGGACGCCTTCGATGATCACTTGATTCTTGTCCGTGATCACCTGCAGCACTTTGCCGGTGGATCCCCGATGGTTGCCCGAGATCACTTCGACCTCGTCCCCCTGCTTCACGTGTGTCTTGACTCGCTTGCGCTTCATCACAAAACCTCCGGTGCTAATGAGACAATCTTCATGAAGTTCCGGTCCCGGAGCTCCCGGGCGATCGGACCGAAGATGCGCGTCCCTTTGGGCTCTTTGTTGTTGTCGATGATCACGATGGCGTTGTTGTCGAAACGCAACACCGATCCATCAACCCGCCGTATGGGCGACTTCGTCCGAACGACAACGGCTTTGGCCACTTCCCCCTTCTTCACGTTCGCGGTAGGACTGCTTTCCCGAATGTGAACCGTGATGATGTCACCGACGCTCGCGGTCCGGCTGCGTTTTCCCAAAACACCGATCATCTTGGCGACGCGTGCCCCGGTGTTGTCTGCCACGTCAAGTTTGGTTTCCATCTGGACCATTGCTTTGTCCCCCTCGTTGAATTGATTGCGTTTGTTCTTTTCCCCACTCCGAAGAATGGGGAAATCCATTAGTGAGCCAAGACTTTGACCAGCTTCCAGCACTTCCGCTTGCTGATCGGACGCGTTTCCTCCACCATCACCTTGTCACCCTCGACCGCCTCCCGGTTCTCGTCGTGCGCAAACAATCGCTTCGAGCGTTTTACGATTTTCCCAAAGTGCGGGTGAGGCACGCGACGCACCACATCGACCGCGATGGTCTTGTCCATTTTCGCGGAGACGACGACGCCAACCCGCGTCTTGCGAAGGCCGCGCTCTTTCGTTTCTGCCGCCGTGCCCGACTCCGGACTCTCCGCAGCTTCCGTGGTTTCCTGATCTGCCATGATGCTTGTTCTGTAAAAGGTGAAGGCTGATTAACCGGCGCTCTCGACCGCCTCTTTCGCCCGGCGCTCGGTCAAAATCGTCTCGATTCGAGCCACCTCACGACGGTTGTTCCGTAAGAGGGCGGTGTTCTCCAATTGTCCGCTGCGCTCCTGCACCCGGAGATTGAGGATTTCGTGCCGCAAGTCCCGGCGACGGTTGATCAACTCTTCACCCGTCATCTCCCGTAGTTCTGAAATCTTTGTCATCTTTCGTCTCTATCTGCCACGCCCGGCCATTGCTTCCATTTCCAATTCGCACTCAGTCACGCACCACGAAGCGGGTCCGAATGCCGAGCTTGTTGGCGGCCAGTCGCATCGCTTCCCTCGCTTGGGATTCCGACACACCGGCTACCTCGAAAAGCATCGTTCCCGGCCGGACCACGGCCACCCACTTATCGACTGGCCCTTTACCCTTACCCATCCGTGTTTCCGGCGGGCGAGCCGTCACCGGCTTGTGCGGAAAGATCCGGATCCAAACTTTCCCTTTCCGCTTCAGGAAGCGGTTGATCGCGATCCGGCAGGCTTCAATCTGATTGTTGGTCACCCAGTCCCGGCCGAGCGATTGCAGCCCGTAGTCTCCAAAAGACACGCGGGTGCCGCGCTGCGCATTGCCTCCCCGGTTGCCACGGTGGGTCTTCCGGAACTTCACTTTTCTCGGCATCAATGGCATAGCTCAGTCTCCCTGATTAATGATTCTACTTCGTTGATCTGAAATGGGTATCCCTCAAACACTCGTAACTCACTCAGCTGGCAGGCGCAGGAGCTGGAGTCGGGGCCGTTTCCCCAGCCGGCTTATCCCGGTCCGCGGGCCTGCCGCCCCTCCCGTCTCCGCCTCCTCCGCCTCCTCCACCTCC
>CAZCRA010000085.1:0-15778 GCA_964500945.1 uncultured Verrucomicrobiales bacterium | reverse complement strand
TTCGCCACGTCCATCACGCTGCCTCCTCCCAGCGCCACCACGCCGTCCACGTCGCTCCCGCCCAGCGCGTCAAGGGCCGCTCCCACGCATTCCACCGGTGGCTCCGGTTCGACCTGATCGAACACCACCGTCTCCACGCCTTCCGGAATCGATGCCAAAACCCGATCCAGCAACCCCGCCTGCCGCACACCTTCATCGGTCAGGATCGCCAGCCGCATCCAACCCCGGTCCTCGCTGATCTCACGCAAAACCGCCAGTTTACCCCGTCCAAAATGCACCCGACCGGGTAGTTTCAGCTCAAACGTCGATGTCATCATAGGCAAAAAAGTCTCTCACGATTCATTACCGGCCGAACCTCCACTCGCGCGCGTCACCGCGTCAAATCGTTGCTGCAGCGCTTCGTAACGGCGTTTGTAGAGATCGCGCTGCTCCCGCACCGCCCGATACCGGCCTCCCAGTTCCTCGGATCGCGCCTTCTCGCGATAGATCCGCTTGATGCCAGGCAACCCTCGCCACCCTCGGGGCTCCAAGTCCAGCTTCGCCGGAGGTTTTCCCTGCGCCAACCGCGCGATTTCCGGCGCCGGTTCCCGCGTCGCACCCTCCGCCTCGCGCAGTCGATCCGCCATCTCGTCACAAAGCTCAGCCACCGCCGCGCTGATCTCAAGCGTCTTCTCTTTGCGCACTCGTGTTTTCGGATGAAACCCGGCACCTGGCGAACAGCCGATCCCCACCAACGCCAACCGCTTGCCCAAGTAGGCCGGATCACTCACGAGCTTTTCGTAGCTGACCGGAACCATCCGCGGATGCCCCTCCAGCCCCTGCTCGAAAAACAATGAATTCCGAACGAACCAGAAGAGCGCACACCCGTCCGCTAACGGCATCCCCGGCTTCGCCAACTCCCTGACCTTCTCCACCACGTCCGAACCCACCCTCTCCTCCCTCCACGTCCCCGTCCCATGAAGGATCGGCAGCAACTGCACGAACCCCGCCTGGTCCCCCCACTTCTCGATCATCGACGCCGCGACCTCCCGGTAGTCCCGCATCAGCCAAAGCCCCGCCGATCGCTCGAAATCGCCCAGAAGCTGCCCGGCCTGCTGAGATTCCATCAAGGGGTTCAAAACCAGCAAATCGGCACGTTGCTTCCGAAAAATCGCCGCCAATTCCTTCGACGCCTTCAGCCTCACCGCATCGCACCCTTCGAGGCGGGAGGCGTCGTGAATCACATCGTTGATCTCGTCAAAGGCCACGATCGAATCGGTCATGGCCCCCAACCCGTTCAGCACCGCCGCCGTCCCGGAACGTTGACACCCGAAGATCCACAAAACGACTTTCTCCGAAGCCATCCCCGCTCTTAACGCCGATGCGTGGCCTGCGCCAGCCTCGATCGCCATGGCCGGCGATTTTTCGTCCCGCCGCAGCGTTACGGTGCAGGCACCGGAGGCGGCGTCCGAAGGCCATTCACCCAACGGTCCGGCCACGCACTCATGCCATGCGCCGCTCCCAGAAGCGCACCGAGCACCGTTCCGCGATGGACGTTGTCGCCGCCGAGGTTCGTGTTGACGATCAGGGCTTCCTCAGGCCGGTCGTGATACTTTCGGGCCAGGTAAATTACCCCCGGGAGGCTCTCATCGATGTAGCAGGCCGGGCTGAGCCGCGCTCCGATCACCTCCTCATCCGGATCGTCCAGCCACCGACCCAGGGGAAACCCGAGGTAGCGACTCTCCTGGCGGGCATGCATTTCATCGATCGCCGTCGCCAGGTCTTCGCCCCGCAGCATTCGCACCAGCAGGGCGGCGACCAAATCCGCCGCCTCGGCCATCGCCGTTCCGGCATGCGTCAACGCCAGGTGCTCCCGCGCCACCCGCTGAGCTCCTTCGACATCGGTTTCCAATCCAATCACCACCGCCAGGATGCCCGTCAAACCGCCGATATGCTTTTCTTCCACGGCGCACCGGCGGGGATTCCGTCCCCGGGCCAGATTGGTGAAGAAACCGCGATGACATTCCTCGAGGTAGGTGTCCCGGTGACGTCCCGGTGTCCGCATGAAGCTGAGGTATCGCTGCAGGTAATCCTCGGCATCGTAACCGCCGCAAGCCCCCATGCTTTCCAGCGCCAGAAAGGCCAATTGCGCGTTCAGAGTGTTCTCGCCGGCCTCGAGAAACTGGTGGTAGTGGATCCCCTTTTTGCCCCAATACGCGGCTTGATCGTGGAGAATCTCACCGTCGGCGTTCAGCGCGCGATAGCTCGACCGCCAAAGGATACTCCCAGGGTGCGGACTCTTCGGCGCCAGAAACCGGGTCACCTTCCCATAATCTCGTCGGAGTGCGGAACGGTCGTAATACCAGTGCACCGGCATCGCCAGCGCATCCCCAATCGCCATCCCGTAGAGCGCGCCGCGCTTCCGGTCATCCCCCACAATTTCCTTCGCTCGTTCCAACGTCATGGAACGAGTTACGAACCATCCGGGAGGTCCAAACCATCCCCTGGTGGAACTTTCCCCGGCAGCAGACCGCCTTCCTCAGAAGCTCCACGTCAGGTGAAGCCTGAGATCGTGACTGTCTGCGGCATCACTGATCCCGAAGAGATAGCTTCCCAAGAGCTTCAAATCGTCGCCCAAGCTCATTTTGATCACCGGGCCAATCGTGTGCTCCTGCGTGTTGAAGCTCCCGAACGTTTCCGTGTCGTTCATGTCGTTGAACATCTCCACCCCAAATCGAAGCTTGTCGGTCACCGGAATCGTCGCCTGCGCCCGCGTTTCCAGCAAAAAACCTTCCCCCGACTCCGCTCCAAACTGGCGACCGGTAAGAAAGTTCCCACGCAGTTCCAGGCCCGAATCAAAGTTCCATTTGCCCGTCCACGCCACACGCCCCCGCGACGGCCGGTCATCGCCATCCGCGGCCTGAAATTCAAAGCGGAAGGCACTGTCCCAACCCACGATTTCGCTCTCCAAAAATTGCCACTGCAGTTCCAGTCGAGCATAACGATATTCAAAATCGCCCGTCGTCTCGCTGAATTGCCCGATGATCCGCCAGCGCCAGGCGTCGTTCAGCGCGCGCTCATAATGAAACCGGTGGGCCAGAGCCTGGTCCCCATCCGGCAGAAAGCTGAACCGGTATTCGAAGGCCGAACTGTCCTCCTTCACTTCCGGACTGAACACACTCGTCGTGTTGTTCGCGAAAAGGCTCCCCACCGGCAAAACCAGCGCCAGCACTCCAAACAATCGGCGTATCAACTTCATGGCACGTATTTGTTTCAGCATCATTAACTATCCCTCGGAAAAAACGAGTGAAATCTCAGACTTTCTCTCCCCTGACACCTTCCACCGCTCAAAACAACTCCATCTGTCCCGGTCCTGAAGGTTCGAGTTTCAAAGGTGGCAATTCGGGCCGCTCCTCCCTCAACCAACCGTGAAATCGCTGGCAGAGCGCCGGCGCATAGGCGTCCTCCGGTGCGTGCATGAACAGGAAGGGGCGCTTCCCCTCGCCAATCCAGCACGCGGCTTCAACGGCTGCCTCTCGAAGCCATGGATCGGCTTTCGCTACCTCGTTCCGTCCCACGAACCGCAAAAACGGCCGGCTTCCGGCCAGATCCCAGCGAACCGGCGACCGGGGCTTCCGGCTCTGGGACACCCGCTCGACCGCATCGTCCGGCGGAGAGTGAAACAGCGCCCGGCTGTCGAAAAGGACCCGGCCCACCCCCAGTTCTTCCAGCTCGCCCGAAAGCCGTCGCGCCCACTCGTCCTGCTCAAAAAAGTCGAAATGCCGGACCTCCACCGCCAGCGGCAGCGCCTTCGGCCAGCACCGTACGAACCGCATCAACTCGTCGAATCGCTCCGGACCGAACGAGGCGTGGAGCTGGAGAAACGACGGCCCCAGCACCCCTCCCTCCGCAAAAATCTCCAAAAAGGCCCGGAAAGCCCCGGTTTCCGCTTCGACGCGACCCAAACCGGGACCGTGAGAGATGTCGCGGGGAACCTTGAAGCAAAAACGGAAGGTGGGATCGACGGCAGACGCCCATTTGCGTGCCGTCTCCAGGTGGGGCAGGGCGTAAAAAGTGCTGTTCCCCTCGACAGTCGCGAAGCTTCGAGAGTAGTGCCCGAGGAAATCGGCCGGCTTGGCGTCGCCGGGATAGATCAGCCCCTTCCACGCCGGAACGCTCCAAACGGGACACCCCAGATAAAACGGGGGTTCATCATGCGCCGCCTCCGTCACGTCCCTTCTTCACCTCGATGCGTTCCTCTGTTTTACAAGCCGGCAGCCTCCTCCGGTCGCGAAGAGCAATTTGGAGTTGCCCCTCGAGTTGACGCCACGCTCCAGCGGCGGTTTGGGTTCCATCCTTTCGCATTCCGTGAACTTCCTCGCCCACTTCCAACTGACACCGCCGTATCCCGACCCTCTGGCCGGAGCCTACCTGGGCGATTTCATCCGGGGCCACCTGACCGATCACCCGGATCTTCCTCCGGCCGTGCGGCAGGGCGTCGATCTCCACCGCCAAATCGACGGCTACACGGACCGTCACCCGGTCTGGCGGCGGAGCGCCGAACGTCTCGCCCCACGCCACCGCCGCCTCGCCGGCATCGCCATCGATATCATTTACGATCACTTCCTCTCCCGCCACTGGTCGCGCTTTTCTTCCACCGGTCTCGAGGAATTTTCCGCCCTCTGTTACACCAGCTTGCTTTCTCGGACCCAACTGATGCCGCCACACGCGCGACGAGCGGTTCGACGAATGAGTGATCAGGACTGGCTCAGCACCTACGCCGAGATCGACGGCATCGCCCTAGCCTTCCACCGCCTGACCTATCGCTCGCCCGTGCTGGCGACGCTCCCCGCGGTCATGGAAGACTTCCAAAGTGCCTACCGGGGACTCGAGCGCGATTTCCTGGAATACTACCCCTGCGTCCGAGCCTTCGCGAAAGAAGCCTGGCTCTCCCTCGATTCCTGAACACCGGCCAGACGCTCATTGACGCGCTGCTCACGCTCCGCTTTGGTCCCTCACATGAACGCCAAACCTCCTGCGCCATGGCTCGTCCTGTCGGCGTTCGTCCTGGTCCTGCTGCTCTTCCCGGGTAAGCTGGCCCTCGCGGCGGATCCTTGGGGAACGGATCTCGAAGAAGCTCAGCGCGACGCCGCCAGCTCCGGGAAGGACGTCCTGGTTTGCTTCACCGTTCGAGAGCTCTCCAGCGTCTGCCGCATGTTTCACGAACACTTCATGTCTCGTCAGGACTTCACCGGCCCCCTGCAAGAGTCCTTTGAACTCGTGTGGTTCGATAGCGGCGACGAACCCGAGGGCGAAGATTCTCCCGCCTTTCAGCGGCGCGAGAGATTCGAGGTGGCCACCTTCCCCACGCTGATCCTCATAACCCCCGATGGCCTGCCTTACGCCTACACCGGCTTTCGCCCGAACGGCGTCGAGGCCTACCTCGAGCACTTGTCTACCCTCCGGCTCGCGCAAACGAAGAGACGCGAGCTTCGCTCCCGGGCGGAGCGGGCTTCCGGCCTCGAGAAGGCCCAACTCCTGGCCGCCTCCATCCCTGGCTTGGACGCTCAGCGCTCCGCCCGCTTCTACAGCGATGTCATGGAGGAAGTCCTCAACCTCGATCCCAGAGAGGAGTTGCCAGAGACCCCGAAATTCAAGCGCGCCCTCGCCGAATGGGCCTATGCCCAGACCTTTCGCGAGATGGACCGCGAACTGCGCTGGACGGAAATGGTCGAACTGACCGACCGCTACATCGAGGAGCAGCAACTCTCGGCTGTCGAACTCCAGGCCGCGCTCATGAACCGGTTCGAAGTGCACCGGATGCAGGGCAACGGTCTGGCCATGATGCGGACCCTGGCGGAAATCGTTCAGGTCAATCCCTACAACCGCCACGGACGGGAAGCCGGGCGGATTCTGGCCGCGATGACATCCAAAGGTGATAGATAATCAAGAATGCTTGAATAATCGCCAGTTTCTGAATAGAGTCGTCTCTAGAGTAAGTCCAATTTTCTAGAGATGAACCCCAATGCCACCTCCCCATCCCTCCTCCGCCGCCTGGCGGGCCTGCTCCTCGCCATCGGCGCGCTCCTCTTCTGCACCCAGTGCCAGACGACCGATCCCTACACCTTCCATTCTCCCGCGCCGGCCACCACCGGGCCGGAAGTCCCCGGCCTCGTAGAAGCATCCCCGGATGCCGGCACCTGGGCCGTCGTTCCCAGCCTGCTCCAGCGTTCCGGCTTGGCGACCGGTTGACGAACCGCCGGAATCGCCCCATTGGTTTGGTGGAACGCCTGATTTGGGTGCTCGAGTTTCACGGAACGCGATGAAAGCCCGGTTCCATCCATCCCCCCTCTCACTGCATGCCTTAGGTGCCGGTATCCTGGCACTTATCCTTTCTTCCTGCCAGACGCCCGGCGGCGGCGTGGCTCTCAGCGGTGAGACCGAAACCCCAGGCCACAACCTTCCGAAACACGAGTACCCTTTCGACGAGAATGGCAATTACCGAGAGGAATGGGTGCGCGCCTCCAGAGCCGTGGCGTCCCCCTCCCGCGGCAGCAATTCGTCGTCATCGTCATCGTCATCGTCATCGTCAAGGCGGCAGAACTATCACACCGTCGCCTCGGGCGACACTCTGTGGGGCATCAGCCGCCGCTATCGCGTCTCGGTATCTGCGTTGAAACAGGAAAACGGCCTGGATTCGGACGTCATCCGTAAGGGTGAAGTCCTCCGCATCCCCTGATTCCGCCGCGACGGCTACGTTGCACAGAAGAAATCTCTCCCTTCGATAAAACCGGCGGACTTCGCCCAGGCCCGCATGCGCTCCCGGGCACCCCGGGCTCCGGCACCTCCGATCAGAACCGGTCGCGGCTCCGGCAGGGGCGCGTCGTCAGCCAAAACCTCGACGCCTCCGATCCTTTGTCCGGCTCGCCGGGGATGAACGTCCACATACGCCCGGACGTCGACCGTTTCGCGCTCGAGCCCACGAGCCAGCCGCTTCCCCGTCGGTCCCGCGCCGCCAATCAACACCCCCCGCTCCCGCACGGCGGGAATCCGCGCCAGAAAATGGCATTTTGCGTCGATAAACCGTTCGTGGCGATAGCGCTCGTGGTTCCGCGTCAGCCGCTCGTCGTGATCCACCCAAGTCATGAGCACCTCCGGCACCTTCCCAAGCACCAGCCCCTTCTCCAGCACCCGCAGCCAGAAATCATAGTCTTCGGCCCATCCGCGCTCCCGGTAGCCGCCCACGGACGCGAACACCTCCCGCCGAACCATCATGGATGAATTCGCCACCGGGCTGTCGACGAATCGCTCGGTGTGAATCGACTCGGGCTCGACCACCGCGTTCAACCATGCCTCGAACCGCTGGTAGCCATCCCTCGGCCCTTTCAGCTCACCGGACGTTTCCCGGCGCAGAATGCGCACCAGCGATCCGCAGCCCATCAGATCCGGCCGCCCTTCGAGAAACCGCACCTGTGCCCGCAAACGATCCGCCTCCGCCAGGTCGTCCGCGTCCATCCTCGCCAAATACCGGCCTCGCGCCGATGCCCATCCCAGGTTCAAGGCCCGGATGAAGCCGCCTCCTCGCGGACATGAAACGACTCGCACGCGCGAATCCTCCTTTCGAAGCCGCTCCACGACCTCCGCCGTCGCGGGCGTCTCATCGTTTGGAACGAGCAGCAGTTCGAAATCACTCAAGGTCTGCTCCAGGCAACTCCGCACGGCGCCTTCCAGCGTGCCCGCCGCCTCCCTGACCGGCAGCATCACCGACACCAAGGGTTCCATCAGAGATCCCCCAAGCCCCTCGCCGTCGCCACCACTTCATCGCCGTCTCGCTCAAACCACAGCTCCATGGGCCGGCAACACACCTCACAATCGTAGTCGAGCAAGGCCGGTACTTCCGCCAAACCTGGCAGCGGCACCAGAAACTCCTGAAAACACGACGGGCATGTCACCGGATGCATCTCCACTCCAGGGATCCTCTCACAAAACTCAACCCACCGCACGCATTGCGTTTCCAGCGACGGCTCGAGAAATACCTCGTCAGAGAAGCCACGTCACCAGTCCCGGAAACAAAATCACCAGCAACAAACCCAGCGCCTGAAAGCCGATGAAGGGCAAAACGCCGCGGTAAATGTCCGTCGTCTGAATCTCCGGCGGACACGCCCCTTTTAGATAAAACAGGGAAAATCCGAAGGGCGGCGTCAGAAAGGACATCTGCAGATTCATCGCGATCATCACGCCAAACCAGGCTGGAGGCACGCCGAACTCATTCACGAAGACCGGCGCCAGCAGCGGGACGACGATGAAGGCGATCTCGAAGAAATCGATGAAGAACCCCAGAATGAAAATCACCAGGTTGGCGACGATCAATGCCCCGATCAGCCCGCCCGGCAGGTTCAGCAGCAAATCCTTGATCCAGAGATCGCCTTCGTAGGACTTGAAAACGATCACGAACGCGGTGGAACCGATCAATAAAAACATCACCATGCAGGTCAGCCGCAGCGTCGTCTCCATCGTGGAGTGCAGCGCCTCCCGTGTGAAACGCCCTCCCACCTTCGAAAGAATCATCGCCCCGACGGCCCCCAGTGCCCCAGCCTCCGTCGGAGTCGCGACCCCAGCAAAAATGGAGCCCAACACCACAAAAATCAGCACCAGCGGCGGCACCATCGACTGCAGCGCCCGTTTCAGCAATTCGCCTCCAGTCATCTCCCGCTCGCTCCGCGGCAGCGCCGGTGCCCAGTCCGGTTTGAGGAAACTGATCACGGCCACGTAAAGGGCGAACAACCCCGCCAACATCAGGCCCGGCGTCAAGGCTCCCCGGAACAGGTCCCCCACCGACGTCCCGATTTGATCCGCCAACACGATCAGCACCACGCTCGGCGGAATGATTTGCCCCAGCGTCCCCGAGGCGGCGATCACCCCGGTCGATAAACCTTTCGCATAACCGTAGCGCAGCATGATCGGCAGCGAAATCATGCCCATCGCCACCACCGAAGCCCCCACGACGCCCGTCGCCGCCCCCAACAACGCCCCGACGAACACCACCGCCAGCCCCACACCGCCCCGCACCGGACCAAAAAGCTGTCCCACGGTCTTCAGAAGATCCTCCGCCAGTCGCGACTTCTCCAAAAGCGTCCCCATGAAAATGAAGAACGGCACCGCCAGCAGCGCCTGGTTCTGCATCACCCCGAACGAGCGGTTCCCGATCAACAACAGCTTCGGTGCCGGAAAATAGTCCAGCGCGATTCCCAGCAGGCCGAAGATCACCGCCGTCCCGCCCAGGGAAAACGCCACCGGATAGCCCGAGAAGATCAATCCCAGGGCGAACCCGAACATCACGAGTGCCATGATCTCCGGACTCATACGCCTTCTCCCGGTTCGCGATCCGGCGCCTCGGCGCTTTGCCCCGCCAGCAACTTCACCACTTCACTCAGGCCCTGGGCCACCAGCAGACCGAAAGCCACGGGAAGCACGGTCTTGATCGGGAACCGCGGTAGGCCCCCGGGATCGGACGACCACTCCCACCCGCCCCATGAGTTGGCCACCATCGGCCAACAGGCCCAAATCATGAACACAGAGAAAGGAATCAAAAGGGCCAGATGACCGGTCAGATCGATCCGGCGCCGGACGCGCGGCGAGGCCCGGTCATACAGCACATCCACCCGGACGTGGCCGCCGTGACGGAGCGTGTAGGCTCCACCCAGCAAAAAAAACACCGAAAACAAGTACCACTGCAGTTCGATCAAGGCATTCGAACTCAGGTCGACCCGCGTCCAGCGCGAGGTAAAACGCGCCAGCGCGTTGAAAGCACCAACGAGCACGACGGCCAGCGTCAACCACGAAAGCCAACCGCCCAGCCGTTCACTGGCGGCATCCACCCACCGCGAGACTGCCAGTAACCCCTTCACCTGCCGCGCACCCTTGCCTCCAGTTCCCTCTGAAGCAAATCCCAACTGCGACTCACAAACCACGGGCCTCATGCTTTCACCGCGAGCTCTTCCGGCGGAGCCACGCTCACCCGCTCCCGGAAGGTGTCCGGCACCGGAATCGCCTGCATCGTTCCCTGGCTCGAATCGAGCTGCACGCACACCACGACGAACCGGCCGGTGGCGGCCAAGCGCCGGTCTCCCTCGGGCGTTTTCCAGAACCGGAAGAGATACTTCACGGAACGCGTCCGGATCTCCTCGACGAGCAATTCGACCTCGATCTCTTCCTCAAACTCCAAACGCAGTTTGAAATCGGCCTCCGCATGCACCCGCGGCCACCCAATCTGCTCCCGCCCAGGTCCGGGACGGAACTCGTGGACGCTGAAACCCAGGGACCGGTAAAACGCATGCTCCGTCACTTCCATGTAGCGGAAGAAGTTCGAGAAATGCGCAATGCCTGCCATGTCGGTTTCGGCAAACTCGATGCGGCGACGGTAAACAAAGCGATAAACGGGCTCCATGACCGCTAATGATGCACGGGACAGCCCTGGCGAAAAGCTCCCTGGCCGCCTGCGGCGAAAAGAAAAGCGCCCCCGAATCTCGGGAGGCGCCCGGAAAGCCTCTCAAAGAAGGCGAAGTGCTGACGAAGAACCTACTTCGCGGCCTCGTAGCGCTGCGCCACGGCGTCCCAGTCTACGACGTTCCAAAACGCTTCCACGTAGTCCGGACGTCGATTCTGGTAGTTCAGGTAGTAGGCGTGCTCCCAAACGTCGAGACCAAGAATGGGTGTCCCTTCACAGTCTACCGCGCCCTTCATGAGCGGGTTGTCCTGATTCGGTGTGGAGCAGACGCAGAGTGAACCGTCCGCCTTCACGCAAAGCCAGGCCCAGCCGGAACCGAAACGCGTCAGCGCCGCCTGCTTGAATTGATCTTTGAATGCGTCAAAACCGCCAAAGGTGGACCCGATGGCATCGCCCAGGGCTCCCGAAGGCGGTCCGCCCTTACCCCGACCCATGATGGTCCAGAAAAGCGAGTGGTTGTAGTGACCACCCCCGTTGTTGCGAACCGCGGCGTTGTCGTGGTGGTTTGCGCAGAGTTCCTCGATCGACTTGCTCTCGAGGTCGGTGCCACTGATCGCGTCGTTCAGCTTGGAAACATACGTGGCGTGGTGCTTGCCGTGGTGAATCTCCATCGTGCGCGCATCGATGTGAGGTTCGAGCGCATTCGCGGCGTAGGGAAGATCGGGAACTTGATGAGCCATTTTTCTTTTGGTGGGATGGTGGTCTAGATTTTCCGGTCGAGGGTTGCCTCACCGGGTTCCTGTAAATCTTACGATCGAGACTGCGAAAAGCAAACGGCCCCAGGCAGGATTGCTGCGCGCCCCAAGCAAAGCCCCTTCCGCCTTTCCGGTAGCATTCCTCCAATTTGAGCCTAATGATAGGTAACGGGCACCGGCGCATCCAGCCGCGGTTCGCTCGAACGAGTCCCCCTCCATGGCTGACGACCTGAAACCCGTCCATCGCCTCGTCCTTTGGCGCCTCATTGGTGCCGGTGGAGGTGATTGGCTGAAATCCATTTCCCCGGAACCCAAGCCGGCAGTTCGAAAGTTGCTCGAGCAGAAGGGCCTCATTGAGGCACTTACCGTCAGGAATCCTTCCTCGGGCCGCTCCTGCCTCCGCTTGGAGGTTACCGACCAGGGCTGGCAGTGGGCCGCCGCACACATGGACGAGCGCGTCGGTGCCTCACCCTGCGCCAGCGAAGCCCTCCACCTCGTTCTGTCCGCCCTAAACGATTTCTTCCAGCACGAAGGCCTGACCCCGGCAGAAATCTTCCGCCAAACCGCCAGGTCGAACCGCGCCAGTGGATTCGGGAGCGGGAAACCTAAAAACGGGGGCAGGCATCCAGGCATCCGCCGCTTGAGCGACCGGCCATCCAATGGAGAAAACTTCCCCGGGGAATCACCGTTTTATCCCAGCATCCCCGTCCCCATCGTCGAGGCTTCCATCAAACGCGCCTACCTCGAGCTGACGGCCGGCATTCCCGAGAAAAAAGTTCGCCTCGCTTACCTCCGCCAGAGGGTCGATCTCCCAAAGGACGACTTCGACGCCGTCCTCACCCAGATGGTCCGGGAAGATAAGGTCGTGCTCGACGCTATCCCCAACCTCTCGGAAATCACCGAAGAAGACCAACGCGCCGCCGTGCGCATGGTGCCGGGTGGAGAACAACACCTCGTCGCCCTGAAATCGTCTTAGCCCTCGCCTTCATGCATTCGGGCAAGGGCTTCAGAATCCTTTTCTTCTCCACCCTCCGCGACGAAACCCGTTGCGATGAAATGGAAATGGAAGCGTCCGAACTCGCCGGCACGCCGACCGTGCGTGCGCTGCTGGACCGCCTCTATGAGCGGTTCCCCAGCCTCGCTTCATGGGACGCGTCCATCCTGGTGGCGGCAGACGCTGAATACGTCGGTCGGGATGCCGTCTTGCAGGAAGGGCAGGAAATTGCGATCATGCCCCCGGTGCAAGGAGGCTAAATGAATCGCACCCCGCCTCACGCGCCCGAGACGGATCATGATGCCGAGCGACGACGCTGACGAAGAATACGACCGCAGGGAATCCCCCCGCCATCCAGCCGGCGCGGGAGAATTGCTCATCCAGCCGCAGCTCGATTTGGGCTCCCAGTCCGAACCGATCCCCTCACATTCCGGCCTCGTGGCCTTGGACGCCGAACCGGACGAAGAAGCTCACGCGCTCGTCCCAGCCGCGCCAGCCGCGCCGGCCCAGGGGCCTCCGCTTGCCAGCTGCCTCCGCCGCGGGGTGGCAAAGCTCTTCGATTGGGCCCTCACCACCGCCGCCTTCCACGCCGCCGTCATCTACCACATCGCGGGGCTCCCCCTCGATCAACGGTATGCGGCCGTCGTGATGGCGCTGATGTTCGGGGCCGCCGGTTCCTGGTTCACGTGGTTCGCCTACAACCTTCTGCTCGGCGGTCGGACCCTCGGCAAGCGATTGGCCGGGATCCAAGTCGTCGACGAAGAGGGTTACCCGGTCCGGTTCGGTCGCGTCGTCGGACGCACCTGGGCCGAATCCCTGTCCTGGCTGTTTCTCTGCCTGGGCTACCTCCCGGCGTTCTTCGATCCGCAAAAGCGCACCCTCCACGATCACCTCGCCGGTACCCGCGTGGCAAAGCGCTGACCCCCTTCCTTTCCAGCGCGTCCCGGCGGGTGGATTAGCCGCTGGCATCTCGTGGACGTAACAGTTAGCGTCCCGACCGCCATGAATCCCATCGAACCCTCCCTGCTCCTCGACCAGCTCCGGTGGCGCTACGCCACAAAAGCCTTCGACCCGGAGCGCCGCATCCCGGAAGAACTCTGGTCGAAACTGCAGGACGTCCTGATCCTCACTCCTTCCTCGTATGGTTTGCAGCCCTGGAAGTTCATCGTGATCACGAAGCCGGAACTCAAGGAGGATCTCGTGGAGGCGGCTTACGGACAGCGGCAGGTGGCTGATTGCTCCCACCTCGTCGTCCTGACCGCCGTGACCCACCTCGGCGAGGCCGACATCGACCGCTGGATCGAGACCATCCACGCAGTCCAGGGCCGGCCACCCGAAGCCCTTGCAGGTTACCGCAACATGATGGTCTCCGATCTCGTCAACGGCCCACGCAGTGAAAACATCCCGGCCTGGGCGAAACTCCAATGCTACATCGCCCTCGGTAATTTCATGACGAGCGCCGCCCTGCTCGGGATCGACACCTGTCCCATGGAAGGCTTCATCCCTTCGCGCGTCGATGCGATTCTCGGCCTCGAACCGGACGCTTTGACGACCGCCGTGCTCTGCCCGGCCGGTTACCGGAGCCCAAATGACAAGTACGCGACCATGCCCAAGGCGCGCTACGCGGAAGCCGATCTCATCCGCCGGATCGATTAGCCGCCTTCTCCTCCGATTGACGGGAACGCACCTGGAGCACTACCGGTAACCCCGTCAGGTCGAACGCCGCCCGAAGCTCGTTTTCCAGGTAGCGTTCATAGGTCCGCGGCATCAGCGCGCGGTCGTTCACGAACATCACGACGCGAAACGCCTGGATCGGAAATCCGTCCGCCGGCTTCTTCGCGGTGGCATAGAGCAGGTTCAGTTTGCGGCCCCGTCGAATCGGCGGCGGATTCCTCTCGATGGCCTCGCGTAAAAACCGGTTGAGCTGACCCGTCCCGATGTCTTGTCGCGACGCCATGGTCACCTGCTCAATCGCTCCAAAAATCTTCGACAGAAACTCGCCTTTCAGCGCCGAAACCGCCACCACCGGCGCGTAGTTCAGGAAAAACAATTCCCGGCCCACCAGCTCACGCATTTCTTCCAGCCGGTCGCGACGCTTTGCCGCCGGGTGAAAGAGATCGAACTTGTTCGCCACGACGACGCAAGGCTTCTCTTCCTCCATGATCTTCTGAGCAATCGTCCGTTCCATGGCCGTCACCCCGGCAGCCAGATCAATCACCAGGAGACAGAGACTGGCACGCCGGATGCTCCGCTCGCTCCGCATGGCACTGAACACTTCCACCGAACTCTCGCGCCGGCTGCGGCGCCGCATCCCTGCGGTGTCGATGAGCACGAAGGGCGTTCCTCCCCGCTCGTAGGGGATGTCCACCGCGTCCCGCGTCGTTCCCGCCACGTCACTGACAATCGTGCGATGATCATCCAGAATCGCATTCACGAGCGACGATTTGCCGACGTTTGGCCGGCCGACAATCGCCAGGTAGATCGGCTTTTTCGGCGGGACGGCATCTTCGGAATCCGCGGCCGGTGGAGCAAAGCGTTCCCCGAGACGGCGGTTGGCCTCGGTCACGAGTTCCGGGATCTGCCTCCCGTGCTCGGCGCTCACCGGCACCATGCACTGGAAACCCAACCCCGCGAATTCGTTCGCCAAATCCTCGTGTTTGTCGACGTCGATTTTGTTGACGACCAGAATCGTGTTCGCCCCGGCCCGCCGGAGCATGCCCGCCAATTCCCGGTCCACCGGTGTCAGGCCTTCCTGAGCGTCGACGACAAAGAAGATGAGATCCGCCGAGTGCACCGCGATGTCGGCTTCCAAGCGGACTTGCTCCCCGAACCCATCCTCCAAATTGGCCCCGATACCCCCCGTGTCGATCATCTCGAAAGGGATCCGTCCCAGCCGGCAAACCGCCGTGATCCGGTCGCGCGTGACGCCCGGTTGGTCCAACACAATGGCGATCCGGCGGCCGGCCAACCGGTTGAACAGCGCCGATTTCCCCACGTTCGGCCGCCCGACGATCGCTGCCACAGGCATCCGTAACTCCCTCTCTTTCATTTATTGACGCCTGCTCTTGAAACCGGCAGGAAGGACGGGAACGTAATCAGGTCTCGCATTCATGGCAAACAAACCTGCAGTTGGCGCCAAAGCGCCGGATTTCACGGCCAAGGTAACCGGCGGAGAATACGGGGAGGAAGGCACCGTCACCCTGAGCGGACTCGCGGGCGAAAACGTCGTCCTCTTCTTCTATCCAAAAGACCAAACGCCGGGCTGCACGGCTCAGGCCTGCTCCCTGCGCGACAACTGGAACGCGCTCTCCGGCCTGGCTCATGTGTTTGGTATCAGTCCCGATGGCCTGACCAGTCACCGCCGTTTCGCGGAGCGCAAAAAGCTTCCATTCCCTCTCATCAGCGATCCCAAAGGCGAAATCATCGGTGCGTATGGTTGCTGGAGGCCGAACAGTCTCCTCGGGCTCTTCGGCATGCCCACGGAACGAACCACATTCGTCATCGGCGCCGACCAGCGCATCCTGGCCGTCCTCGAAAGGGTCAATCCCTTCCGCCACGTCAGCCAACTCCTGGAGATTTTGGAGAATTAAGCTTCATCAAGCT
>CAZCRA010000084.1:0-15958 GCA_964500945.1 uncultured Verrucomicrobiales bacterium | reverse complement strand
GACGCTGACTTCCCACCCCCTCTACCGCCGGCGCGGCCGCGGGGGTTTTTAGAGGGCACCTGGACTCATTTTCCAGGCCAGCCGCCACGTCCCACACCGTTCACGGACGAAGCTTCGGGTCGATCCCATATTTTCCGGACCCGAACGAAGCAATAAAAATCGAACACAACAGGTAGAGCAGCGCCATCTCGCCGCTGTTTTCCCCTTTGAGGGCTCCGCCGTGGATCCCTAAGAAGGCCACCGCCATCACGATCCCCAACGCCATCGCGGCTGGACGCGTTAGGAGACCGATCGCAATGAAAAGTCCGCCGACGAATTCCACCAACGCCACGCCCCACGCCCAAAGCTCCGGAACCGGAAGGCCAAGCCCCCCGACCCCTCCCACCAAACCTTCAGACGGCGGCAGTTTCCCCCAACCGTGCAACAACGCCATCGCCAAACCGACCGCGACTCGGAAAAACGCGTAAGTGCCCTGAACACAGGCCCCAGTGGGACTACAGCCGCCAAACAAAAAGGATTTCATCGGATCAAAGAAGTTTGTCCAACCCTAACTCTATCCGAAGCCAAGTAAACTCAAAATGGGTGTCCGTCCATCCCTCCGCGGGTCCGCAGCGTCCGCCCCTTGCTGCGATCTCTCCCCGGGTCACCAACCCAACCAGTGCACCGCCATCGCCACGCCCGCCAGGCCAAGTACTACGGCGGACACGCAGGTAACTGCAAAACCGGCGCCGTCATCGCCCGAAAAAGCGGCGGTGGGATCGTGGGCGGAACTCGAATCGGAAGTGGAACGGGAAGCGGCAGGTGAAGACATAGCGATGAGCGTTATTTTCCATAATTTTCATTAAATTGATGGTTTATCAACTCAAATACTTCGCCAAATCGAAACTTCCGTCTTCTTCCACCTCTCCAAACGCGTCTCTTCGGCGCGGTGCAGCGGTTTTCGACCCCATCAGCGCGCGATCCGCGATTCCAAATGGGTCGGCACTCGCTCGAGAGCGGCCTCATGCGCCTCCACCAGCGCTTCGATCTCCTCGATCACCGCTTCGTTTCCTTCCGCCACGTTGAAGTTCTCTCCCGGATCATGTCCCAGGTGAAACAGCAGTGGCGGATCGTGTTCCTCAGCCCGTTTCTGGCTGCCGTATGAGATCTTCGTCTTAAAATGCGCCTTGAACGGCCCCTTCCGCACCGCATGAAGCTGCTCGCCGTGGTAGTAAAACATCTCATCGCGGCCGCTCGGCCCCGTCCCGAACAGCGCGGGAGAGAGGTCGACGCCGTCGTAAATCCGGTCCTGTGGAAGTTCGGCGCCAGCGAGTTTCGCAAACGTTGGCAACAAATCGAGCGTTGAGCCCATGTCCTGGACCACTCCGGGCGCCAGCCGGCCCGGCCACCACATCACCGTGGGTTCGCGCATGCCTCCTTCCCAGGTGCTCCCCTTGCCTTCGCGCAAAAGCCCGGCCGTGCCACCGTGGGTCTTGAAGATCAGCCATGGGCCATTGTCGCTCGTGAACACCACCAGCGTGTTCTCGGCCACGCCAGCCTCCTCCAGCGCCTTGCGGACTTCCCCGATCGTCCAGTCGATCTCCTCGATCACGTCGCCGTAGATTCCGGCCGCACTTTGCCCTTTGAACGCCTCGCTCCGGAAAAGCGGAACGTGGGGGAGGCTGTGCGCGAGATACAGGAAAAACGGTTCACCCGCAGAGGCCGCTTCCTGGATGAAGGCCACGGACTCCTCCGCATACCGCTTCGTGATGGTCCGCTGATCCGCCGGACGTTCGATCTCCTCCTCGTCGCGGATCAGGGGAACGTCATACGCCGTGAAATCTTCCCGCTCTCCGAGAGTCACGTGATCGCCAAGATCGCGGTCGTGGTTCATGTCGTTCGAGTACGGAATCCCGAAATAGCGGTCGAACCCATGCCGCGTCGGGAGAAACTCCGGCAGGTGCCCCAGGTGCCACTTGCCCACGCAGGCGGTCCGGTAACCCACGCTCTTCAACGCCTCGGCAATCGTCCACTCGCTGGCCGGCAATCCTCCGGCGGAGTTCGGGAAGAAAACCCGGCGCTTGTCCGAGCACATCCCATTTCGAACCGGGTAACGCCCCGTCATCAACGCGGCCCGGCTCGGCGTGCAGACGTTGGCAGCCGCGTAAAAATTCGTCCACTTCTGGCCTTCCGCCGCCATCCGGTCCAGGTGCGGAGTCTGGATCGTCGGATGCCCGAAACAGGCCAGATCGCCGTAGCCGAGGTCGTCGCAAAAAATGACCACGAAATTGGGCTTCTCAGCCCCGGTCGCCGACGCCACCAGCAGCAGCCCGGCGACCCACGCTCTCAGAGTACTTCCGCTCAAATGCATGCGCTCACCTCAGCGCAACTCACCCTCTCGCGCAAAGCCAAAAAGAGCAGCCGCTCCCGAACAGGCTGTTGAAAAACCGGGTGCCGTGCCGCGCAACGGCCCTGGAGTCCAGGGCAAGGCGGAAGGAGCGATCTGGGCGAGCCCAGTGAGCGACGAGCAACGCCGCCCTGGAATTCAGAGACTTGCGCCCGCCAGGGAAGAGATTCTTGCCACCCTGCGCAGCCTGACTTCATCTGAATCAAACGAGTCTCTTCGGCGCGGTGCAGGGTTTTTCAACAGCCTGCTGCCCCTCGATCAGCCTGACTTCATCCGAACCAAACGGATCTCTTCCACGCAGTGCAGGTTTTTTTAACAGCCCGCTATGCCCCTTCGATCCCTCCGTCCAGTCCGAACGCATCATGCACGACCTTCGCCGCCCGGTCGATTTCATCCGCATCGAGGATCACCGCGATCTTGATTTCCGACGTCGAGATCATCTGAATGTTGATCCCCGCTTCCGCCAGGGTGCTGAACATCTGCGAAGCGATACCGGAGTGGGAGCGCATCCCGATCCCGACCACGCTGAGTTTGGCGATCCCGTCCCGGGCCTCCAGGGTCACTTCGTCCCCGAGTCCGTCCAGTAGAGGGTCCAGCGTCTCCCTCGCTAGAGCCAGGTCGGACTCGTTCAGCGTGAACGAGATGTCTGTCACGCCCGTCCTTGAAACGTTCTGGACAATCACGTCGATGATGATTCCCGCCTTCTCGATCGCCTGAAACACCAGGGCCGCCACGCCGGGGGTGTCGTTGACACCACTGATCGTCACCTTCGCCTGTTTTCGCTCCAGGCTCACCCCGCGAATCACGATCGACTCCATGCTCATGTTTTCCTCCTTAACCAACGTTCCAGGCGCCTCGCTCATGCTGTTCCGAACTTCAAAGACCACGCCAAATTTCTTGGCGAACTCGACCGACCGGGATTGCATGACCTTCGTCCCCGAACTCGCCATTTCCAGCATTTCGTCGTAGCTGATCTCGTCGATCTTCACCGCGCTGCCCACCACCCGGGGATCACACGTAAAAACCCCGTCGACATCCGTGAAAATTTGGCACAAATCGGCCTTCAATGCCGCCGCCAGCGCGATCGCGGTCAGGTCCGACCCCCCACGCCCCAGCGTCGTGATGAATCCTTCTGGCGTCGTGCCCTGGAATCCGGCCACGATCACGATCTGACCGGTTTCCAGCAGCGCGTGGATTCGTTCCGGGGTGATGTTCGCGATCCGTGCCCGCATGTGGACCCCGTCCGTCGCGATGCCCGCCTGGGCCCCGGTCAAGGAGCAGGCCTGTCCTCCCTGCGCGTGGATGGCCATGGCTGTGAGGGCAATGCTGGTTTGCTCACCCGTCGCCAGGAGCATGTCCATCTCCCGTTCCGACGGCCGTTGATCGCCCGTGACCTCCGAGGCCAGTTCGATCAACCGGTTGGTCACGCCGCCCATCGCCGATACCACCGCAACGACCTGGTGCCCCTCTCTCTGCGTCCGCAAGATCCGGGAAGCCACGTTCCGGATTCGCTCCGGGGAGCCAACCGATGTGCCTCCGTATTTCTGAACGATCAATCCCATCTTCCCGCCGATAGACCCCGGACGGCCTCGCGTCCAGTGCCCGGAACGCTACATCGCCCCGTTCAGCAGCATGAACGCCCTGACCGAATCGGCCGTGGGCTCCAGTTCAAACCGTGACTGCGGCTTCTCCCGGAGCACCTCCAGTGACCGGTGGCGGGGACGCATACCGATCGCCCGCTCCATCGTTTCCGGAAACTTCGCGGCACTTGCCGTCGCCAAAACCACTGTGTTGCGCTCCGGATCGATCGACTCAAACGCGCAGGCGGTGTGGGGATCCACGATGTAATCGTACCGCTCATGGACGTCCCGGATATGCCGCAGAATGCCCTCGTCATCGCAGCGCGTCGAGGTGAAGGTGTCCCGGCAAAAGCCCGGAATCTCCAGGCGTCCCCGCTCTTGGACCTCCTTCATCATCGCCGAGACCTTCTCGCCGTCGCCTTCCAGTTGGTAGTAGAGGAACCGCTCGAAGTTCGAGGCCAATTGAATGTCCATTGAGGGAGCCCGGCTCGGATGCACGTCCTCGGGTTCATACACACCCGTTCTGAAGAGGCGGTGCAAGATGTCGTTCTGATTCGTGGCGACCTTGAATCGATTGCAGGGCAGCCCCATTTTCGAAGCCATCCAACCTGCGAAAACATTGCCGAAATTCCCCGTCGGAACCACAAACTCCACGTTGTCGGAGTTGCTCGCCGGAAGCTGCGTGAACGCGTGAATGTAGTAAATCGACTGCGCCAGAACTCGGGCCAGATTGATCGAGTTGATCGCTGATAACCGGACCTGTGCTTTAAAATCCCCGTCGGCAAACAGCTCCTTCACGATCCGCTGAGCATCGTCGAACGTCCCCTCGATCGGAATCGGATACACGTTCTCTGCACCTGTGCATGTCATCTGACGCTCTTGAAGTTCCGAAATGCGTCCCTTCGGATACAGAACAAACACGTTTACGCCCTCAATGTTCGCCAACCCGTGGATGGCGGCCGATCCCGTGTCGCCCGAGGTCGCCCCAAGGACGTTGATCGCCTCGCCCGTCCGCCGGATCTGGTCTTCGAACAAATGCCCGATGAGCTGCAGCCCGAAGTCCTTGAAAGACAGGGTCGGCCCGTGAAAGAGCTCCAGCGCAAACAAACGCTCGTCCAGCTGCTTCAGCGGCGCCGTCGCCAGGTCGGTGAAATTCGTGTAGGATCGGTCGACCAGCTGAAACACCTCGTCCGGCGTGTGATCCGTGTCGAACAGCTCCAGAAACTCCACCGCCAACGCCGGATAAGGCTGAGGATCGCCGCTCACTGTATCCATCGACAAATCCGGAAGCTCCTCCGGCAAATAAAGCCCCCCATCCGGCGCGAGCCCGTGCGCGAAGGCCTCGAAAAAGCTCACCGGTTCACATTGCTTCCGCGTGCTGACGTATCGCATGATCTGAAGTACCGGGGAGCCTGACAAAGACCCCGGACCCCCCACGATAGACCCTGGCACTAGGCGCGCAAGTCGCTTTCAGTGCCCGCACACAGCTCCTCCACCCGCATGAGAACCGGGTTTCCGAACACGCACGATAATCCCTCGATTCGATCCACCGCTCGCCGAATCACCCCGAACTCCGCGTGATGCAGCATCAGGACGATCGGTGCCTTGCCTCCCTCCTCGGCCTCACGCTGAATCATCGAGAGAATCCCCACGCCCTCCTCACCAAGAAGCGCCGCAATCTGCGCCAATACCCCAGGGTAATCCTCCACTTCCAACCGCAGATAATACTGACTCACACTCTCCTCGATCGGTAGAGGCTGACCATACAGCCCATGCGGCACAAAACCCGAACGCCGCCCTTCCATCGCCGCGTCCGCCAAATCCGAAATGACCGAACTCGACGTCGCGTCCGCCCCAGCTCCCGGCCCATAAAACAAGGTCTCACCCACCACGTCACCCCACACCATGATCGCGTTGTTCACCCCGTTCACACTCGCCAGAATGTGCGAGTGCGGCACCAGCGACGGCTGCACCCGGACTTCGATCCGACCCTCGTTCACGAGACGAATGACCGACACCAGCTTCACGGTGTAGCCCAGATCCTCCGCAAAGCGCACGTCCACCCGGCGGATCCCTTCGATGCCTTCCACGTGGACCTGGTCAAACGGCACCCAGCGACCGTAACTCAGCGACGCCAGAATGACCGCTTTGTGCGCGGCATCTCCGCCGTTCACATCCAGCGCCGGATCGGCCTCCGCATAGCCCAAATCCTGCGCCTCCTGCAGCGCGACCTCATATTTCAAATTCGCCTCCCGCATCCGCGTCAGGATGTAATTCGAAGTGCCGTTGATGATCCCGACCATGGCCTGGATGTTGTTGCCCACGAACGACTCTTGAACCGTCTTGATGATCGGAATCCCGCCGGCCACCGCCGCCTCGAAGTAAAGCGCCTGCCCTGTTTCCTCGGCGAGGGCGAACAAATCTTTCCCGTGCTCCGCCAAGAGCGCTTTGTTCGCAGTCACGACGCTCTTCCCGGCCCGCAGCGCGTCGGTCACGAAGCCCATCGCCCTCTCCACCCCTCCAATCAGCTCCACCACCAGATCGATGTCCGGGTCTTCGATCAGGTCTTCCAAACGCGTCGTCAGTTGCTCCCGCGGCACCGCCACGGGTCGCGCTTTCTCCAAATCCCGAACCGCCACCCGCCGAATCTCCAGCACGCGCCCGGTCCGCTCCCGCAGAATATCCCGGTTCTTTTGAAGGTTGCCATACACGCCGGCACCCACGTTTCCGAGGCCCGCCAGCCCGATGCGAAGAGATTCACGCTCAGCCATAACCGGATTCGGCGCCACTTACCGCGCTCCTCAACCCGCTGGCAACCTCCTTTCTCGCGTCTTGCACCCTCGCCCACGCCACGACAGGTTAACCCCGACATGCGCCTCGCTCTGAACGCCGCCACCATCAAACCCGCTCCGCTCCTGGAGAAAATCCGCATCGCCGCCCAGGCCGGGTTCGAGGGAATCGAACTCTGGGCCGTCGACCTCTACGAACACGTCGGTCGCGCAGGCGAAATCAGCGACGTCGAAACCGCTCTCGCGGATCACGGACTCGAGGTCCCTTGCGTCATCGCCGTCCGAAACTGGGGCGAAACCCAGGGCTGGGAACACAAACTCGCCCTCGACGAGGCCCGGCGCCGCATGGAACTGTCCGCGCGACTCCGCGCTCCCTTCATCGTCTGCACCCCACCCCTCGAGCGGCCTGGAATCGAAGGACTCGCCGAAGGATATGCCAAACTCCTCGAGCTGGGCCGGCAAACCGGCGTCCGTCCTCTCCTGGAATACATCAGCTTTTTCGCCTCCCTCAACAACCTGCCGGACGCCTTGTCCGTTCTCGACCGCTGCGGCGACGCCGATGGAGCCCTGGTGATCGATGCCTTCCACACCTGGAACAGCCAAGGCTCGCCGGAACTCCTCGAAGCCATCCCGCTGGAGCGAGTCGCTCACTACCACATCGACGATGCCGCCCCGGACAAACCCGCCGGCACCCAGCGCGACCCGGACCGCGTCCTTCCCGGCGACGGCCCAATCGACCTCACCTCGGAACTGGCCATCCTCCATCGAAAAGGCTATCGCGGTTGGATCAGTCTCGAGGTCTTCAATGAGACGCTGTGGAGGCAGGATCCCCTCGAAGTCGCCCGCACCGGTTTCACCCGCGTCCAGCAGATCCTGCAAAGGGCCGGCGCGCTCCCCTGACCCCGGTCTCCCTTCCACCCGCGCCCCTCAGATGGACAGCCGGCTCACGCTGATTCTTCCCCCAAAACAAATGTCCACGTCCGATCCCGCACCCTTCGGCCGGTCGGCGTAAACCCCGCGATAGTGGTGCTGGTCCGCCGTATCCCGCTCAAAGGCAATCGGCAGCGGTGCCCGCTCGGGATGCGTCTCGGCCCAGACCGGCGCCTCCTCGCCCTCATCGAGATGCGGCAAATTCACGTTCCAATGTTCCCCCGGCCCCAATTCCAGGCCGGCCAACTCCGGCAATACCGATGCCGCATGCACGGCCGTCCGGTTCCAACAAAGCTCCACCCCACTCCTCACATACTGGGACACCGAAATCGACCGGACACCATGAAACGCCGCCTCCCGGGCGCCTGCCACGGTTCCGGAAATGTAGATGTCCTGCCCGAGATTCCCCCCTCGGTTGATCCCGCTCAGCACCCAATCCGACCGCTGCGGCAACAGACCGGATAACGCCAACCTCACGCAGTCCGCCGGCGTCCCGCCCACCGCCCAGCGCCCTTCCCCACGCGACTCCACCCGCAGCGGCGTCGACGTGGTCACCCGGTGCCCAACCTGCGACATCTCGGTGGCCGGTGCCGCCACAAACACCGTCGCCGATGGAAAAACCAGCGGAACCACGCGCTCCAGGGCTTGAATGCCGGGAGCGTCGATCCCGTCGTCATTGGTGAGTAAGACAATCACTTGCGCAACGTCGTGGAATCCTTAGATTTCGCCTCCTGGCACGCAGCCAGAACCTTCCAACCCCTTCTCCGAAAACTCCCTCATTTGCCAGTCATGAAAACACCCTTCTTCTCCGCCCTCATCGCCACCGCTGCTTTTCTGCCTGCCGTGGCCTTCAGCCAAGATAACGCAACCAACGACCAGAAAGTGACCGACATTCGCATCATCCTCCAAACGTCTAAGGGAGACATCGAAGCCACGATTTTTGCCAGCAAAGTCCCACTCACCGCCGCCAACTTCCTGAACCTCGCCTCGCGCGGCTTCTACGACGACATCGTCTTCCACCGCGTAATCGATGATTTCATGATCCAGGGAGGAGATCCCACCGGCAGCGGTCGCGGCGGCCCAGGCTACCGCTTCGAGGATGAAATCGACCCCGACCTGAAGCACACCGAACCCGGAATTTTCTCCATGGCCAACGCCGGTCCGAACACCAATGGCAGCCAATTCTTCGTCACCCACGTCAAGACGCCTTGGCTCGACGGCAAACACGCCGTTTTCGGTAAAGTCACCAAGGGCCAGGACGTCGTCGATTCGATCGCCCGGGGCGACACCATCAAGGGCGTGAAGATCCTCGACTCCACCGATGCCCTCTTCGAAAAGATGGCCGACCGCATCGCCGCCTGGAACGAAACCCTCGAGAAGCAGAACTGATTCGGCCTGCGCCGAGTCCGCCTCTTTTGCCGGGGATTCCCGACCCCCGGCGCTACCTCACGGCGGGAAATGGGAACGAAGCTGACGGTAAAAAGGTCCGCGTCTCCAAGATTTGCAAAGACATTGATTTAGATCCTCTCGTTCCTTGCACGACCGCCGGACTTATTAAACGAACCCTAGAGCGCCACCATCCGGTTGTAGCGACGAAACACGTTGCCCCGCTCGGAGATTTCTTCCGGGCTGATCCCCTGCAGGCGTTTCAAGCCGAACTCCTCGCAGGTGAAACTCGCCATCACCGTCCCGTGAACGATGCCTTCCACGATGTCGTCGGTGTGAACTTCTTCTTTCCCGGTCGAAGCCAGATGACCCGCGATGCCTCCCGCGAAACTGTCGCCGGCGCCCGTCGGATCCTTCAACTCCCTCAGCGGAAACGCTCCCGCCGTGAAGAAATCACCGTCGTGCGAAAAGAGAAGCGCCCCGTGTTCCCCCTTCTTCACCACCACATAGCGCGGCCCCAGACCTAACAGCTTGTCGCCCGCGTGAATCAAATGGTGCGTCTCCGCGAGCTGCGCCGCCTCGCTGTCGTTGAGGACGAGCATGTCGACCTGACTCAGCAGCTCCAGCAGTTCGTCCCGCATCGTCGTGATCCAAAGATCCATGGTGTCCGCGATCGTGAACACCGGTTCGCGCACCTGCTGCAGGACCTTCAACTGGCTGTCCGGCCCCGCGTTGGCCAGTAGAATCACCCGGGAACTCTTGTAGTCGTCGTTCAGCTGCGGCTGATAGTGCTCCAACACGTTCAGGTGCACGTCCAGCGTGTCGCGCGTGTTCATGTTCTCGTGATACTCGCCCGACCAGCGGAACGTCTTCCCGCCCGACACCACTTCGACGCCGTCCAAATTGATGTTTCGGTCCCGGAAAAGGTTGGCGTGCTCGTCCGGAAAATCCTGCCCCACGATGCTCACGAGATTGACCGGGCTGGCGAAACTAGCGCTCAGCGCAGCGTAAGAGGCCGAACCTCCAAGAAGGCCCCGGGCCTCCGTCCACGGCGTTTTAATGTCATCCAGGGCAACGGAACCAGCGACGAGAACAGACATGATCGAGTGATGAAGATTTGAAGACGAAACGAAACAACCCGGCTCTCTCAAACCCCTCTCCAGCTCAGCTGGAAAACCGCTCCCGCACCCCGCGAACGTAAGCGCGGCGGTCGTCGGCCGTGAGGATGCCCGAGACGATTACTAAACGCCGTGCCCCGGCTTGCAAGACCTTGTCCGCGTTTTCTGCCTTGATGCCGCCAATGCAGAAAATCGGCAAATCCAGCTCCCGGTGGACCTGAGCCACATCCTCCAGCCCGATCGGCGGATAGTCCGGTTTGGTCGGCGTGCCAAAGAGCGGGCCGAACCCAATGTAGTCCACGTCCTCACGCGCCGCCGCCCTAGCCTGGACCAGGGAATGCGTCGATTTGCCGACAATGGCCTCTGCTCCCACCATCGCCCTCACCGCGTCCACCGCCAGGTCGTCCTGCCCCACGTGCACGCCGTCCGCTCCCGTTTCCCGCGCCACACCTGGATGATCGTTCACGATGAAAGGAACGCCCGCCTCACGGCAAACCGGCAGCAGCTTCTCCGCCCAACCGGTGATCTGGGTCACCTCGTGCCCCTTCGCCCGGAGCTGGATGACGTCGACCCCACCCTCGAGCAGTTCCCGCGTTACCGGCAGGAGTTCCTTGTCCGCCACGTAGCTAAGATCGACGATCGCGTAAAGACGCGCCCCCGCCAACCGCTCCGCTCTCCCCTGCACCATCAAATCCGCTTACGGCTTCATCGACGGGTTGAGCGACAAGAACTGTTCCACCCATCCGATGTTGTAGTTTCCACTGCGGAAATCCGAATTCTTGATGATGTCGTCCTGGAACGGGATCGTCGTCTTGATGCCCTCGACCTTGAATTCACTGAGCGCTCGCGTCATTCGCGCGATGGCGATGTCACGCGTGGCTCCGGTGACGATCAGTTTGGCGATCATCGAGTCGTAGTAAGGTGGCACCTCATATCCCGTGTAAACGTGCGTGTCGACCCGGACACCCCGGCCGCCTGACGCGTAGAAGAAATTGATCTTTCCAGGGCTCGGAGCGAAGTCGCGATAGGGGTCCTCGGCGTTGATCCGGCACTCGATCGCGTGGTGCCGCGGCTGGCTGTGGATGACGTGATCGGAAAGCCGGTAGCCTGCGGCGATTCGGATCTGCTCCTTGATGAGATCACAGCCATAGACCTCTTCCGTGATGGGGTGCTCGACCTGAATCCGGGTGTTCATCTCCATGAAGAAGAAGTTCCCGTCGTCGTCCACCAAGTACTCGATCGTGCCGCAGTTCTCGTAGCCGATCTTCCGGCAGAGTTCGACCGATGCTTCCCCCATCTTTTCCCGCATCTCCTCGCTCAGCAGCGGCGAGGGACACTCTTCGATGATCTTTTGATTCCGCCGCTGAAGGGAGCAGTCCCGCTCCCCCAGATGAATCACATTCCCGTGGGAATCCGCCACGACCTGGAATTCGATGTGGTGCGGGTTGACGATGAATTTCTCGATGTAGACATCCGGATTGCCAAAACAGGCCTCCGCTTCCGCGCGCGCGGCGGTGAACCCCGTCAAGAGGCTCGCCTCGTTCAGAGCGGGGCGCATCCCGCGGCCTCCGCCGCCCGCCGACGCCTTTATCATCACCGGATACCCCATTCGGTTCGCCACCTCCACCGCCTGCTTTTCGTCTTCGACAATACCGTCGCTCCCCGGCGTCACCGGCACGCCCGCTTCCGTCGCCGTGGCTCGCGCCCGATTCTTGTCTCCCATCCGGGATATCACCTCCGCCGATGGACCGATGAATTTGATCTTACAGCTCTCGCAAATCTGCGCGAACTTCGCGTTCTCGGAGAGAAATCCATACCCGGGATGAATGGCGTCGACGTTGGCGATTTCCGCCGCGCTGATAATCGAATCGATCTTCAGGTAACTTTGGGCGCTGGGCCCGGGCCCGATGCAGATGGCGTTGTCCGCCAATTGCACGTGCATGGAGTCCGTGTCGGCCGACGAATACACCGCCACCGTTTCGACTCCCAACTCTTTGCAGGCGCGAATGACGCGGAGCGCAATTTCGCCCCGGTTGGCCACGAGGACACGTTTGAACATAGAGGTTCGAAGCGTTGAGAATGTGGCCCGGCTTAGGCTGGCTTGATGACGAACAACGGGTCGTCGTACTGAACCGGCTGAGCATTTTCGACCAAAATCTTCACGATCGTGCCACGCTGCTCCGCTTTGATCTCGTTAAAGGTCTTCATCGCCTCGATGATGCACACCGTGGTGTCCTCCTCCACATCCTGGCCAACCTTCGCGTAGGGCGGCGCGTCAGGCGAGGACGATCGATAAAACGTTCCAACCATCGGCGCCTTGATGACTTCGCCGCCTTCCAGATCCAATTCCTCGTCGCTCCCCCCTCCAAATAGGGACGGAGGCACCGGCGTGGAAGCCGGAGGCGGAGCTGGCGCCGCCGAAAGCACGGGCTGAGCCGACGCCAGGAGTTCCTGGATGCTTTCGCGATCGACGCCCTTCTTCAATTCGAGGCAGAAGTCGTCCTTCTCCAGGTGAAAATACGAGAGCTCATTTTTGTTCATGAGCTCGACGATCTGTTTGATTTCTTTGTAGTCCAAGGCTCGTCCTCGGTTAGCGTTCTGGGTTGAAAATGAGAAACCCGCGGCCTCTGCGATCTACCGCGGAGCTGCCAAGACTCTTTTCGACTTCACCCTTCGTCAAGCTCCGGCTGCTATTTCAAACATGGAATCTCTCGTGGGGAAATCCAAAAACCGGCGTAGGCCGCAGGCCAAATCCTGTGGGGACCTCCAAAAACCAGCGTGAGCCGCGAGCCAAGCCATGGGTTTCCAAGGTCGCCCTCAATCTCTCATACCGAGAAATTCATCGATCATCCCCATGACTTTACCGATCTCGTCCAAGGTATTGTAAAAATGGGGGCTGAATCGGATGTAAGCCCGCCCAGCCCGGTCCTGACGCAAACTGGCCGACACACCCCTCTTCGACAGATGCCCAAATAACTCATCTATCGCCAACTCCTCCCTCCAGACCGTCGTGATGGCCGAAGCATTCGGCCCGGCCTCCGGACCCAAAAATTTGAATCCGCGTTCCTTCAGCCCTGCCACCAGCTCCGCTTTCAACGTCATCAAACGCTCCGCAATCCGCGCCGACCCCACGCGTTCCATCATCTCGAGAGCGGCGCGCATGCCGAACAGCCCAGCGCAGTTCAACACTCCAGGCTCATATCGCCGCGCCCCCGCCTCGAAGCGAATCTCATCCTGCGCAATGAACTGCGGCGACCGGACGTTCCACGCCCCGAGCAACGTCGGCCTAAGCCGCTCAAACTGCCGCTCGTCCACGTAGACAATCCCCGCCACCAGCGGACCCAGCATCCATTTGTGCGCGTCCGCACTCAGAAAATCCACGTGGTCCACCCGGGTCGGAAACGCCCCGATCGTCTGGATGGCGTCGAGCGAAAAAAGCGCTCCCCGCTCGTGGACGAGTTTCCCGATCCCATCCACGTCGATCCGGTAACCACTGAGAAAATGGCAACTCGCCAGCGCCACCAACCGCGTCCGCTCCGTCATCGCCCCAGCCAACAGTTCCGGCGTGATCTCGCCAGGCGACTCCGGTTCGAGGTAGACCGGCTTCACCCCTCGCCGCTCGAGATCCTGCCATGGATACACGTTTGCAGGGTAATCGTCCCGGTAGCAGATGATCTCGTCCCCCTCCTCCCAAGTGAGCCCATTCGCAAATAAACTCAGTCCCAGTGACGTTGGACCTAGGAGCGCGATCTCATTCGCCTTCGCCCCAATCGTCCGGGCACAGACCTCCCGCGTCTCCCCGATTCGCCGCAACACCCCCTCATACTCCTGATCGGCTCGCGTGCAGGCATTCGTGTAGTCGACCACCGCGTCGCCCACGCATGCCGGCAACGCCGTCACCCCGGCGTGCGCCAGGAAGACTTTTTCCTCCGCCACGGGAAAGGCCGCCAGCCGCACCGCTTCATCCTCCAGGTCTTCCAGGCTCGAAATCATGCCTGAACCCGGTCCGCGTTCTGCCCTTCTTCGATCAGCGCCCAAAACGACGTCGAACGCGCCAGAGCATCGTCCTCCGCCACCGGCATCCCGCCTCGATACATGAAATCCTGAAAGGTGTTCCGGTGCAGGACGCGGTGCACAACGACGGCATCCCCTTCGCACGAAAAGTAGATCCGCATGTCGTTGGCGCGATACCGGTAGAGCGTTTTGCCCTCTCTCTCCAGGACGCCGAACCGTTCCCCATCGAGATTCTCGGGCTTCTTCAACTCCTCCGGGTTCACCTTGAACTCCGCCAAAAGATCGAGCTGCTGGAGCTTCGGCAGCGCCGAAATCTCCGCCGCGCTGATGGTGTTGAAGATGATTTGGCCCACGCCAAAGGCTACCCGGGATTGGGAAGGGAGCAACGGGTCATTTGCCTCCCTCGGACATCGGCGGATCCATCGCGCATCGAAATCCCACGTCGTTCGTGGCCGTGTCGGTCGCCGCCTCGTTCCGCGTCGCCACACGAAACTCAAGGATCGGAGCCCCCCCCTGCTGCGGCGCCGGACCATAACTCCGGTGAATTCGCCAGGAAGCGCCACGCATGACGCGCGACACCGCCCCCATGCGGCTTCCCTGGGTCGAAGCCGGTCCCCGCGGGTTTTCCTCCGGACTCGAGGCGTAGTAGTTTGCCCCATACCAATCGGCGCAGATCTCCCACACGTTTCCCGTCATGTCGTAGAGACCATAGCCATTCGCCGCGTAGCTCCCCACTGGCGCCGTTCCCGCATGCCCGTCGGTCGCCCAGTCCTCGTAGGGAAATTTCCCCTGCCACAAATTCGCCGGCCAATCTCCGGGCGCGCTGTCTCTCTCGGCCGGAAGCGGCGTGTTCCCCCACTCATATTTCTTGCCGGCCAAGCCGCCGCGGGCCGCATACTCCCACTCCGCTTCGCTCGGGAGCCGTTTGCCAGCCCACTTCGCGTAGGCCATCGCGTCCTCCGGCGTCACGCAAACGACGGGGTGATCGTTTTTCCCCTCGATGCTGCTCCCCTCACCATCCGGCTGCCGCCAGTTCGCCGTGAAATCCATCTGCCACCACGCCATGCTGTCGAGCGGCACCGGCCCGTCCGTCCCACGGAAAACCACCGCCCCAAACGCCATCGGTTCCCCCGTCCGCTGGTCTTCCGGCACCATCGCCAACTGCTCCTCCGTCATCGCCCGTTCCGCCACGGTCACGTACCCCGTCGCCTCCACGAACTCCCGGAACTCCGCATTCGTCACTTCGTGCGCGTCGAGGTAGAAGCCGTCCAAACTCACCGGATGAACCGGCTGCTCATTGGGCATCCCGCTGTAAGACCCCATCATGAAAGTCCCTCCCGGAATCCACACCATCCCCTCGACGGCTTCCGGCTGCCTCGTCCGCTCCGTCCTCTCGTTTGCGGGCTCCTCGGAACCGCACCCGGCGCTCAAAACCGCCAGCGCGGTCGCCCCCATCCATTTCCAATCCATCCGGGCACCTTTCCCGCCGAACGCAGCCTTGTCTAGGGCACCGGCGGGGTGAAGTTGAGTCATGACGCGATTCCGGCCCTGCATCGACCTTCACGAAGGACGCGTGAAACAAATCGTCGGCGGCTCCCTGACCGACGAGGGTGCCGGTCTTCAAACGAATTTCGAATCCGAACGCCCGGCCTCCTGGTTCGCGGCCCGATCCTCGTCGGACATCCCGGCGTGGTAGGGCGAGGGGTAGAGCAGGCAGACTTGTTCGGCGCCTTCGCGGACGATGGTGCCGATCTC
>CAZCRA010000083.1:0-16024 GCA_964500945.1 uncultured Verrucomicrobiales bacterium | reverse complement strand
GCCACCGTGGCCCCGCCTGCGCACCAACGTCCGGACTCGAGGCCATCGCGCATTTGGCGCAGCGTGGCCGCTGGCACCTCCGTATCGGCATCGACGAAGACCAGCACGTCGCCCGTGGCCCGGGCCGCTCCCACATTCCGCGCCCGTGAAATCTGCCGCCACGGTTCATGCACCACGTCGGCTCCCAACGTGCGCGCCACATCGGCCGTCGCGTCGGTGGAAGCGTTGTCCGTAACGATCCATTCCGGCTCGAGTCCAATCTCCGCGAAAGCCGTCCTCAGCTTTGGAATCGTCCGCGGCAGCTGATCCGCCTCGTTGTAGGCTGGAATGATGACCGAATACTTCACGTCGCCGCCGATACGCTGGCGTCACGCGCTCCGGTTTCCCTCAAGCGGGACTCGATGCGCTGAATCGACTCCCTCCCGGTCACGGACAGCAGCAAATCCTCCCAATCGCCCGCGAGACCTTCGTCGGAAGGGAGGCCCAGCCAGGAGCGACACCCACCAAACCCGGGCCGGTTGGTCAGTGTCCAAGGCTTTGCCAATCGCGAGAAATCCACGACCGCGAGACTGAGTCCGGGTTGATCGCCCCAGCGGAAGCGCTCTTCGATCACCTCGTCTTTCCAGACGTGCAAATCGCTCAATTCAAGAGCGTCATCCAAATCGTCGAGCTGCCACGTACTCAAAACCCGCGCGTGAAGCCGGATCTCCACCGTTTGACGCTCGGCATCCGGTTCGAACCGCGTATCCTCCCACCTCGTCCCGGACTTCAACCGGCTGGACTGTTCATGAAAGTAGGTTGGAAAGAGGAAAAACGACGTGTGCAGCCATTCGAACCCGCGTTTCCCCTCGGAAATCCCGCCCTTCCGCAGAATCACGCTCTGCTCGCCCCGTTCCATGGCCTCGCAAACGAGTTGCCATTCCTTGAAACCGAAAACCTTCATGCTTCACCATACGGGTTCCCACTCATTTTTCCCTGGAAAAGGACCCGTGGCAGCTTAGGATATGCCTCGCGCCGGTTTGGACCGGCAGATGGTGGCCGTAGCTCAATGGTAGAGTCCCAGATTGTGGTTCTGGTTGTTGCGGGTTCGAGTCCCGTCGGTCACCCTCCCCGACTCTCCCCGACCCTAGCTGCTCCCGATTCCCTTCTTGCGCCCCTGCGCAAACTCCTCTCTTACTATCAGCGAATGCAGCCGCTGGAGGAGAGAATCGGCTACAAATTCAGAAACTCGCTGCTTCTCGCCGAGGCCCTCACTCACCCCAGCCTCGCCTACGAGACTCAGAAGCCGCATTTCGACAATCAACGGCTGGAATTTCTCGGAGACGCGGTGATTCAGCTCATCCTCACCGAATCCCTCTACCGCCGTTTTCCCGCTTTCAGCGAGGGTCGCTTGACCAAACTGCGTTCGCGCTTGGTCTCGAAGCCCGCCTTGCACGCGCTCGCCGCCCAAATCGATTTGGGTGTTTACCTCCTCATGGGTAAAGGCGAGGAAGCCAGTGGCGGTCGCGAACGCCAGTCCACCCTCGCCGACGCCTTCGAAGCCCTTGTTGGCGCCGTCTACCTCGACGGCGGTTTCACCGTGGCGTGCGACTTTCTCCTGGCCCACTGCGAAGACGCCCTGTCGGACGTCGAGGAGACACCGGCCGAAATCAATCCCAAGGGACAGCTTCAGGAAATCTTGCAGGCCATTTCCGCCACCAGCCCCCGCTATCGCTTGATTGCCCAATCCGGCCCGGACCATGCCAAGCACTTCGAAATCGCCGTCGATTGGGAAGGCCGGGAACTCGGGCGCGGAGACGGCTCGAGCAAAAAGGAAGCGGAGGCGGAAGCTGCCAAGGATGCCCTCGCCAAAGAGCGCTGGACTGAGATATCAAAGGATCGGAACAAACCGGTGAATAAAGGGTGAGTTCAGATTTGAAGAATGTTAGGATCGTTGGAGTTTCGTCGTTTTTGCCACGAACCCGGGTGTCCTTCTCGGTTTTTCCACACCCGATTGTGACCTGAAAGCCCTTGGATTTGATTCACTTGGGCGGTTTGTTAGGGTTTGTTCACACTTAGAAGAAGAAGACCGTTTGTCTGGGTTTGATTCTTTGGACGAGAGCGCTGCGTGAACAAGTTCTCCAATCCCCCCCACCCAAACTCACCATCCCCCTTCTCGTCCGGGCTTCCGGCGGGGCACGCCCTTGCCGCCGCATCCGTAGTCCCATGACAGCCCGAGCCCCGCAACGGCGCATGCTTCCAGCTTTTTACTCGCCCCTCTACTTCTTCCCGCTCCCAACCGGGCACCCGTTCCCGATGGAGAAATTCCCGCAAGCGCACGACATGCTTCTCCGCGGCGGGTTCCTGCAGGAAAGGGAGGTGGAAATCGTCGGACCGATCGACCGGGAGCGCTTGGAACGGGTCCACACCCCCGCCTACCTGGACCGTTTCTCCACCGGAAAACTCGACCCGGCAGAAGTTCACCGGCTGGGACTGCCAGTTTCGCCGGCACTTTACGAACGGTCCGCGACCGAGGTGCAAGGCACGGTGCGCGCCTGTCATGCCGCTCTCGAGTTCGGGGCCGCCTGTGCCCTGGCCGGGGGTACCCACCACGCTTTTCCGGATCGCGGCGAGGGATTCTGCGCGCTCAATGACGTGGCCGTGGCGGTTCGCGATCTTCAGCACCATCACCCTGGCATCCGCGTTTTGGTTCTGGACACCGACGCGCACCAGGGGAACGGGACGCATGCGATTCTGACGAGCGATCCCAATGTGTTCACTTACTCCATTCATGTCGGCCGGAATTACCCCTCCCGCAAAGTGCCCGGCGATCTGGACGTTCCTCTGGAGCGCTTCGCTTCGGGGCCGGACTACCTGACCGCCTTCGACGCCTCGCTGAAGGAGGTCGAAGCACGGTTCGCTTGTCCGGACATCACCATTTGGATCAGCGGCGCCGACCCGCACCGCAACGACCGGTTCGGACAACTCATGCTCAATGTCCGAGACATGAACGCTCGCGACGAACGGGTGGTCCGTTTCATCCAGTCACAGCGATCGCCCGTTGCGCTGCTTTATGGCGGCGGATACAACCGGCAAGCGACGAACACGGCCCGGCTCCACCGGAATTCGGTGGTCACCCTGCGACGCATTCTGGGCGTCTGAGGAGGAGCTCAAAAACAGAAGCGCGATTGGCAAAGCCGGGTTTCGGCGCAAAGATGGCGCGTGAGATCGATTCCGCTGTCCGCCGCCATCCTCCTCGCCTTTCTCGGAAACAGCCTTTCCCAAAGCCTTTCGGATCCCACGAAACCCTTTCCCGAAAACCGGGTCCGCGATTTCTATGCCGGGCAAGCCCGTGAGATGCTCGAGCGGGAAAAGCCTTGGCCGCCAATTTTACCGCCCTTCCCCGGGCTCGATGGAGGTGCCTGGGGGCACTGGGGCCAAAACCCCGAGTCGGACAACACCGACCGGCGACTAAACGAAATGGATTTCGGCGGGCTTCTCATGCAGATCACCCGGGTCGGCGATCGCGTGATCCGGAAGGGAATCAACGTGGAAGTCGACGGCTGGACGGCCATTTTCGACCCGGAAGCTCTGGCGTTCGTCGCAGCCTGGGAGGGAGGCTTTGTCCGATGGAGTTCGAGGCGATACGGCATCACGAGCGGAGTCACTGCGGCCGCGAAACCGGCCCAGGGAAGCCTGGGTGCCACCTGGGAGCTGCCGGCGGGGGTCACGAAGCGTTACCAGGGTTTCCATCGTCAAGCCGGAGGTGTCGTCTTCGTCTATCGAATCGGCGAGGCGCAGGTGTATGAAACGCTCGGCCGGGAGGACGGTGGCTTGGTGAGGCGGTTGACCGTCGATGGCACGCTTCCGGAAGGCGCCATAACCCGGGGTGGCTTGCCGGTCAGGATGGGTTCCGAAGCCAAGCAGCTGGCCGAAGCCGGGCCACCGCTTTGGGCGGGTAAGGAGGTCGTGACGTCCGGCGTCCTGGGCGGGCCCGGCGGGGCCTTCGCCATCGATACCCTCACCATTCCCTACCGGGACGAGAATCCGTTCCGGACTCCGATGCGCATCGGAGGCATGGACGTCTTGCCGGGTGAACGCGTGGCCGTCTGCACGCTCATGGGGGACGTCTGGATCGTGAGCGGAGTCGATGAGGATCTGAACCGGTTGGTCTGGCGCAGGTTCGCTTCCGGTCTGAATCAACCCCTTGGCTTGGTCGCGGACGCGGAAACGGACACGCTCTGCGTCATTGGCCGGGACCAACTCACGCGCCTGCACGACCGGAATGGCGATGGTGAAGCCGATTTCTACGAGTGCCTAACCAATGAGTTTCCAACAGCGGAGGGAAACAGTTTCGCCCTGACGTTGAACCGGGACTCCGCAGGCGCCTTCTACTGGTTCACCCGCTCCAACCGATTCGGCGTGACGCGCTATCTGCCAGGCGCTCCGCCGGAAGCTATCGCCACGGGTCTGCGGGGCACCAACGGCATGGGCGTGTCCCCGGATGGCTCGATCGTGTTTGCCATGCCTCAGGAGGGCGACTGGCAACCGGCGTCAGGCATCTTCGAAGTGGGCGATGGAAGTTTTCACGGGCATGCGGGACCGCGGCGGGGGCATGGGCCTCATGGCTACGACATGCCGCTCTGCTTCATCCCGCGCGGCATCGACAATTCGTCCGGCGACATCGCGTTCCTTCCCTCCGACGACCGTCTCGGACCGCTCTCAGCGCGAATGATCGGGACGTCATTTGGGTATTGCGAGCACTACCTCGTGCTTCGGGAAGAGGTGGGCGATGGGGTTCAAGGAGGCGTCGTTCCTCTGCCGGGTGAATTCCTGTCGGGCGCCCACCGATTGCGATTCAATCCCGCTGATGGGCACATCTACGTTGCGGGCACGGACGGCTGGCAAAGCTATGCCCGGGAGAACGGATCTCTCCAGAGGCTGCGCTATACGGGAGGCGATCTGCTGCTGCCCCGCGCGGTGGAAACGCGAGAGAACGGATTCATTGTCCGGTTTGATGTTGAAATCGATCCGGCCTCCCTGGCGGATAATCGAGTTTTTGCTCAGCAGTGGAATTATCTCTATAGCGCGGCCTACGGATCGCCCGAGTTCTCCGTTAAGCAGCCGGGCACTCAAGGACATGATCCGGTCGAAGTGAGCAGCTGGCATCTCATCGAAGATCGACGATCCGTCTTTATCGAAATCCCTCAGCTCCATCCCGTGATGCAGTTCCACCTGTATCTCGAACTGAAAACCGCCGATGGAGCACCGCTGGTCACCGATCTCTACTATTCCATTTTCGAGCTCGGCGAGGCATTTACGAACTTTCCCGGCTATGCCCAGGTCGAAAAGGCCGCGTGGAACGATTTTCCGAAACCTGGCGATAACCCCGTCGATTCGCGTTTGCTCGCTCAGGAGCGCTTGGGGAAAATCGTCGGAGACGAAGAACGGCTTGGAGACATCGAAAAATTGGAACTCGAAACGATCGCAGGTCTTCAATACTCCGAGAAGCGCCTTCAAGTCCGGGCCGGGAAACGGGTGGCCCTCACGATTCGCAACGTCGATCCAAGCATGCCGCATAATTGGGTGCTCGTTCAACCAGGTGCCACTGAGCGGATTGGGCTTGGATCGATGAAACTCGCGGCGGATCCGAAGGGCATGCGCCAGCACTATGTCGTCCAGGACGACGCGGTCTTGGCGATGTCGCCCATCCTTCAACCCGGGAACCGGTATGTCGTCTATTTCAATGCGCCTAATGCGCCGGGTGAATACCCTTATGTATGCACCTTCCCCGGCCACTGGCAGGTGATGCAGGGGGTGCTGGAGGTCGTTCCGTGATCAAGGCCCTGCCGGTGGTGGCGGTGGGGGGGCAGGGCCGTCCCAGATTTGATACCCGGCACCGAACTGCTGAATGAACTCCGGGCCGAGCGCCCGGAAAAAGACGGTGACCGGAAGAAGTAAAACCGCGCCGAGATAGGGAATCGCGAGAATGAAGCCCGCGATGCAACAGGTCCCGAGCACGACGGTGAGAATGATCAGACTCGCGCCGAAACCCAACAAGATCTTCCAGAGGAAAAAGAGAGGCAAGGCCGGGAACGACGACCAGTGGAGGCTCAACGCCCGTGACCAAGCTGGCGACGTCCCCGTGCGCTCGCGATACATGATTGGGATCACCACGTCTTCCAGCAGCATCAAGATGTAGGCCAACAACAGACCAAAACCGGTGGCGACCATCACGACGCCCCCCAGCGACCACCACCAAACGGCGTCCGGCTGAGTCGGGTCGAGCCGAAAAACCAGGAGCCATCCACTGGCGACGGACCAGAGGAGGAAGATCACCGAGGTCAAGATACCGAACCAGAGTCTCCAAACGAAAAGCGAGTTTCCTTGAGCCCGGAATGCGCGCCAAGGCCGCTCCACCCAGGCGCGATTGTGAACGACGTTGTCCAGAAACATGAACTTGGCGCGGGAGCTGATCCACAACAGCACGAGCCCCAGGGCAACCAAGAGCAAAGTGACGGCGATCGTGAGAGGCAAGATCCAGTGCAAATTCTCCTGAAACTGCTCCAGCGCAGGTCGCATCTTCTCAAAGAGTTCTTCCCGGCTCTCGGGCCAGGACGCTTCCCCTTCCTCGCTGCCGGGAAAAATGGGTCCCGAGACGTTGCTACTTCCTGACGTTCCCCCACCATCCAGAATCCCCGCCAGCCACGCGGTGAAACCAAGAACGAGCCATTTTTCGAAGTCGAAGGGCTGGAAAAGCAGTTCCTTCATGCGCTGGATGGAGCGCGAAACGGGGGCGGTATAGGAAGGCATTGGAAAAGGAAGGCGGCTCAAAGCCGCTCAGGTGCATACCCCGCCTTGGATTCGAACCAAGAACCTGCGGATTAAGAGTCCGTTGCTCTACCATTGAGCTAGCGAGGCAGGAAGTGGCGGCAGCAGGTCCAGCCCGGGGACGACCGCTCCGCGACGCAAAACCTTCACCAGCTCACGAAAATCTCAACTTTGAATCTGGCGTTCCAATTGCCCGGGGAGAACACAACAGGCCCCACAAAGTTAAATCTTATTGACTATTTGCTTTCCATGATTTACTAGGGAGTCAAACAAACATGCCATGAAGTCCATTCTCCGTCTCTCATCCCTCCTTGCGGCCGCGGTCGCCTCCACCGCGGTTGCCGACGACGATCTTTTTCAGGATCGCTATAGCCATGACATGGGCAAGGCCGTCATTTCGAGTAACCGTGCCAAGGCTCAAAACCTCTTCATCGAGGCCACCGGCGGTGCGATTTTCGGTGTGAGCGGGGACTATTTGATGCCTTTGAACCAAACGATCCCGTCCCACGTGTTCACAGGGTATCACAAGGGAGGAAGCCGTCCGGATGCTACCATCGCCAAGCTGTCGTATGACGATGTTTTCGGTGCCGCGCAGGAATACAGCCTCCGGTTCGGACGCCGGATGGGCACCGGCGCGTTCTACGTGCGGGTCAGCCACACGCAGGCGGGCGGTTCCGATTTGATCGTGGGCGACATCGACGGTCGCGATTTGACCGCCCGGTTCGACGATTACGACGACTGGGGAATTCTGATGGGTTTCCAGGCGGAATTCATGCAGCCTGCGAAACTGCATCCTTATGCCGGATTCGAGGCGGGAGCGCGTTTCGTCAACAGCATGGGCATCGGCCTGAGTGCTGAGCACGCGCACCAAAGCTATTCGAATTTGCCGCTCTACGACGACTCGGTCGTTTTCACGGTGGGCATCACGTTCGGCGCCGCCTACGACATCACACCGAATTTCCGCGTCGGTGTTGAAACGGGGCTCCGTTACCAAACCCAGCTCGACCAGGTCGACTCATCCCTCGAGGAACTGGGCCTCGAGCGCATTAACGGCGGCGATGGGTTCACTTCCGTCCCGCTCTTCGTGACCGGCCGCTGGTCGTTCTGAGCCAAATCCACCGAACTCTTTCCATGGCGAGTGGCGCCGTCCCCGGTTCGATCCGGGGGCGGCGTTCTTCTTTTACGCCGGCTCGATCTCTCCCGGGAGGTGGGATCGAATCCGCTCCAACGCCCGGCCGCGATGGCTGATGCGGTTTTTCGTCTCCCCATCCAGCTCGGAGAACGTTTGTGAATGACCCTCTGGCTCGAAAAGCGCGTCGTAGCCGAAGCCGCCGGACCCGCTTTCCTCCCGGCGGATGCGGCCCTCCACCCTTCCTTCGGCCACGGCCAGCACTCGATGGTCTTTGACCAAAACCATCACGCAGCGGAACCGCGCCTCGCGGTCCGGGCGGTCACCTAGTTCCGTGAGCAACCGCCGCCGGTTCGCCTCGTCCGTGGCGCCAGGCCCTGCAAAACGAGAAGAATAGACACCCGGCGCGCCGCCCAAAGCATCGACCTCGAGGCCCGAATCATCGGCCAGCACAAGAGCGCCAGGAAGCTTCGCGGAGGCATTCAAAGCCTTCAGCCGGGCGTTGGCCTCGAAGGTGTCGCCGGTTTCTTCCGGTGCAGGAATTCCGTCGAGCGAGGTCAGATCGAGAACATCGAGCGGGAGATCCTCGAGCACGGCACGGATCTCGTCCGTCTTGTGGGCGTTGTGGGTCGCGACGACAAACCGTTGCATCCGGCGAAGAACCGGCGGCGGGCAGCACTCGTCAAGCCGGGCGTTTCCCGCGTTGCATCGGAGGGGGTTGGGCGGTATCGATTGCGCCCACTCTTACCCGCCATGATTCCGGAGAAACGAAAGCGCTATCCCTTCGACCGCATTGAACCGAAGTGGCAGGCCTACTGGGAGAAGCACCGCGTGTTCGCCACGCCGAATCCTGGCGACCCCGGCTTCGACCCGGAGAAGCCGAAATTCTACGTGCTCGACATGTTCCCCTACCCCAGCGGTGCGGGACTTCACGTCGGTCATCCGGAGGGATACACGGCCACCGATATCGTTGCCCGTTACCGCCGGATGCGTGGCGAGAATGTGCTTCACCCCATGGGATGGGATGCCTTCGGGCTTCCAGCGGAGCAGTATGCGATCAAGACGGGCCAGCACCCGCGGGTCACGACGGAGCGGAACGTCGAGAATTTTCGCGCCCAGCTGAAGCGATTGGGATTTTCTTACGACTGGGAACGGGAGGTCAACACCACCGATCCGGCTTACGTGAAGTGGACGCAGTGGATCTTCCTTCAGCTCTACCACGCCTATTTCGACGAGGAGCAGCAGCGAGCGCGCCCGGTAAGTGAATTGGAGGCCAAAGGATGGACCAGGGAGCAAATCGATGCGGTTCGTTTGGCTTTCGTAGGCGAAGTGCCGGTCAATTGGTCACCGGATCTCGGCACGGTGCTGGCGAATGAGGAGGTCGAAGAATGGAAAAATAAAGGCCACAAGGTGGAACGCCGTCCGCTCCGCCAGTGGAATCTGCGCATCACGGCCTTCGCCCAGCGCTTGATTGATGAGTTGGATGACCTTGATTGGCCTGAATCGATCAAATCGCTGCAACGAAACTGGATCGGACGCTCCGAGGGGGCCGATGTCGTTTTCCAGGTGAAGCGTGGTCGCGGGCGGAAGCTCTACGATGTGACAGTTTTCACCACGCGCCCCGACACGCTGTTCGGTGCCACCTACATGGTGCTGGCCCCCGAGCATCCACTGGTGGATCAGATCACGAGCCAGGAGCAGCGGGAAGCGGTCCAATCCTATCGCCAGGAAGCGGCGCTAAAGAGCGACTTGGACCGGACGGAGCTGGCCAAAGAGAAATCGGGTGTCGACACCGGCGGGATCGCCATCAATCCCGTCAACGGCGAACGCATCCCGGTCTATATCGCGGACTACGTGCTCATGTCTTACGGGACGGGTGCGATCATGGCCGTGCCCGCTCACGATGAGCGCGACCACGCCTTTGCCACCCAGTATGAGATTCCGATCCGCACGGTGGTTCAAGGACCCGACGCCGGACCCTGCTTCACCGGCGAAGGAACGGCGGTGAACTCGGGTTTCATGGACGGTTTGCCCACCCTCAAGGCCAAGGAGCTGATGATCGCCTGGCTGGAAGCTCATGGGCGCGGCCAGCGGCGGGTGAACTTTAAACTGCGCGATTGGCTATTCAGCCGCCAGCGTTACTGGGGTGAACCCTTCCCAATCGTTTGGGAAGGCGGCAAGCACCGCGCGGTCCCCGAGGAAGAGTTGCCGGTCCTGCAGCCGGAACTCGAGGACTTCAAACCGACCGGCTCGCCCGAGGGGCCACTTGCGAAGGCCAAATCGTGGATCGCTTATCGAAAGAACGTCAAGCGTGAGACCAACACGATGCCGCAGTGGGCTGGCAGCTGTTGGTATTATCTTCGCTACATGGACGCCTCCAACGAGGAGCGTTTCGTCTCGGAGGAAGCGGAAGCGTATTGGATGGGCGGAGGTCGACCCGGTGGCGTGGACCTCTACGTGGGTGGAACCGAGCACGCCGTGCTTCACCTGCTCTACGCCAGGTTTTGGCACAAAGTGCTCTTTGATCTTGGTTATCTCAGCACACCGGAACCTTTCCAGAAGCTGGTCAATCAAGGTCTGATCCTGGGTGAGGATAATTCGAAGATGTCGAAGAGTCTGGGAAACGTGGTGAACCCGGACGACGTGGTCGAAGCGTTCGGCGCGGATTCGCTTCGCATGTTCGAAATGTTCATGGGGCCGCTCGAACAGGTGAAGCCCTGGTCGACCAAGGGCGTCGAGGGCGTGAACCGGTTCTTGGGCAAACTTTGGCGGTTGGTGATGGAGGAAGACCAAGAGGGGCGCTGGGTCTTATCGAAAGACCTGCAGGATGTGGAGCCGTCGAAAGCGTCGCTTCGCGTCCTCCATCAAACCATCAAGAAGGTCACGGAGGACATCGAATCGATGAGCTTCAATACGGCGATCGCCCAGATGATGGTCTGCACCAATGAGCTCGGGAAAGAAAAACCCAGGCCGGTCCACGCGGTGGCGACGCTCGTCCACCTGGTGAACCCCTTCGCCCCCCACATCAGCGACGAGCTGAATGAAGTGCTTCACGGAGCCTTTCCGGAGTCGGCGCCAGACCATCTAGCCTATCATCAGTGGCCGCGATGGGATGAAGCCTGCTTGGTCGAAGACGAAATCCAGATGGTCGTTCAGGTGAACGGAAAGCTGCGAGACCGCATGCAAATGGCCAAGGATGCGAGTCGCGAGAGCTGTGAGAAGAAGGCACTGGACCTGGAGAACGTGAAGCGCTTCACGGAAGGCATGACGATCCGGAAGGTCGTCGTGGTTCCGGGAAAGCTGGTCAACGTCGTGGCGAACTGATGGCCACACCGAGGCGCGGCTGGACCCAGTTCACACGTTGGCCAACCGGCGGGCCTCATCCAGGAGTTGTTCGATTTGCGACGGGTCGGTGCCCGCGCCGCGAGCCAGTTCGGGTTTGCCCCCTCCCCTACCCCCGATGATGGGGGCCAATTCCTTCATGAGGTCGCCAGCCTTCACGTGAGCCGTTTGCTCCGGAGCCACCGCGATGCCGAGATGCACCTTGTCGCCTTCGACGGCGGTCAGGACGGCAACGCCGGGAAATTGACGTTTCTTGAGGCCGTTCAGCGCTTCTTGTAGAAGGCCGCCGTCGCCGTCTCCCAGATGATGGGCAATGACGGGAATGGAATCGCCCGGGGCGCCGGCGCTCTCGATGAGCTCGGCGAGAACGGCATCGGCCTGAGCCGCCTTATGCTTCGCCTCGCGCTTCTGCAGGCTCTTCTTCAGCTCCAGGACGCGGTCCTTGAGCGCATCGCGGGTGGAACGGAGATGACCCAGGCATTCGATGAGATCTTCAATGTGGGAGGCCTCACACTCCTGCTCCACGGGCAACTCAATCTCGGGAGCTTCCACGATTTCGCCTTCCAACTGCGAGGCCAGCTGCCCAGCCTCTTCCGTCAGCTTCGAGATATCGTCGTGCAGTTGGTCGAAGTTCTCCCGGTAATGATCGCGGGCATGCTGTCCGCAACGGGCCTCGATCCGGCGAATGCCCGCCGCCACCGCACCCTCGGAGCTGATGGCACAAAGACCGATTTGACCGGTGTCGCGAACATGCGTTCCCCCGCACAACTCCATGGAATACCCATCGAGCTCTCCGGGAGAACCTCCGATCTGGACGACGCGGACCTCGTCCCCGTATTTGTCTCCGAAGAACTGGAGCACGCCGCGGTTCTCCTTGATTTCGGCATAGGGCCGCTCCACCCACGACACCGGATCGGCGGCGGCGATTCGCTCGTTGATTCGACGCTCGAGGCTCGCCAGTTGATCGCGATCGAGGGCCTTGCTGTTGAAATCGAATCGAAGGCGGTCCGGTGCCACCAAGGACCCCTGCTGCGTCGCTTCGGGACCGATTTCCTCATGGAGAGCCCAGTGCAGGAGGTGGGTGGCCGTGTGATGTCGTTCAATGTCGCGGCGGCGACTGGAATCCACCTGGATGGATACCTTCCTGAGCCGCTTGTTCTTCGGCGCGCGCCCCAACCGTAGGCAAAGGGCGTCCCCGGCGGAAAAGGTCTGGACGATGGGAATCTCCTCATCTCCGATGCCCAAAACGCCGGTGTCTCCGACTTGGCCGCCCTTCTCCACGTAGAGCGGGCTCCGGTCGACTACGGCGATCCATTCGCCGTCGCGTTCCAGGAGTTCGAGGATCTTTGCATCGACGACGTCCGCTTCGAATCCGACGAACTCCGATTCGGCGCCGGTTTCCACATCGACCGCGCTCACCACTTCGCTCCCCTGACCTTCCGCCCCGGTTTCCCGGTGGTGCTGAATGAGTTTCTCGACTTCGTCGGTGTCGGTGGTCAAACCGCGCTCCTGCAGCATCAATTCGGTCAAATCCAGCGGGAACCCATAGGTTTCCCAGAGCTTCACGACGGTGGGAGCCGGGAAGCTACCTCCCGATGCTTCAGCGGCAGCGCTGTCGAAGAACTTCAGCCCGCGATCCAGCGTGCGATTGAAGAGTTCTTCCTCGGCCGAAAGCGTTTCGAGGATGAGGCCGCGGTGTTCCTTCAGCTCGGGAAACGCGTGGCCAAACTGTTCGATGAGGACGGGAGCGAGCGCGGGCAGGAACGATGTCCCGCTGCTGAGGCCCAGTTGACGGCCAAAACGGACGGCTCGCCTGAGAATGCCGCGAAGAACATAGTTCCGGCCCTTGTTCCCGGGAAGAATGCCGTCGGCGATGGAAAACGACAGCGTTCGGACATGGTCCCCGATCACGCGGAAAGCCACGTCGATTTGCTCCTGTTCGGAGAGATTCTCGCGCCCTGAAGGAAGCGTGGCCGTGTAGTTCTTCCCGGTCAGGTCCGAGAGCTTCGCGAACAGGGGTTCGAAAACGTCGGTGTCATAGTTCGAGGGCAACTTCGAGAAATCGCTGAAGCCCTTTGTTCCCTGAAGAATGGAGCAGGCGCGCTCGAATCCCATTCCCGTGTCGACGTGTTTGGCCGGCAGGGAACGGTAGGTGCCGTCCTCGTCGCGGTTGAACTGGATGAAGACGAGGTTCCAAATCTCGATGCAGCGGGCGTCATCCTTATTGACCAGCGCACCGCGGGTATCGCCTTTGGGTGTGAGATCGACGTGGAGTTCGGAGCACGGACCACACGGGCCGGTGTCGCCCATGGCCCAGAAGTTGTCCTTCACATTCCCGTTCACAATATGGACGTCCGGGTCCAGGCCGGCCTTCTGGAAGAGATCCTTCCAGTGATCGTAAGCTTCCTGATCAAACGTGGCCGGGTCCCCTTCCCCGGGCGCGTAGACGGTAGCGTAAAGGCGCTCCGGAGGAAACCCCCAGCGCTCAACGATCAATTCCCATGACCAGTGGATCGCTTCGGCCTTGAAGTAGTCGCCGAACGACCAATTGCCGAGCATTTCGAAGAACGTGTGATGATAGGTGTCGTAACCGACGTCCTCGAGATCGTTGTGTTTGCCCCCGGCGCGGATGCACTTCTGGGTGTCGGCTGCTCGAGGTGGGTCGTAAGGCGCTTTCTCCGATCCGAGAAAATACGGCACGAATTGGTTCATCCCGGCATTGGTGAATAGCAGGTTGGGCGATGTCGGCATCAGGGAGGCCGATGGGACGATCGAGTGGGATTTTTCCCGGAAGAAGTCGAGGAAGGATTGCCGGATTTCGTTGGCCGTCATGGGCTGGAGGGTGGGCAGGGCGGTTTTCGGACGACTGTGCGGGGAAGCGGTGGGAGTTCAAGGGAAAGCTTGGTTCTCGATGTCGCCCTAGATTTTTTGATGTTTCCTGATAATCTGTGTTAACTTTCTTTACTGAATGTTGAAGCGATACGCCATCCTATGCGTCTTGGCCGGCCTCTGCGCGGGACCTTCGTCCGCCCTTGGCCAGGGTTTGTTCCGCCGGGACCCCGGAAACGAGGAATCTGCTCGAAGCATTTGGGATGAGGACTTCAGCGGGCGCGAAAAACGCCGGGGGGCCTCGTTGGGCAAGCCGCAACGAAACCGGTATGGCGCGCGGACCGTCGCCGGAATGCCGGCGTTCGGCAGCCAAGCGCGGCAGCTCGAGGCGGAGGGAGCGCATTCAGCGCAAATCGAGAGACAGAGGGATTTTGCCAGTCCGTCGCCTTTTGCTGAGGTCTCCCCGCTCGAGCGTTTCCCTGATGACGTTCGCGCCGAAGTCGTTCCTCTTCCCCACTCCTTGGAGGCGAGGCAGCCGGTAGAGGCTCCAAGCAACGCACGGCGTGGCTTGGGAGCTCCCTTTCGGCGGCTGCTTCCGGTGCGCAAAGACCCGGACGCTCTTTCTGATGCGTCCGGACCGGCAGTGACGACACACTCGCCCTATGCGTCCGACCCGGTCCCGCAAATTTTCGTGGAGTCGATCTCGCCCGATGAGGAAGATTGGGCTGGGAGCCGAGCGGAGGACGATTTGTTTCGGGATCCATCGCCGGTCTTCCAGCGAGAAGAAGGTGAGGAGCCGGATCCCATCTCAACGCCTTCGGATACCGACGGGCGACTCGCGGAGGGAGCGCGTGCACCCGGCCTTGAAGCGAGCGTTGAAAGGGGCGCCGAAAGGAAAGCGGACGATTCGATAGAGCCTCCCAAACCGCCTCCTGCCGTGCCAGACGTCTCACCGTTGTCGATCGTGGAGCCGGTTCCCGGAAAGGCTGGCTTCGTGATCCTGCCCGGTAGCGGTTTGCCTGAGATCGATACCCGCGGCATTGCTTCCGGGACAGAAGTGGAGGTCCAGGATCCGGCTGATTCGAAACGGACGTTCCGTTTTCTCGTGCCCTGATCACGCGGCCTGCCACGGCACCCTGCAAGCCATGGCTTGGACCATTGAACGGACGCCGGTCGCCATGGGCTTATCGCCTGGGTCGATCGTTATGAGCTTCGACGACGGACCGGTCGGCAATGGTGTCACGGCCGCGCTTCTCGATGTTTTAGAACGCCACCAGGTCCGCAGCGCGTTTTGCGTCGTTGGGCGGCGACTGGCCGGACACGAGAGTCTGATTCGGCGGGTGGACGCCGAGGGCCATCTGCTCGTCAATCACGGTTTCCGTCATCGAGCCCCCTACCTCATGAAGCCGGAGGGGATCGTCGAGGAGATGGTGCGTGGCGACGCAGCTTTAGCATGTGCCCTGGACCGCCCTGGCTGGCAAAGCCCCTGTTACCGGCCTCCCAGCGGCTTCTGGAGCCCCCGGCTGGCGCGGATCGTGCACGAAAGCGGGAAGCAGTTGATGCCGATCAGCTTCTTTGCGTGGGATAGCTTCTGGTTCCCGGGCCGGATGGAAGCGATTTTGAAAGGGCTCACCTGGTCGATGCGTCGCCATGGAGGCGGCGTGTTCATGCTGCACGAGGCCGTGGTGCCCCTGACGGGAGAATCCGACCCGCCGCAGCCGCGCGACCAGCGCCGATGGGTTTCGTTGCTTGTCGACCGCTTCATCGCGCTCGCCAAGGCTGAGGGATACCAGTTCGTGGACCCAGCTCAGGCCGCCGTCCCGGCTGAGGCGTGATAAGTGATAAGTGAGGAGTGAGGAGTGAGAGGTGAGAGGTGAGAGGTGAGAGGTGAGAGGTGAGAGGTGAGAGGTGAGA
>CAZCRA010000082.1:0-16229 GCA_964500945.1 uncultured Verrucomicrobiales bacterium | reverse complement strand
AACTGGGGATTGTCCGCTTCGCTTTCCGTCGCCAGGGACTATGTGGCGTGAAGGAACAAGTTTGCCCTTCTCATCCTTCACCCGCGCATCTTGAATGGAGTTCAGCGAACCATCGCGATTGAGAACCACCTTGAACGAGATCTTCTGCGGCGAAAAGCCGGGCGGAGCCACATCGTAGGCCTTATCCGCCTCGAGTCGGTCATAGAGCTGGTGCAGGGATTGGAGGATCATGGAAAGTCAGCAAGTGCTGGTGTGAAACGGGGGGACTTCGATCACACCATCACGCATGACGGCGCGAAAGAAGCGGGGCGTGGTCGATTTGACCTTTTTCGTCACAGGGGCCTGCTCGAATTCGATGTCGTGCAGCATCCAGCCGAGGTCTCGCTCGCCCTTCAGGCTGTCGTGAGGCTCGGCAGGCGCTGATCCCGGTTCGACGAATTCGAAGCGGGCGGGAAATTCACGGCACCCCAGGTAGGGCTGGTGGAAGCATTGCCCCTTGCGGGCGCGGCGACTGAACATGTCGAGGTGCTTGCCCGGTTCGTCTCCGCTGAGGTTGTCGAAGTGCGCCTCGATCCGGTAGCGTACGTCGCGCAGCAGCATGGCGGCACGTTGCTGACGATGCTCATCGACAGCAACTCCAAGGTTTCCCTGGCCGGAAGTCATCGCCGCCTTCACCCCGGTCGCTCCCCGGATCGGAATTTTGGTGTCGATCTCATTTCGCCGAAAGTTGGTGAAGCGGATCGGGTTGAGGACATGGATGCGGTCGATGACCCAGCGGATCTGAGGCTTCCAGTAGATCGCCTCCAACAGCCCCCTGGCTGCGGAGGGGGTGATGACATCGTAGCTGACGCGCTCGACCTTCATTTCCGGTCGCGAAAAGAGGGCGTAGTCGCCCGAGATTTCGAGAGTGATTCCGTAGGCCATGGGTGATTCGATTAGGCGATGAGTAAGGTGGGTTCCTCGGTGAAGCTCAGACCGAAGTCGGCCGAGTAATGGGTTTCGGGGCAGATGAGGATGTGAAACTGTCCCTGGCGAACCGGTTCGAACTGGAGCGCGTTCTTCCGAAATTCGCCTTCATACATCTGAACCGTGTAGCGCTGGAGACCGCGCAACAGACTCCGGTGGAGCGGGATTGACTCATTCCGGAGGTCATCGAGGAGGCGCTTCGCGTGGTCGTCGTAGGGAATCAGCACAGGGACCTGTACGTTCTCGATGAGGCGAAATTTCCGGGCGGCGGTCGCAAACTGAAACTGCATGGGGAGTTCCCGATTCCGCGTCAAACCAAATTCGCCCTCGATGTCCTTCGTGTCCCATCGCTTCCCGGCTGGCGGACTGTGCTGGTGGTAGTAGAGAGAGAAGAACAGATCGACGCTTTCCAACCCGAGCGGGTCATCTCGATGAAGGGTCAGAACCCGGTCTGCGATCTGTGCCGTGTCTCGGAAATAGGCCTCGGCGCGGACGTGTTCAGACCGGAAGACATGGGTCACACCGGTTTCCAGCCTGCCGTTTCGATTGCAGCGTCCGGCGGCCTGGGCGATGGAGTCAATCCCAGCCAAGGAGCGATAGACGACGGGAAAATCAATGTCGACACCTGCTTCAATCAGTTGCGTGGAGATCAATCGAACGGGGTGGCCCGCGTCGAGGCGCTCCCGCACTGCCTCGAGCACATCGTGCCGATGGGCAGGGCACATCAACGCCGAAAGGTGCCGGTTGACCCCGACGGCCGCTTTCGGCAACTTCTGAAAAAGCAGCCGCGCGTGCTTCCGCGTGTTGACTATGGCCAAAGCCTGGGCTTCGCGTGCGAGTTCGGCAGCGAGTTCAGTATCGGGCATTGTCCCTCGGTCGGCGATGCGGACGCGTTGCAACCGCTCGTAGAGCTTCCGCGGCTCCGGAACGATCTCACGCACGTTCTCCAGCCCGATGGGGAAATGCGCGGAATGATGAATGGCCGGTTGGGTGGCGGTGCAGAGGACGACGGAAGTGTGGTAGGCGCGGGAGAGCTCCCGCAGCGTCGCGAGACAAGGGCCGAGGTAGTCCACGGGCAGGCACTGGGCTTCATCGAGGATGACCACAGAGTTGGCAATGTGGTGCAGCTTCCGGCACTGGGAGGTGCGGGCGGCGTGCAGCGACTCATAGAATTGGACGGCCGTCGTGACGATCAACGGCGCATCCCAGTTCTCCGCCGCCAGACGTGATCGGGTCGTTTCCTTTTCCGGAGAGAGATTGGAGTGATGCTCCAAGACCACAGGCCCGTCCTCCTTTTCGATCAAGGAGGCCAGCACTTCGGTGAAGACCGCTGCGTTCTGCTCGATGATCGAAGTGAAGGGAATCACATAGATCACCCGCCGCATCCCATATCGGAGTGCGTGCCGCAGGGCGAAGCCGAGAGAAGAGAGTGTCTTCCCACCACCCGTCGGGACCGTGAGCGAGAAAAGTCCCTGCTGCCATTCCGCGGCTTCGACACATTGCAGGAAAACGTCAGCGCGGGCTTGGTTGACCGCGGTTTTCGGCTCACCAAACGCCGCGACATGGGCTTCGACCACCTCGGCCATTTTCCGTAGTACGGCTCCCCGGTGGCCCGGACGTTGATCCGCTTGCTCCGGCGCCATGAACGCTTCCGTCGCCAGGAAATCGGCATCAACGAGGCAGGAAAAGAGCATGCGGTTGAAAATCGCCGCGACGTTTGCATCGGCCGGGATGCGTTCCGCAATGGTCGGTGGCGGTGCCGGAACCGTACCGGCGAGAACCTCAGGCGGCGCTGCGGAGTAATCCTTGATCGTTTTGTCCAGCCGTTTCTGGAGACTTGCGTGCTCGCTCAGTGCATCGAGCAACCCCGAATGATGGCCACTGACCGCAAATGCCAAAAAATGGGCGGCCGGCGTGGCCGCCTTAACGGCATGTTGCGCCCCGGCCGTTGCGTGATCGAGTCGCTCACCAACTTCCGCTTCTTGCGGATCGCCCTTTCCCCTCAAGTATTCTTGCCACTCTGGGGCAAACTTCCCCAAATCATGCCACAACCCCGCTAAATACCCCCACTGCCGGGCTTGCTCCGCGTCCTTGCTGCCTTCGGGAAACATCTCCGCGGCGAACTTGGCTGTCCACCAGGCGACTTTGTTCAGGTGGCCGTGGTGTGAATCCATTTCCCTGCAGGCCGGGCAGTCACCTCCCGTCAATGCCGGGCAATCGGCCGTGAAGAGGGGTTCCCATTCCTCCGGCGGGAGCAATTGACCCGTGACGGGATCGGTCTTCGTGCGCGCGTAAGGGGAGCGTGGGGCGTCGGGAATCATCGCTTTCGACTAGGGTGCGTTTAATCAGTCCGGCGGCCGTGCAAGGAACGAGAGGATCTAAATCAATGGCTTCGCAAATCTTGGTAAACGCACCCTAACTTATGACCCTGCCAGGATTTGTCCAAAGGTGGAGTTGTTTGATGCTCAACTGCCGAGTTGATAAGAATGATTGGGCGTCGTGAGGATCGTTGGTGACCTCGACCGCCTCGCATTTGATGCCCTTGGGCTGAACGGGATTGATTTTCGGGGTTGGTATGGTCGAGCATGGTTTCATGTTTCGTCCGCGGAAGAAATATACCGTCTATGATCTGCAGCAGCTGAAGGGGAAACGCTGCCTGACGCATATCCATGTGAAGTCGCCCGAAGAAGCGGCGGCAGGGGAGGAGGCCGGGGTCGATTTGATGAGCTGCAGCTACGACACGCCCGAGGCGGAGCTGCGGCTGCCGAGGTTGGTCGAGGCGGCCCCAAACAGTTTCCTTTCGGCGGCGACTCCGCACGGGTTGGCGTCGGAGGAGGAAGCGATCCGGGTGGGTTTCCGGGCGCTGGAGGCGGGAGCCAGTTCGGTGTATTGCTCGGCCAGTCCCCGGATCATCGAGGCGATGGCTGGGGAGGGTTTGCCGGTGGTGGGACATTTGGGCCTGGTGCCGAGGCATGTGACCTGGACGGGCTACCGGGCGATCGGGAAAACGGTGGACGAGGCACGGGAACTTCACCGCCGGATGAAGGAACTGGAGAATGCCGGGGCGTATGCCGCGGAACTCGAGGTGGTCCCGCACAACCTGGCGCGGTTCCTGTGCGGCCGAACGAAGATGATCTTGATGTCGCTGGGCTCGGGGGACGGCTGCGATACGCAGTTCCTCTTTTCCGACGATATTCTGGGCGACTACCCGGAGCGATTACCGCGACACGCCAAAGCCTATCGGAATTTCCTGGAGGAGAACCGGCGATTGCAACGGGAGCGGGTGGCGGCTTTCCAGGAATACATCGAAGACGTGCGCACCGGGCGATTTCCGGAGGCGGGACACCTGGTCGAGATGGATGATGAGCGATTGGAGGCGTTCAGTCGCGAGTTGGATGCCGAGGAAGCTTCGTGAAGGGATGCAGCAGGCCCGTGCGAAAGGCGGATCGAGCCGAGGGGGAGCGGCGCGCTCGGAGATCACGCCCTACCGGAAGGGGGACAATCTCGCGCCGACGTCCGGTGGTGGTTGCCTATTGCGGTTTGAGCCGGTAGGCGAGGAGGCGGGGGCGGGTTCCGGCGGTGCGATCGGGTTGGTTTTGGTTGAGATAGAGCATGCCGTTGGCGAGCGCGGGCAGGCCCCAGGTCTCGGGTGCGGAGAAGAGTTGGGTGGCGGCGAGGACCCGGCAGCCGTCCTTCGACAGGTCCAGCCAAGCGAGGGTGCCGCCTTCGCCGAGCGCGAGGTAGGCGCCGTCGACGGCCATCAAGCTGCCGCGCCCAAATAGGAAGGATCGTTTCACGCCGTCGACGTCGACTTCGATGGGATCGCCGAAGCGCCAAAGTTCGTCGCCGGTCTCCAAATCGCAGGCGACCAGTTCGGCCCCGCGCATGGAGGAGCCGGCAAATCCGAGGACCATGCCGTCATGAATGAGCGGGGTGGTGAACTGGCAGGCCAGGCCGGGGGCTTTCCAGCGGACGTTCGCCCGGAGTTGGGGGGAGAAATCGATGAGGGCGCCGCCGAAATCGTAGCCTTCGGTGATGAAGACGGCATTCCCGGTGATTTGCGGGGTGGCGGCGTTGACGGAGGCGTAGCCGCGGGCGCGCCACGGGACTTCGTCATGGATGGAGCCATCCTCCGGGTCGAGGCAGAGGAGACCGCCGTGAGGCGGATCGGTCATGCCGCCAGCGAAAACCAGGACAGCGTCGCGCCCATGGAGCCGGGCGGCCTGCGGTGAGGCGTAACTCCCGTTCCATCGGTGGCGAGAGACCCATCGGGTTTCTCCCGATTCCCGGTCGAAAGCGGCCACGCAGACTTTGGCTCCGACGTTGACGATCACGCGGTCTTTCCAGACCAGCGGACCTCCCCCACGTCCAAAAAAGAAGGGGGCCGAACCGTAATCCGCCTCGAGGTCACGTTCCCAGAGGACCGTGCCGTCGGTGGTTTTAAAGCAGACGAGATGGCTGTTGACGCCAACGACGAAAACCTGGTCGCCGTCGACGACAGGGCTGGAGCGTGGGGCGTCGGAAATGCCGTAGCTGGCGCCGGTCTGAACCTGGCGCTCGAAATCCCAGATGAGGTTCCCGGTTTCGGCATCGCGCGCCTCGACGACTTCCTGTCCATCGAGGAGGTGAATTCGGAACAGACGTCCGTCAGCGACGACGGGCGGGGTGTGGCTCAGGCCGTGCGGGGCTTCCCAGACGGGTTCGAGACCGCCGGGCGGGAAGGATTTCTCAAAGCTGCGTTCGGCGGATTTGGCGTCGTCGTCAGGGCCGAGGAAGCGTGGCCAATCTCCGGCGGCGTTCAGCGTGGAGAGAGCGAGCAGAATGAGGGACGAAGGGACAAGACGGGGGAATTTCACTGGGCAAATGCTGGGCGATTTCTCGTGCAAACGCCAGGGGAAGTTGCGAGGATAAGGCGATGCCTGGAGGGGAAAACGCATTGGAAGGTAAGGTCGCTTTGGTGACTGGGGCTTCGAGCGGGATTGGCCGGGCGATCGCCCTCGAGTTGGCGGCGCATGGCGTGAGCATGGTGCTTTGTTCCCGGAGGGAAAACCGGATGCGCGAGGTGGCCGAGTTGGTTACGGATTGCGGCGGGCATGCGCACATCGTGACGGCGGATTTTGCGGACGAACGGCAGATCATGGCCGCAGTGGAGGCGGCGGCGGTGTCCTTTGATCGTCTGGACATCCTCATCAACTCGGCCGGCATCGCGCTGCAGTCACCTTTGAGCAGCGGGGAGACGGTCGAGTGGAGGGAGATGTGGGAAGTGAACGTGCTCGGGACGGCGGTGGCCTCCCGTGAGGCTTTGAAGCAGTTCGACCCGGCCCGGGGTGGTCACATCGTGAACCTGTGCAGCATGTCGGGCCACCGGGTGCCCGGGAAAGGCGGGTTTTACGCGGCGACGAAGTTTGCGGTGCGGGCCATGACGGAGGGCCTGCGGCAGGAGCTGCGGATGGCGGGAAACCCGACGCGAGTGAGCCAGATCTCGCCGGGATTCGTGGACACGGAACTGCTCGACACGTATTTCCGGGGCAACACCGAGCAACGGTATCAGGCGGTCGACTACCCGCTGCTGAAGGCGGAAGACATCGCTTCGACGGTGATGCACGTGTTGATGGCGCCGGAGCACGTCGACGTCACCGACGTGCTCCTCCGGCCCCGGGATCAAAAAACCTGAAGCACCGAATCAAGCGCTGAGGATTTCGTCGTCGAAATCGAGCTGAAGGCGATCCGAGGAGCGGTCGTGAGAGGGGAAGGAACTGCCCTGAGCCACGCGCTCTCTGGCGGCATCGATTTCGTCCCAGGGGATGGTGACTTTCTTCCCGGCGACCATGAGTTCGATTCCCTGAGAGCCGGCGAAGAGATCGACGGGCAACTCGGCCTCGGTGGAGGAAGCGACGAGGATTTCCTTAGAGGTGGAAAGCTTCATGGGACTGAAAATAAGCAAATGTTAGGCATTTGGCGAGTGTTTTATGGCAGATTTCGTGCCTTTGTGACGCGAACGCCTCATTTTGGGCGTTTTGTGAAAGAAATTGTTTCAAAATGACGGGAGGCCGACCTAGTTTCCGTCTCACCGAACGAAGGGTTCAATTTTCGATCATTCACATGGGTTCAAGACGCAGGAATAGGGCGATCAGGAAGTGGGGGAGGAGAGCACTCATTGCCGTTGGGGTGTTGGCCGTGGCGGCCCTGGCCATTTTTTGGGGTCCGATCACGGAGAGAACGGCCGAGATGAAGCGGGAGAGCAACTGGGATGCGGCGCTGGCGGCTGCCGAAGCCGGAGAGTGGCGAACGGCGTTGGAGAAGGCGGATCTGGTGGCCCGCGAACTTCCCGACGACCTGGCCGTGAAGCGCATCACCTTGCGGGCGGCGCTGGAGACGGAGAATTGGAGCCGGCTGTCGCTGGCGAGCGAGGTGTTCAAGCACCGGGAAAGCACGCTCGACGACAAAGCGCTTTGCCTGGAATATTTGCTGGCCGGTGGTGAAATCGACGAGTTCAAGCTGCTCCAGCGTTTTCTATCGCCGGAAGAGCATCGTCATCCGGACATTTACCTCCAGATTTCACGCTTTATCGCGTCGCAGGGGGGGAAAGAGTTCGCGCTGCGCCGGATTCGCGCGGTGCCCATGGACGGTGACGGTTCGAGGCGGCCGCTGCGGCTCTTGATGGCGAGGACGCTTTTAAGGGAGGATCCGACGGCGGCAGAACTGCGGGAAGCCCAATCGATCATGGCCTCGCTGTTGCCGGAGCAGGACGAGACGGCGCTGGAGGCCATCGAACTGGTTCACGACGTTCCATTCGAAGCGATCAACTCCGAGCTGTTTCCGGCGGACTTCGACTGGGTGTTAGAGAATCCGCGAGCAGATGTCAGCACCAAGCTGGCGGCTCACACACTTCGGCTGGCGCTGACGGGCCGGACGGGTGAAAACAGGCAACAGATCCTCACGGAGGCGGTCGATGAGTTCAGCGATTTTCAACTCGTGGCGCTGGGTGATTGGCTGCTGCGGATCGGGCGACACGACGTCGTGCTGGACATGGTGGACGCGAAGCTGAGCGCGGGATCAAAGACGCTTTTCGAGCAGCGGTTTCAGGCGTTGATCGCGGCGGGGCGGTTGGAGGAAGTGGCCGAAGCCCTTGGGAACCCCCACCGGGACACGACGCGTCAGGATCTGCGGGCGTTGGAAGCCGTAACCTACCTGAGGCTGGGCGAAACGGTCGAGGCAGCGCGGGCCTGGCGTGAGGCGATGGCCGCGGCGGGGCGCTCGGGGGCGCGGAATCCTTTCGACCGGCTGAGCCGACTGGCCGTGGAAGCCGGGCAACCGGCCTGGGCGGCGGAGGCGACGGTCGAGGCGTGCCGCTCGGACAAGGCGGACCTGCTTCCCGCGAGTGAGATGATTCTCGTGTTCGACCAGTTGCTAGGAGACAACCGGATCCCCGAGGCGCAGTCGGTGAATGCCGTGCTTCTGAGGCGGGAGCCGGACAATCCCTTCATTCACAACCGTCAGGCCTATCTGTCCGTGCTGGGCGGCGAGAAGCTGAATCCGGCCATTCGGACCGCGCAATTTCTCGTTTCCTCATTTCCAAGCATCACCATTTTCCGTGCGACCTGTGCGTTGGCGCTCGCCAAGAGTGGCCGGACGGGCGAGGCAGTGGAGGTGATCGACGAACCGGGTCTGGATTGGTCGACGGCTCCGCCGACGGCGCATTTGATCCGGGCGCTGGTTTATCAGGAAGGTGGCAAACCGGGTCTTGCAGGGGAAGCCGCGCGTGCGGGTGCGGGTGCCCAACTCTTTCCGGCAGAGGAGATGGTTCTCAGGCGGAGCTGAACCGGGCTTCGCTGCGCTACACCCGCCGCCAGGAGGTTCGGCCATCCGGATATTTGCCTACGGCTGTTTCTGGTAGGTCCCGGTGATCTTCCCGTCTATGGTGGCACCTTGGTCGTCGATGACCTGGCACATCACGTCCACGTCCTGGTGAAAGCGGGAGTTGGACTTCAAGACGATGACCTGGGCGCGGAAGTAGACGGGTTGTTTGAATTCGCCGCTGACTTCGACCTGTTGCGCGATGACGCCGATCGGGACATCGACGGGTTCATTGAAATTGAGGGTGACGATCTGGCCTTTGTAGTAGCTGGGTTCCGTGGGGGCCTGGGTCACGGTGAGCATCTGGCCCGTCCCGCCGGGGTCGAGCCCCAGTTCCGCGAATTCTTGCTCGAACTGAGCGATCTGCTTTTCGACCCAGCGCCAGCCGGCGAAACCGGCGATGCCGCAGGCGACGATGACGACGAGGGTGGCGACCCCACAGCCGATGGCGACTTTGGCGCCGGTGCCGAGGCCTTGTTTTGGGGGATTCGTGAGTGGTGGGGGCGAGGACATGGTGTTTGGTGGTTTTTGCTACTCGAGGGAGGTGAGGAGGTTTTCGAGGCGGGAGGTGAATTCGGGGCGGCGAACCTCGGGCTGGGACAGTTTCCGGCCTTCGGCGGCTTGCTCCACGAGGGTGGCGGCACGGACGCCCAATTCGGGTCCGACTTCGCCAGAAAGTTGATCGCACGCGGCTTGAAACCGTTTCTCTACTTTTGCCTGGCCCCTGGCAAGGCTGGATTGGTCCGGGTAGGGATCGACCAGGTGCCACAGCGCGAAAATGAACTGGTGCCGGGCGGGGTAGGCGCGACCGTTGACCGCTTCGGAATGATCGAACCAGCCGAAACCGTTGGCCTTGGCCCAGCGGCGTCCGGTGATGACCAGCCAGCCCAAGGCCCGATAGATGGCAGGTTCGTGTTCGGCCGCGAAGATCTGATTTGGGACGAGTTGGACGAAGGCACCCGGGTCGTGATGGAGTTTGTGGGGCACGGCGAGGATGGCGGCGGCGAAGGCCTCGAGGAGCTGTCTAGGCGTGACGTAGGCGTCGGACTCGAAGGCCTGGTGGGGAATCCACTCCCGGCGACGGCGTTGCATCCAGATCTTGTCGGGGCGTCTCCAAGGAATCGAATCGAAGCTTTGCTGGAGGGCGCGGACCTCTGGCTGCCTGGCCAGCATGTCATACTGGTTGACAGGCGCCTGGGTGTTCACTCCGAGAATGACCCCGTCCTTGAGCTGCTCGTCTTCGGTGAGGACGACTTTGACGGGGACCCATGCGCCATTCAGGGATTCCCGGAAGCGGTGAAGGACGAAGGTGGTTTGGGCTCCGTTAACGATTTGGAATTCCCGGAGGTGAAGGCTTCCGTCGGGCGCTTGTTCGCCATCGCGGGCGACGATGGTGATGCCATTGTGCCGGAGAAGCACCTGATCGGTCTCGTGGTTGTGGAGGGTTTTGGCGAGCGCCACCGCACCCGGGTTACGCTTTTCCGCGCGCTTACCGGTATCGCCCAGGAAAGCGCGGACGTTGTCGACGAAGGCCCGGTCATCCGGGCGCTCCTCGTCCTCGGGGATCAGGTCCATGATGGCGCTGGCGGGGGCGCAGCCGATCCAACCGCGAACATGTCCGTCCGGCAACGGAACGACGCGAGCGTCCTGAAGGCGGCCGTCAACGGCCTTTCGCGCCACTTCGATGGCCTCGACCAGTTCATCCACGCCCCAGATGCGGTAGCGAACGCGAGTGTGATCGAGTTGCTGTTGGAGGTCCCGTTCAGCCATCTCCCGGGACATTTCCGGGCCGACGTCCTCGCGCCAAAAGCCGGCATAGGCGAAAACGATTTCGACGATGGGCTGGAAAGGGAGGTTTTTGGCGTCGTAAGCCTGGCGAAGGGCGTCGTAGATGGTCCACCAGCGCGTGATGGCGGGATTTGGTTTGAGGGTGAGGAAATTGGGTTCGCGCAGGAAACGACGGGCGCACGAGCCGAGGAAATCGACTTCCCGCATGGGAGTGACGTGCTCGCGTTTCACCTGGACCATGAGCACCCGGATGGCCGGGACCACGCCTGTATCGGGTTCGAGGGTGAGGCTTTCGAGCAGGCTTACGGCCTGTTCCGGGCTGGATAGGGCCTGGCCATCCAGGGAGACGACCAGGCCATCGAGGCCCTGGTCGCGCCGTCCTTCAGTGAATGCCTCTTCGTAAGAGACGACCGGGTAGTCGAGCCGGTGGACGGCCAGGCAGACGCAGAACTTTGAGAACGTGATGGGATCGCTGGGATTCAGCTCGGTCGCGGGCAGGCTTCCGTTTCCGTCGTTCGAGTCAAACTCGGGATCGAACACCGCGATCCGGTGCTGTGAGAATTGGCAGAGAGCGTTCCAGAGTCGGCTATCCATCGCGGCGTGAGTCGGAAGCGGCTGTGTCCCAACGCACCGGTGGAAGGGCACCGGGTAAGCCCCCGGTGAACTCCTGGCGCGTGGAGCGAGCCTTACCCTTTGGACTGGGGTCGCGCTGTCGACAACTGTTTTTCGAGAGTCGTCCGCGTTCGGTAGCCGGAGAACGCGAAAAAGGCCAGTTCCGAGGGACGCGGTGACGGCTTCGTAGGCGCCTTCGCAAGAAGGTGCTGGGGTGGCGCTTTGGAGGGGCCCTATTTCTTCTGGAGAGCCTGGGAAGCGGCTTTTCCGCCTTTGGTGAAGAGTTTGGATTCCCGGGCGCTGTCTTTGGCCTCGTCGACTTGCGCTTCGAGTTCTTCGGCGGATTTCGCGGCGGAGAGGAGGTCATTCGCTACGGCTTCGGGGAGGGCGGCCCCCTGTTCTTGGGCGCGGTTGGCGGCCTGACGCAGGAGATTCTTCGCCTCGTCGTAATTTCCGGCGTTCACGAGGTTGGCGGCGGTCTCCATGCTGGTGGCGAGTTCGATCTCCGCGATGCGAGCGGCCACCTCGACGTCGCGGGCCGCTGCCACGACGTCCTTGTCGTCGCTGACTTTGATTTCGAGGGCTTCGCCAGCCGGGATGCGGTGAAGGGTGGAGGCCTCGGTGAGATCATTGTAGGTGAGGACGATTGGGGCGAGCTGGAGGGTGTCGCCCGGCTCGAGGTCGTCAGGCAATTCGAATCTCCAGAGCACCGAGCGCAGCTGGCCGGAGAAGAACTCGCCGAGCGGAACGATGACGGTTTCCTCTTCACGGCGTGGGACCCAGCCGTGGACCTTGTCCAAACCGATGCCATGGGGGAGTTCGGTCATGAGGGCCACGTTTTTGGCGACGGTAGCGGCCATTTGACGGATTTCGTCGTTCAGCGTGGCGGCGATCTGGGTGGAATCGGGGATGAAATAGTAGTTTCCGCCGCCGTGATCGGCGAGACCGGTCATGAGATCTTCGTTGTAGTCGGCGCCGAGGCCGATGGTGGTGACGACGAGCCCTTCCTGAAGGGCTTCCCTGGCGATGCGATTGAGTTCATTCGGCTCCTGGATGCCACGATTGGCGAGGCCATCGGAGATGAGGAGGACGCGATTCACCTCGGCCGAGCCGCTGTGGGGGCGAATCTGCTTCAGGCCCTCCACCAGGCCGCCTCCGAGGTTGGTGGAGCCATCGTCGGAGATGCGGTGAATCGCGTTCCGGACGCGAGTCCGGGTCTCTTCGTTGAGGACGGTGCTGGAGGCATCGACGCGGACCTCGTCGGAGTAGCTGACGAGGGCGACGCGATCTCCATCGCGCATGTGGTCGAGCATCTCGATGGCGGCACTGCGGGCGTCGGCGATTTTCGCGCCGGACATGGATCCTGAGCGGTCGAGGACGAGAGCGAGGTTCAACGATTTGGGTTTCGCCTCGGCCTCAGCCTCCTGGGCGCGTAATTGGACAAGGACGTGGACACTTTTGGTGCCGGGCGAGACGACGGCGGTTTCGAGCCGGGCCGCCGGGACGAGTGGAGTATCGTTTTCAATCTTGGAGCTCCAACTGACTCCCGTGGAGAGGAGGAGCAGGGCGAAGGGCAGCAGGGTTTTCATGGGTTTTCCGTAGTGTTTAGGGCCGGGTGTCGCCAGGGGTTACCGGGAGATGTCGTATTCGATGCCTTTGGACGCCGCTTGTTTGCGAACCATCTCCTTGACCTGGAGATCGAAGCCGTCGGTAGAGTCCTCACCAGCTTTCGCCTGGCGCTTCTTTTCTTCGACGAGGAAGGTGGAGCGCTGTTCGACCAGATCCTCGAGCTTTTGGTTGAGTTCGGTCCGGCGAGCGAGGTTAGCTTTGATGGCGGCGCGCTGTTCGGCGGCCGGGAGGTCCTTGAGGCCGGCGGGCAACTGATCGCGATCGATGTCGCCGTAGTCGAGCTTTCCTTCATCGATCAGGGCGACGACGTCCTGGTCGCCACCGATGACCTTGGCGGCGGCCGAGGGTGCGGATTTGGTCCTTACGAGGAACTCGGCCCGGTCGGAGAGGGCCTCGGCTTTGGCGGAGCGGTTGGCGCGGATTTTTTCCTCCACGGCGCTTTGGGCGGCTCGATCGCCATAACCGATGACCGTTTCGCTGAGGGCGCGGTTGAGAGTGGCGATTTCGTCGTCGAAAGGGGTGGAGACGGCGACGGTGCCACCGTCCTGGAGGATGGCGGCGTATTGGCCTTCGGCTTTATCGGCGATCTCTTTCCAGATGGGGGTGGTCTGGCTCATGGATCCGCATTGGATGGTGTTGATGATCAGATCCTTTTTTACGGCCATTTTGCAGATCTGGGGATACTGCGTTTCGTTTTCGTAATCCATGTGTGGCGGGGCATCGCCGACGAGGAAGATGATCTTCAGGACGTCGCGGGCCGGATTCCAACTCATTTGAGTGACGGCTTCGTGGAGGGCCTGGTTGACGGACTCCGGGGTATCGCCACCTCCTTCGGCTTGGAACTTCACGAGTTCGGTGTAGACGGCATCGATGTCCTGGGTGAGGTCGGTGCGCTTCGTCACATAAGCGTCGGAGCGGTCGCGATAGCCGACGAGGCCGAAGCGGATTTCCGGCGCCGGTTTGGTGGAGACCATCTCGTTGGCGATGGACCAGATCTTGTCCTTTGCGCCCTGGATCAAGCCGCTCATCGAACCGGTGGTATCGAGGACAAAGACGACGTCGACTTTTGGCCGTTGCTCTTCGGCCGTGGCGTTTAGAGCCAGAGCCAAAACGAGGGGGAGGAGGGATGCAGTTTTCATGATACAAGAATGAGGTGGATAGGATAGGGACAAAGGGTCAGTCGACGATGGCGACGAGTTCGCGGTCGACGACGAGCTGCACGTTCGGGCCAACGGAGAGCCATTGGCTGAGCTGGTCGTTGCTGGCAAGGAAGTCGAAATACTCTTTGGAGCCGAACTTGATTTCGCGATCGGGCACGGTGCGTCCGAGGGCTTGGATTTCCTGATCGATCCATTGATCACCCTTTTGATAGAAGGTCTTCCCGCTGATGTTGCGATTGGCGTTCATCAGGAAGCTGTTTCCCCGGGCGCGATCGGCGACTTCGTTTGCCGCGCGGACGCCGCCGAGGGATCTGGATTCCTTGAGGGCCTTTGACGCCGTGGCTCCAGCGACGGCTCGGGAACCGGCTGATTCTTTCGTCAGTGCATCGTATTCACTGGCGAGTCCGGAGATCCCGCCGGGGGCACTGGAAGCTCCGATTCCCGGTGCGCTTCCGCGTCGCAGGATGGGGCCGGGCGCTTGGGTTTGAAGCGGTTCAGGGACGCCGCGCCGGCGTTCGTCTTCCAGGATCAAGAAGCTGGTGTAGGGCGTGACGATGCCGTATTTGCGCGCGAGATCGGCGACTTCCTCCTTCAACTCCTCGCTCTCTCCATGGAGGCGGATCTGGTCCAGGAGAAACCCGACCCGGCGGGTGGCCCAGAGTTTGGCGATGAACGCGTCGCCGTCGCCGGAGGCGGCGAACCGGGCGGGAAAAGAGAAAGCGCGCCGCTCGTCCTGGAAGCGGCCGGTCAGGTTGATGCGGCCCTCCCGCTCCGCCCGGCGGAACTGACCGAGGACGACGAGTTGATCGCCACGAAAGAGGTCGGGAAGGTTCTTGGGATAACGATTCCTGATTTGATCGACGCCTTCCCAGTCCAATGCGATACCCGTGAGGACGGGATCTGAGATCTTGGCGAAGAAGCGCGACACCTTCTCTTCGATATCTTCATCGGGAAGGACGTATTCGCTGACGGCGCGGGTTTCTTCCGTGATGCGATCCAAGAGATGGGTGTTGATGTCCGGGCCGATCCCGAAGGAGAAGACGCGGACGGTGCCGGCGTCATCGTCCTTGGCGCGATCGATCGACTTCAGAATCTCTTCTTCCTTCGTGGAGCCAAGGGTCGGTTTGCCATCGGTCAGGAAGATGATTTGAGACGGGCGGCCCGCCTCGGCGTCTTGGGAGGCGATGCGCATGGCCTGAGACAACGCCTCTTCGATGGCCGTCCCGCCGATGGCCCGGACGTCTTCGACGAAGTCCACGGCGCGTTCGCGGTTTTCAGCGTTAGCGGGCATGAGTTTGGAGAAGAGGGGTTCGGCCTCCGTCGAGAATCGAATCAACTCGAAGCGATCACCGGGATTCAAACCGTCGACGCAATATTCCAAGGCGTCGCGCGCCTGTTCCATCTTCTCCCCGCGCATCGAACCCGAGCTGTCGAAGACGAAGACCACGTCTTTTTCGGCCGGTTCAAAGTCCTCGTCCCAAGCGTCCGGTGAGATCAAGAGCATGAAGAAACCGCGGTCCTTGTCGCCCCGGTCATGGTGGGTGAGGAAGTCGACGTCGATGAGGGTGTCGTCCCCGGATTTATGGGAGAAATAGAGGACGAAATCTTCGCCGAGGTTCAGATCATCCGTTTCGAGTCCAAGGATGGCGCGGCGTTCTCCCTTCCGCACGACCTCGATTTCGTGTGAGGGAGAATAGACGGTTTTAAGGGTGCGACCATCGCGGCACTCCATATCGACCTTCATCGAAAAGTCCGGGATCTGGTTCCGGCGGTATTTGGCGGTGCTGAGCGGATAGACGTAGCGCACCATGGATCCGTCTTTCGACAGGAGTTCCTGGTAGCGGACGCGGACTTCCTTGGTGGAGTGGGGTTCGATTGGAAAGATACGAACTTTGAATAGCGAGCGCCCGGCATACTCGAAGAGGGCCGGGTCGAGCGACTTCCGGACGATGTCCTCATAGATTTTCCGCGCCTTTTTGGCGTCGAGGAGTTCGGCTTCGACGAGTTCGCCATCGATCTCCATGGCGAATTCGGAAATGTGGGCGCCTTTGGGGACGGGGAAGATGAAGGTGCCTTCGAACCGTCGTGAGGTAGGGTTTTTGAAGACCTGGAGGACTTCGGTGGAGGCGATTTGGTCGCGAATTTGGATTTCGACCTTTTGGCGCTCGAGATCGAGAGGCAAATGGCGATGGATGGGGCGGGGCGGCCGCGGAAAGG
>CAZCRA010000081.1:675-16272 GCA_964500945.1 uncultured Verrucomicrobiales bacterium | reverse complement strand
AGGCGAGGCAGTCCGTTATACGCTAAAAAAACGACCTCAAGCCCTGGCAACAAGAGTGCTGGTGCATCGCGCCGGAAGAAAACGCCTCTTTCGTAGCGAACATGGAATCGATTCTGGATTTGTATGCTTTGCCTCCAGATCCCAAACGCCCACTGGTTTGCCTGGATGAATTCAGCAAGCAGCTCTTGTCCGAGGTGGCCGAACCGATCCCAGCCGCTCCCGGACGCGTGCGCAAGCAAGATGCCGAATACGTGCGTGAGGGCAGTGCCAGCGCATTCATGATCGCGGCTCCACATCTGGGCTTGCGTCAAGTCTACCATGGTAAAGATGGGCGGCGCACTGCTCTGGACTACGCCGATTCCATCCGTTTTCTCTGTGACGAGATGTTCCCGGAGGCAGAGGAGATTCAGCTGGTTCAAGACAATCTCAACACCCATGACATCACCTCACTTTACAAACGTTTCCCTGCAAAGGAAGCCAACCGCCTGGCTCGCAAGCTAAGGCTCCATTACACGCCCACGCATGGAAGTTGGTTGAATATTGCAGAGATCGAGATCTCAGTCCTCTCCCGCCAAGCAATTTCCCGACGCATCCCGGATCTCGCCACTTTTAAAAGCCAGATCGAAGAAAATGTCACCCGCCGAAATCAGTCTCCGTCCCCGATCCAATGGCAGTTCACCTCAAGCAAAGCTCGCGTAAAACTCAAGAGGCTTTATCCGTCAGTTTAGATCTGGTGGACTACTAGTCGATGCGAAAGCCCAACTTGATACTCAACCTCTTTCGCGGAGCCGTAGGCAATTTCGAGGAAGCGCAGATACTCTCCTCCTGAGGTGCGAGCGCAGCCTTCCACCATGTTTGACGGGATGGAAACCGCTGCTCGTCTCAGTTGAGGAGTAAGCCTAAATATCTCTTCTCTCGGGAAATGGGCTGTGTTTCGGTAGACGTTCACGACTCATCCATCCGCAAGTTCAAACGCTCTGAGCTTTGTGTGATCTCTCATGCCCTGGATGCTAGAGCCTCCCGCCTAAAGTCTCCAGCCTGACGCCGGCTTCCTGAAAAAGGATCGTGAGCAGTTTGCGCCGCTTGCGGAAGATGCCGCGGAGCGGTTTGGGCATGGTGAACACGAATTGGCGGTGCGGGAGTGCGAAATCGGAAGGGATGTCCACTTTAACCTTCGATTTACTGAACGCTCAGCCCTGCTCTTGCTTCCTCCTAACTCCCTTGGAATGAGGGGGAGTATGAGAAACCGGTCTAAGATTTCAAAGTTCCGAAAACCTCAAGGCGATGCGTTTTCTGAACGCCGTGCCGGAATGTTCTGGGGTTGCGTGAGTGCTCCTTTCACCACCCCCTCACCGCATCGTGACCTTAGCGGATGCGGAATGACTGTGGCGTAGGCGCCTTCGCCAGAAGGTGCTCCCTGAACGCCGCTTTTCCTGCAGCCGCCCGCCCAGAAGAGCACGTCTTTGCAGACGCGCCTACGCTTGGGAACGTCTTCAAAAGGTTCTCTCGCCCTTTAGGGCGGAGTTCCACTCCAACGGTTTACCGGGGGCGGCGCTCGCTGGCTCGCTTTGCCCTGGGCTACGTTGTGGCGGCCCGGTCGAGGGTCTCTGTTGGGTTTAGCCGGATTCGTGAGAATGGAAGCGGAGCGGACATAGGCCGCCAAAGGCAGGGCAACGCGTCCGATTCGGACGAGCGACCCCGTAGCCACCCTTCCCCCTCTGAAGTGTCAGCACTTCAGCTTCCGAGCTAGGCCGCTCGCCCCGACCGAGTGGAGTTTAACTGATCGACGGCTCATCTTTTACCCGTGACCCCAATGGCATGCGACCCACCTTTTCCACCACACTCCTTTCACTCTGCGTCGCCACCTCATCGGCCTCCGCCGCCCCGGTCGATTTCGCTCACCAAATCGTCCCCATCCTCGAACAGCACTGCGTGGCCTGCCACGGCGGCGACGAGGCCGAGGGTGGATTCTCTCTCAACACCCGCGCCTCCTTCCTCGACGATCAGGTCGCGTCCCCAGGCGATCCGGACGATTCCTATTTCCTGCAGCTCATCACCGATCCCGATCCGGACTACCAAATGCCTCCCCCTGACAAACCCAGGGTCGAGCCGGGTCAGATCGAAACCCTGCGCGCCTGGGTCCGCGACGGAATGCCTTGGCAGGAAGGCTTCACCTTCGCGCCGGATCGCTACGAACCCCCGCTTGAACCCCGCCGGCCCGAACTCCCTCCAGCCGCCGCGCCGGGACGGACACACCCGGTCGACCGCCTGCTCGACGATTGGCTCGCCCAGCGCAACCTCCCCCGTCCCCAGCCCGCCTCCGACGCCGCTTTTCTGCGCCGCGCCTACCTCGATCTGATCGGATTGCTTCCGGCTCCCGAAGCGGTCGACGCGTTCATTGCTGATACCTCACCTGATAAGCGGGAACGCCTCATTCACGATCTGCTCGCCGATGACATCGCCTACGCCGAGCATTGGTTGAGTTTTTGGAACGACCTGCTGCGGAACGATTACACGGGCACCGGTTTCATCACCGGCGGCCGCCAGCAGATCACCCCGTGGCTCTATCGCGCCCTGGTCGAAAACAAGCCTTTCGACGCGTTTACCCGGGAACTCATCGCACCACCCACCGAGGACAGCCGCGGCTTCATCGATGGCATCCGCTGGCGCGGCGACGTCAGCGCCGGTCAGACCGTCGAAATCCAGTTCGCCCAGAGCGTCTCGCAGTCCTTCCTCGGCATCAACATGAAGTGCGCCTCCTGCCACGATAGCTTCATCGATCGCTGGACCCTCCAGGACGCCTACGGCCTCGCCGCCATCTTCGCCGAAAAACCCCTCGCCATCCATCGCTGCGACAAGCCCACCGGCGAAACCGCCCGCGCCGCGTGGCTCTTCCCGGAACTCGGCCAGATCGACCCGGCGGTGTCGCGCGATCAGCGACTCGAACAGCTGGCCGCGCTCATGACCCACCCCGGGAACGGGCGCCTCACGCGAACCGTTGCCAATCGCCTCTGGGCCCGCCTCATGGGACGTGGTCTCGTGCATCCTCTCGACGCCATGCAATCCCGGCCTTGGCATGAGGATTTGCTCGATCACCTGGCCTGGTTTCTCCAAACAAACGACTATGACCTCCGGAAAACGCTGGCGCACATCGCCACCTCGCAGGCCTACGCCGCCGAGACCGAGATCCGCTCCGGTCCGGACGATGCCGCGGAATACCTCTACCGCGGACCCCGCGCCAAACGATTGACCGCCGAGCAATTCGTCGATGCCGTCTGGCAGATCACCGGTTCCGCCCCGAAGCGTTTCGATGCGGAAATCGCCCGCGGAAAGCTCGACCCCGGCGAAGTCGACCGGATCGCCCTCCCCTCGACCTGGATCTGGGGCGCCTCCGCCATGGACGGAGCCTCCCCTCCCGCCGGTGAACGCCTGCTCTTCCGCCACCTCTTCCACGTTGACCGGCCCCTCCGCTCCGCAGGGCTGGTCGCGACCTGCGACAACGAATTCACCCTCTATCTCAACCGCGAAAAAGTGGCGAGCGGAACGGACTGGACAAAGCTCGCCGCCGAGCCGGCCTCCCATGCCGTGAAGCAGGGGGCGAACGAGGTGCTCGTCGTCGCCACGAACGCAGGCGCCGCACCCAACGCCGCCGGTTTGTTCGCGGCCCTTCGGCTCCAGTTCGAAGACGGTTCCGGACAAATCGCCGGCACCGGCCCGGACTGGGAAGTCGCCCGGCAGGTGCCGCCCGAATCGAACCCACGCCGCTGGAACCTCGAAGACACGGTCTGGGAACCTGCCACGCCCGTCATTCACCCGGCCTGGCGCACCGTCGAAAACCGGGCTCCGCTCGAGCTCGCCTCCGCTTCTCTCGGCACGACGCGCATGGTCCGCGCTTCCCTCGTGAAGAGCGATTTCCTCATGCGCAGCCTCGGCCGCCCAAATCGGGATCAAATCGTCTCCTCCCGGCCAAGCCAACTCACGACGCTGGAAGCGCTCGACCTCTACAACGACGAATCGCTCGCCGGTTACCTGAGCCAGGGCGCCACCAACCTGGCCCGGCGCGACTGGGCTTCCGTCGATGCGCTCCTCGATCACGTCTACCTTTCCACGCTTTCGCGCCGGCCCGCGGAAGCGGAACGGGCCGTGCTGACCGCCGCCTTGGGCACCGGTCCAGGTCCAGAGGCCATCCAGGATTTGCTCTGGGCCGTCTGCATGACCCCCGAGTTCTTTCTCGTCCGCTGAAATCCTGCTTTCCCTTCAAAACACCCTGCTCCCCTCCCTCCATCCCATGCCCTTCGAGATCGATCCCGCCGCCCCCGATACCGTCGTCCGCCGCGATTTCCTGAAGCATCTCGCCGCTGCCAGCACGGCCGCCATGATGGCCGGAGCGCCGCGCCCCCTTCACGGTGTGGAGAAAACCACTCAACCCGCGCCCACGGGCGATGCCTGTATCCTCCTCTGGATGGCCGGCGGCATGGCCGCGCCGGAGACCTTCGACCCGAAACGCTACGCCCCCTTCGAGCAGGGCCTGGAGGTCGAACGCGTTCTCAGCACCTTCCCCTCCATTCCCACCTCCGTCGACGGCATCCGAATCTGCCAGGGCCTGGAGAACATCGCCGCCGTGATGGACCGGGCCACGCTGATCCGCTCCGCTTACCAACCCGACCTCGGAAGCATTCTCCACTCCCGCCACCAATACCACTGGCACACCGGCTACGTGCCGCCCCAAACCGTCGCCTGCCCACACCTCGGCGCCTGGATGGCCAAAGTCCTGGGACCACGCCATGAGGTGATGCCCGCCTTCATCAACATCGGCCAACGGCTCGAGGGCGTCGGAGAAAAGGAGGAACTGAAGGCGTTCACCACCGCCGGCTTCTTCGGAAACGAATTCGGCCCCATGAACCTGCCTTTCCCCGAAAAGGCCGCCCAATCCGTCCGCCCGCCCGAAGGCATGACCCGCAGCCGATTCATCAACCGCGACCGTCTGTTCCGGAAACTCGTCGATCAAAGCCCCCATCGCGACGATCTCAGCGATTACCAGCGGGAATCCATGCTTCGGTCCATGGACAACGCCTACCGGCTCCTGGAGTCCCCGCAGCGCAAGGCGTTTGACATCGACCTCGAACCCGCCGGCGTCCGGGAGGCCTACGATACCGGACGGTTCGGCCGTGGCTGCCTCCTCGCGCGCCGACTCGTCGAAAACAGCGCCCGGTTCGTCGAAGTCACCACCGAATATGTGCCGTTCCTCCACTGGGACACGCACGCCGATGGCCACGAAACCGCCGCTCGCATGCATCGCGAAATCGATCGCCCCATCGCTCGGCTCATCCTCGACCTGGAAGAGCGCGGCCTGCTCGAGCGCACCTTGGTCATCATCGCCTCCGAATTCAGCCGCGATGCGATCATGGAGGGAAAACCTGGCTCGAACGCCAGCGACCAGGCCCGGCACAAGGTCGATGTCATCAGCGAAATGAAACACTACGGTCTCCACCGGCATTTCACCGGCGGCACCAGCGTCGCGATGTTCGGCGGCGGGATGAAACGCGGCTTCGTGTATGGGAAAACAGCAGATGAACGTCCGCTGGTGGCCATCGAGAACCCCGTCAGCGTCACCGACCTCCACGCCACCATCATGACCGCCATGGGGATCAGCCCCAAGACCGGGTTCGACATCGAAAACCGTCCCTTTTACGTCACCGAAGACGGCAAAGGTCAGTCCGTGAACGAAGTCTTTGCCTGACTCCCTGAGCGAAGAGTGACAAAGCCCTGGCACTCAGCGCGAAGGCTCCCGAAGGGCCGCACCTTCATGGACTGCTAACCCTTCCGTCGCCAGACGCTGGCTTTTACGCCCTTACACCGAAGGCGCGGCCGCAGCTTTTTTTGAGCCCCCCCATTTTCGAGGTCCCCTCATGGAGTTTGGCCACCGTCGACCGTTCGGGCCAAACAGCTCCGGGCCAGCCCCGGCACCCCTCCGCGACAGCGTTTACAGTAACCGTGGATAATGCTAACCTCCCCCCTTCGAATCCGCTTATCGAAACGGAAATCAGCGGGTATTTGCGTAACCATGCCTGACCCCCGGCACGGCTGCCAGGCGACAGCGATTGGAGAAGGGACGAAGCGCACGGCACGAGTCGCGCTGCATTTTTGGTCACAGCGAAGTAGGGAACGAGAGGAATAGGGGACCGGCTTTGTTTGTCGAAATCTTCTGACTGACACCCGGCTCGGTCCTCGATTTGCGCTCGACTTTGCCGCGATCCCATTTCATGGGTCTCGTCGTCATGCGCTCGTTTCTGCCCGCTTTCTTCCTCGCCCTGATCCCAGTCGCCGCTTCCGCGCAGGAGGCCGCTGAATCCTTCATCCCGAATTTCGCCGCCGGTGGCGCTTACGGTCTGTGGAGTTCCGAAGCCGATTTCGACGAACGCCCCGGAAGCCTCCAACTGACCGAGGCTGGCTTCAACGCCCCGGTTCCGCTGATCCAGCGCGATGACTTCTTTGCCCTCGCCGGCGTTCGTTTCCGCTACAACGAACTCGAGGTCGACGGCTTCGCACCCATCGATGGAAGCCTCGACCTCTACCGCCTCCAGATTCCTTTCAACTTCTGGTGGAGCCCGAGCGAGAAGTGGAAGTTCTGGTTCCGCCTCGAGCCCGGCCTGCACAGCGACTTCGAGAACCTCGACAGTGACGACTTCGTCCTCACCACCCTCGCCCTCGCTTCCTACCGCCTGAATCCGGCCCTCCGCATCGCCTTCGGCGCCTACTACTCACGGGATCTCGGGGACGAAACGGTGTTGCCCGCCCTCGGCTTCATCTACGAACCGAACCGCCACTGGATCTTCAGCATCACCGCCCCTCGCCTCTACGCCAGCTATGCGCCGGCTGACGGGCTGCTTTTTACCGCCTTCGCCTACCCAGGCGGCGGCGGCTGGAACGTCACCGATCCCGTGACCGGCGAGGATTACGACCTGGACTACCAAAACCTCCGGGCCGGACTCAGCGCCGAGAAACAGATCGCCGGTCCCTTCTGGGGCTACCTCGAAGGCGGTTATCAGTTCCTCCAGCAGCTCGACTCAGACCTCACCGGCGAGTTCGATGCCGAAGGGAGCTGGTTCGCGACCGGCGGCGTCCAACTCCGCTTTTGAAAAACCGCCTCCCCCGGGAAAACGTCCCACTTCAGGAAGGCCGGCGCGTCATTGTCAGCGCCTCCGTTTGAGCTACCCATCACTCGGCCGGCAAGTTCGCCTCGACGAACTCCCTCGCCACCCCGGCGGGAACGGCAAATGACGCCGGCCCTCCCGGCGCCCCAATGTTGATTCCGGCGACCGCTCCGTCCGTCCCCAGCAACGGTCCACCATTCAGCTCGGGTCCAAGCGCCGTGTCGTGCTGGATGACCGCAACCAACCCCGTCTGACGCCCCGGCGGCAAAACCGGTTCCGACCGGTTCGCTGGCTGGACGACCTCCATCTTCCCATCAGCGCCTCGCTTCAGCCGCATCCCACCCCTCGGCGCGGGAGCGACGGATGCGGTCAATTCCTGGCCGTTCTGATCCCGCAGCTCAAGCGCAACGGTCCCGCGCGCCGGCGCCTGGCTGATGAGCTGGTGGAAGGCCTCCAGCGCGGGCGCGGGCTGCTCGTTGACGCTCAGAATCGTTTGCCCCGGTCGCAACCCCGCCTTCTGCGCTTTCGTGTAGCTTTGCACAAGCTGGATCCGGGACGGTTCACCCCAATCCAAATCAAACCAGCTCGACAATCGCGTCACGTGGAGCGGCAGCTCGAACGAAGGCGTGCCCACGATGCCCACCGCCACCGGTTCCCCTTCCGCGCTGACGCCCACCAGCCATCGACCGAGAGGCAGCGTTTTCTCCTTTGGCCAGTCGATCGGTGACAAGTCGCCGGCATCGACTTTCATCAAGGCAAGGGCCAAATCCGGGTCGGTCGCCACCGTGACTGCCGCCTTCCGGCCGCCACCGGGCAGTTCGCAAACCGTTTCGGTCGGGAGCGCACTGGCCTTCGTCAAGATGAAACCCTTCCGTTCCACGACGGTGCCCAGACAAACCAGGACCTCACCGTCGAAAATCCGCACGATGCTTGGCGCCACCGGCTTCGTTCGTTCCGCCAAAAGCTCTTGGGCCCGCTCGGGAGGCCCCGTCGATGGCCGCGGCAGATCCCCGAGGTTGAAACTCAGCCCCGGTTTCAATCCACCCCAGCGCTCACCCTCGCGCAATCGCTCCCAGTGCTCTTTGAAACGATCGATGCTCACATGCCACATCCGATGACGCATCGCGTAGGAGTTGATGCCGATCAGTCGCCCTTCGAGGTCGAACAACGGCCCGCCGCTGTCGCCTCCCGCCCCATTCACATCACTCAGCAGTTTCTCGCCCGTGCCCATCAACCGGCCAAGCAGCGCCACAGCCGGTCGGTTCGGTTACAAAGGATACATGTGCCCGGCCATGAGACACCAGTCGCCTTCCGTTAGCGAACCGGCGTCTCCCAGTGCCACGAAGGGGTAGGGCCCCTCCCCATCCATCTTCAAAATCGCCATGTCCGCCTGGCCAAACACGCCCATTGTCTTGGCCTTGGCCGTCACCCGTGTGCCGTCGGGTAGCAGCACCCCGATCCGCTCGGACGGAACCGCTTTCAAATGCGCCGCCGTGAGAATCAAACCGTCCTCCGAAACGATCACGCCCGACGCCGTTCCCACCCTCACGACCGCTGGCATCACCCGCGCGAGCGCGCCCTGACAAGCGCGTTCGATAGCCAGCGAATCCTCGATCGACCTCGGCGGTTTGGCCACCTGCGAGCCCGGGAGACGTTCCCCGCATACCGATCCCGCCCACTCAAAGACTTGGCTTTCAGAAATCGAAAGCATCCACACTTACCCCATCAAAAGAACTGAAAATCTCATGACGTTTTAAGAATTTAAAGTAACCCGGCCCGTAGAGATTGCGCCTGAGCCCGTCTTTCACTACCACCTTCTTTTCCCGCAAAAAACGGGGGAACCGGAGGCCCGAACCCGCCTATCTCGCCCGGGACAGACCATGCAAAAGGGTCACGACCCCGAAGAGTCGCGACCCAATTTTTGTTTCGTTGTAAGATCGAAGACCTATGAGTCTACTCGGAAGGAAGAATCACCGCATCGATCACATGGATTACGCCGTTTGAACACTCCACGTCGGTCTTCACGACGGTAGCGTTGTCGACCATTACCTTGCCGTCTTCCACCTTCACGGTGAATTTCTGACCGTTGACCGTGGCGACCTCACCCGGGCTGACATCGGCTGCCATGACCTTGGCGGGGACGACGTGGTAGGTCAGGATGCTGACCAGCTTTTCTTTGTTTTCGGGCTTGAGAAGGCTGTCGAGCGTGCCTTCCGGAAGCGCGGCGAACGCATCATTCGTTGGGGCGAACACTGTGAAGGGTCCGTCTCCCTTGAGTGTTTCAACGAGGCCTCCCGCTTTCACGGCAGCGACGAGGGTCGAGAACGCGTCCAAAGAGGCGGCCGTATCGACGATGTCCTTTTTCCCGTAATTGCCCGCCATAGCCGTTCCGGCCAGGGCGATGGATCCAATGATGGCTGTGAGAGTTGTCTTAATCATTTTTTGTCTTTCTTTTGGGGTTGCTAATTAAACAGGCGATTTCGCCTGCGGAAGATACGAGGTGCTGATCGACCTTAGATGACTATTTTTGTCGAAAATTGGTTTGCCCTTTGCGGGCAGAGAAATTCGACAAAAAGTCGACAGCTCCAAACCAAACGCTCGGGATAATCGACCCCGTGGACTGCTTCTGGTCTGGCTAAAGCGATCTTCACTCTCGGGTTCGCCCTTCGCAGAGGCCAGCTCCTCTGGATTCAGAAAATGCGAAAAACTCTTGCCCGGCGCCGCATTGACGACCCTACCCGATCTGCCCAAAAACCGAAATAGCTACTAACCAGGCTCCGTTCATTCAAGGCCCGTTTTGTAACAAACTCGCCACATCCATGCTAACACCAAAAGATTTCCATTTTCTGTTGGACAACTCGGCGGAAAACCTTAAATCGGGAGGCCGAATCCCATCACCCACGCATGACCAGCAAAACTGTCCCTGCGCTCTTCTGCCTTTCCGTCGCCCTGCTTGCCCTAACCGGCACCGCCAACGCACGCTCGTTCCTTCGCATGGACGAGGGGGTCAACCTGAAGACGTCTGACGATTTCGGGAACCAGACCCTGAGCGTCGTTCTGAGGTTCCACCTGCGGGTGCCCGAAATCAACCGGGCCGGGACTTACTGGATTCGTCAGACTTCGGAAAGTTACCATCATCCTCCCACCGTCACGGGGGTGTCGCCGTACGCCGGCAGCATCACGGGAAGCGTCCTTCTCTCCGACGAGGACGAAGCCTCCGGAGGGTCGATCGGCAGCACGGACGCCTCATTCAATCCCATCTCCCGAATCCTCAGCTTCACGATCACCAAGCCCATCCAGACCATCAACATCACGGCGTGGAACCGGCCCGAAAACGTGCGCGATATCGAGCTTTACCAATTCCGGCGGATGGAATTGAGCTTTATTCCTCACAATAGCGATGAAACTTCCACCCTGGATCTCTTTGATCTCCTGATCAATCCCCGGGTCACACTCGGGACGCGCCTGCCAGACGCCGGCCCGGACACGGACCACGTCATCTGGAAGCCCAGCATCTTCCTCCGCGCCGACGGCAGCCTGGGTCCCGATCCAGGTGAGCAGGAATGCCGCCCCTGCGAGGACGACTGCCCCCTCGGTGCGATGAATCTCGAGGCCGGCGAAGGCTCCCTCTTCGTTGACCTCGGCGGCGGCGAAGAAGGCACCGAAGACGCCTATCTCGAAATCCCCGTCGATCAGCCAGAACCCGAACACGTTCATCCGAAGTTCGTGCGCCCCAGCCTGACCGGCGAGGTCGAGCGCTTCGAGGATGGCCAGGGAAACACCACCCACTTCCAGTCGCCTAGCGGCTCCGCCTACATCGACGATCCCGACCCCACCGATGGCGATTACACCCTTTGGATCTTCCCCGCCAGCATCACGCCCGATCCCGGAGCCGGTGGCCTTCCCGCTCTGGCCGGCCAGGAACTGGCCACCATCCGCGTCGCCAGGACCGGTCCCTCCTCCATCCGGGTGTCGCGCACCGCCGATGGCCACACGGAAAGCTTCGACATCTCGCGCGACCCGGACACCAAGGATTTGTCCATTTCCCGCGACGACGGCGAGCGCATCGAAACGGTCACCTCCTTCCGCGACTACGAGGACGAAACTTTCGAAACGCAGGGCACGTACGAGGAGACCTCAACCACGACCGACCCGGGCGGCACCGTCATCCGCAAAACCACCCGAACCTGGAAGACGATCCCCGGTCATCCCCGGCGTCTCATTCGAGAAACGGCCGATCCGGACGGCAACGCCCAAACCTCGACCTGGTCCTATTATGAAACCGGACCGTTTGCCGGGCTATTGGAATTCGAAAACCCTGCCGAAGGTCCATGGCGACGCTACGAGTACGACCCCATCACTCGGCGCGTAACGAAGATCGTGGAACAATATCTCGATGCCCCGCCCGGCGCGCCCGAATCGCAATCCCGGGTCTTGCTTTACGATTATGAGGTGCATGGCACCCCGGACGAACTTCACATCGAGCAGATCCTCGGCCAGGAAGTCCGCCGAACCTACACGGTGCAGCATCTCGACGGCTATGACCATATCGTGGCCACCCTACCCGGCGCCTCATGGGACAACCCCACCAATCTCGTCACCCAATACCGCTATCACGATGGGCAATTCCGCGACGAATTGGCCAGCGTCACCCGCCCCGATGGGACCCGCACGTTGTATGATTACAGTTGGGATGACACGCTTGGCATCCTCACCACGACAACCACCAAAGGCGCCCCGCACCCAGCCGATCCCGACCTCATCATTGCCGGAACGCGAACCGTCGAAATAACCGATGTCGCGGGTGAAATGATCTCACGAACCGTGGTCGATATTGAGAGCGGTTTCGTCATCGATCAGGCACTGACGCTTCAAACCGATGACGCCGGACGCCCGACACAGATCCAGACCCTCGAAGGCCTCCATGCCATGACCTTTGGTTGCTGCGGCCTCGAAGCCTTCACCGATCCCTTCGGCCTCGTCACGACTTTCTCCGAATCCGGCCTGACGCGCACCATCACCCAAGGCGGAATCTCCCGCATCGAATCACAGGACGGACGGGAAACCATCACTACCCGCCAAGGCACCGATGGAAGCACCATCCAACTGTCGAAGACCCTGCGCGATCCGGCCGGCAACCTCGTCTCCCACCACGACCCAGAGAACCGCGTCACGAACTACCTCGAAGATATCGATCCCTCCGGCTACCGGACACGCACCGCCACCCACCAGGACAGCAGCACGCGCATCGAAAGATGGTTCCCGGACGGCCGGCGCGAAAGCGTCACCGGCACCGCGGTCTTCCCCGTCCGGATGGAATATGGTGTCGATCCGGACGGACGCTGGCAGAAGGTGATCCGCCTCGGCGACAACGACGAGGAGACCGAATGGAGCACCACCTACTTCGATCTCGCCGGCCGGATTTCCAAGGTGGCCGTCCCTCACGAGAACGGTTCGATCTCCGAGACGACCTACCATTACAACGCCAAGGGCCAGCTTATCCGCGTCACCGACCCCGATGGCGTCTCCCGACTCTACGAATATGACGAACTCGGGCGGCAAAGCGCCATCGCCATCGACGTCGATCGCAGCGATACCCTCGACCGCGACGGCATCGACCGCATTGTGGAACGCGAAATCTTCTACACCACACGGAACGGCATCATTGTTCGCCGGACCGTCGATCGTGTGTTTCCTTTTGAAAACGACCCCACCGCCACCGAGCTGCGCATCTTCGACGAATCCGTCGACGGCTTGGAGTCCTGGGATAGCTACGCGGGTCAAACCACCCATCGCCGGACCGAATCCGTCGGTCCCGGCACCCGGCTCGTCACTGTCACCTACCCGGACAACACTCGAAGCGCGACGCTCTACGAAAATGGCCGCCTCACCTCCTGGACGCAAATCGACAGCGGCGGCGGGATCGTCGACTCCGCCACGATCGAGTATGACCCGCATGGTCGCGTCCGCCGCACCTTCCCAGCCGGTGAAGCCCCCACGACATTCGATTGGACAGCAGATGATCAACTGTCCTCGTCCTCTTCTCCCTCTCCGGAACCCTCGGCCCCACCCTTCGTCACTCAATATACCTATGACGCAGGCGGGCGCTTGGATGTGCTCACGCTTCCGGATGACTCAGAGATCGATTACGATTATCTGCCGACCGGTCGCCTCAGTCGCCAACAGGGCTCTCAGACCTACCCCGTCGATTACACCTACGACAGCCAGGGCCGGCTCACCACCATGACGACCGGCGGCGGTGTCACCACCTGGATTTACGATTCCAAAACCGGCCGGCTCGTCGGCAAGACTCCGCCAGGCGGCCCTTCCCTCGTGTTCTCCTACACCGCCGCCGGACGTCTGGCCTCGCGCGTCTCGGGCCGCTCGATCACCACGGCCTATGACTACCACCCCGCCGGCGACCTCTCGGCAGTCGATTACGGAGACGCCACCCCGGATTTATCGTACGAATATGATCGTCGGGGCTGGCCGGCTTCCATCGATCATGGAGATTCGAGCGTTACCTTGGAGTATCACCTCGCCGGGCTGCTGGAACAGGAGACCTTTACAGCCGGACCCAAAGCGGGAATCGCCGTCCGCTGGATCCATGATCCCCTCCTGCGGCGAGCCTCCAGGCAATCTTCCGGCCCGGACTGGTCCGCGGCGCAGGATTACGAATACGATGCCTCCGGTCGCTTGAAAGCAATCACCGATGGCGTTCACGAGATCCGGTATGAATACCGCGCGAACAGTGATTGGATCGAGCGAATCGTCAGCGCCCGAAGCGGTTCGGACGTGCTCACGGCGACGGTCTTTCGCGACGATCTAGAGCGTCTCCAAAGCCGGAACAACGTGGCGACCGGATGGACTCAAACCTTCAGCGCCACCTTCGACCGCCTCGACCGGCGTTCCCGAATCGATCTCGAGGATGGCTCCCACTGGTCGTATGAATATGACGGACACGGGCAACTCACCGGCGCCACGCACCACGATGCTGATGGTGAGGCGATCTTTGGACGGAATCGCACCTTTGCTTACGACCAAATTGGAAACCGCTTGACGGCCAATCTCGGCGTCCCCGAAACACGCCACTATCAATCCGCCTCACTCGATCGCACCCAATACGATACGATCCAGCATCCCGGCATCGCCGTCGTGACCGGCAAAGCCCTGCCCCAGGCCACCATTCGCATCGACGGCGCTCCTCCCGAAGCACGGAAAGACGCCTACTTCGGCGATCGCCTCTCCTTCGACAACACCTCCGGTCCCGCGGGGGCCAACGTCATCGTGGAAGCTGAATTGGGGGGAACGACGGAGCGCTCGATTCGCCCGGCCGTCGTCCCCGCCGCAACGGTCCATCTCAAATACGACGCCGACGGCAACCTCACCTTTGACGGTCGCCTCGAATACGAATGGGATGCGGAGAACCGCCTCATTGCGGTCCGGACGCGCCCCGGCCTCACCGCGCCGGGCTATCCCCTCCCCGAATTCCGCCAGGAGCTGAGTTACGATTACGCCGGCCGCCGCAGCCGGGTCCGAACCTTCGTCCTATTGAATGACGAAGAGTATCTCGCCCGCGATACTCTCTTCGTTCACGATGGCTGGAACATCACCGCCGTGCTGGACGCGCAAACCCTCCACCCCCGCCAAACCGCGCTCTGGGGCCCGGACTTGAGTGGCAGCCTGCAAGGAGCCGGCGGCATCGGCGGATTGGCCCTGATTCAGGACACCGTTAGCGGCGCAAGCCACTTCACGGCCTATGACCTGCGCGGGAACGTCACGGGGCTCGTCGACACCGTCAGCGGCCAAGCCACCGCCGTCTATCAATACGGCCCCTTCGGCGAACTGCTCGCCATGGAAGGTTCCTATGCCACCAAAAACCCCTGGCGCTTCAGCACGAAACCAGTCGACGCCTTCAGCGGCCTCTCCGATTTCGGCCGCCGCCACTACCATCCCGCACTCGGCCGCTGGCTGTCCCGCGATCCCCTCGGCGAAGCAGGCGGCCTCAACCTCTACGGCATGGTCGGAAACGACCCCATCAACCACGTCGATCCCGTCGGGCTGGATACGTACATCATCGATGGAACCTGGGCGAATGTGAGAGACCAGTCAACCCAGTGGCGGACGACGAATGCCTCGGATTTTTTCCAGCGGCTCGACCCATCCGAGCGCCGTCATTACTTTGGGGGGGTGGGCGCAAATCCGAACACGAAGAGGCGAGGTGGCAAACTCTTTAATGGCGCCACTGGATGGGAGACCGAACTCATTGCGAGGGAAGTGAAGGACCAGGTCTGCAACGACTTCCGAAATGCACTCAACCTCGGTCGCGAATTCGAGGTGAATCTCATTGGCTGGAGCCGGGGAGCCGTCTCGGCCATTTGGGTCGCCAAAATGCTCGATCGGGAAGGGTGTGACTGCGCGGGGACTCGAATGTTTCCGCACG